>JACQYT010000096.1 GCA_016208085.1 Elusimicrobiota bacterium | reverse complement strand
TTACGGCTTACGACTGTCAAAAAAGGAAATTCCTATAGTATTAAATTAGGCCCCCTTCGGGGGCAACTTTTGTAGCGGTGCGATTTATCGCACAAATTCGTCGCATGAATGCGACCGCTACAGCAAACATTGAAATTCCTAAGCCTGAACTTATATGACAACAATTCTGAAGTCTTTGTGATCTTTTTTTTGTAGTGGGCGCGGGCGATAATTTTCCGATTTATACGGCGAAGCCGGGAGCGGGCGGGGAAGGCCTGTTGGGACCAACCGGCCGCGCAACCGGGGGTGATGAGATGAAAAACAACTCTGTTTCCGCTGGAGCAGAGCGAGCCCGGAGCCGGCCCACCAATGGGCCGGCGAGTGGGCGAGCCTGCGGACCGTGCGGCATCTCGCGGTAATCGCCCTGGAGCGCGGGGAACGACCGGAAAAGCGGAATTTATAAAGTTTCCTCGGGATGTTGCGCGAAGTAGGTTCGAACTTCATCCTGAAAGGCCCACATGGAAACGGAAGGCTTCAGCCTGGAAAATATTATGGTTTCCGGCCTTCTTCCCCCGCATTATCTGTCGCCGGATCCTGTTGCCTGCGGGATTTTAAAAAAGGTTTCACACTGTCTCGTGTTGTAACGCTCACAAAAAAACAGGAACTAATTTTGAAGACCATCGACAAGAAGTTGCTGAAATTGTAAAGTGTTGTGTACACAAATCAGGCGGAATTCAGGTAATTACGCCAATGTGGCCAGGGAAGCCGGCATTTCGCCCAGGGTAGTGCGCGGCTATTTTGACATTCTTTCGGCAAACCTCCGAAGAATTTTTCTGACACAAAGTATGCGGAGGCTCCTAAGGTTTGCATTTGGCGTTCTTTTCCTTGCAGAGATTTTCCAGAAGCTTCAGCCAGTCCGCCAGATAGTTCTTTGCCGGTCCGGGGGCGTCGGCCCGGCCCATTAACCTTTGCGCTTCCCCGTTTATCTCGCCCATTCTTATCTCGCCGTCAAGCGCGGCGGCCGCGACATTGTTCATGTCGTCCGGTCTTAATACCTTATATTCATTGCCGGCCAGCCAGGCCGCGTCCGCGGCGTCCCGCTTCACCAGGACGAGGGTCTTTATATCCCAATAGACGACCGCCCAGTCTTTTTTGGGCAGGTAAAAGAGATAGGCGGGACGCCGGGAAATTATTTCGCGGCCGCTTTTAAGGCGCTGTTTGACCGTTATTTTGGTCTTATCCCTGTTCAGCACCATCAGCTCAAAGCCGTACTTGCGATTGAAATTTTCCCAGACCGACGGACTGTTCCGGGAATTTTCCATTTCTTCCAGAAACTCGTGGAAAATATATCTGCCGTCCGCGAACACCCTGTACCGTGGAGAAAGCGCGAAGCCGAGGTAGCCGCCCCAGCCCCAGTAGTTGAACATCTTAAGCCCGGCCAGGCGGTCGGCGTTGTGCCGCAGAAATCCGGCCAGGCCTTCGGAATAATTATTGAACCGCGCGACGCCGGAATACTGGCTCCAGACAAAAGTCCTGTAATAAACGGCGAAAACGGCTATGACGGAGATTTTAAAAACCACCCGAAGGACGGGGCGCATAACGGCGGAGAGCGGCAGCGCAGCCAGGCAGACGGCCGCGGTGACCGAGAAAAACGGCGTGTGGCGCGCGTGATTTGAGGAGAAATAAGCAAAGAACAGCAGCGCGATAAGATGCTCGTAGACCATGGTCCTGGTCTTTAAGAACCTGTAAAGCGTCAGGCCGAAAGCCAGCCCCATAAGCGCCAGGTAGGGCCACTGGTAGATATTGGTCAGATCGAACGGCTTCCATTCCTGTATATATTCCTGCAGGACGTCTGTGTACCGCAGGTGATTGGCTATGACCTCATAGAGCCGCGCCCCGTACGGGTTTATCAGGCTTGCGGCGCCCCCCGCTGCCAGGAGTTTAAGGTACTGCGCCCATTTGCCTAAGGGGATACGGGATTTATGGCCGTATATGAAAGGCAGCGCTTCCTCAAAAAAACTTCCGGCCGCATAAAACGCTATAAGTACGGCGCCGTAAAGGTACCCGGCGTGCAGGTTCGTCCAGAAAGCGAAAAATGCCGCGGCCCAGGCCAGTTCCGCGGCGAACGGCCTGTAAGATGGGTTAAGCCTTATCACCTCAAGCCGCCGGAAAACCAGGACGAAGAACAGCACTGAAAAGTTCTCCGGCCGCAGGTCGGAATTGGTCACAAGGCCGGCCGCGAATAACGGCAGCAGAAAAAAAGCGGAATCTTCGGACCGGTGAAGTTTTATTATTTTAAAAAACGCGAAAACAGCGAGGGCCAGAATGAGGGCCTTGAACGCGAAAAGCGCCGCCATCCCCCCTTTCAGGAACAGCCCGTAGTAGATAAGCTGGGCCAGCCACTCAAAATCCAGCCAGGGGCGGCCGTGCATCGTCCAGGAAAGAAAATCGGCGCGCGGCACGGCGAGATGTTCAAACATATACCGGCCCGCCGACAGGTGCCAGAACAGGTCCGGGTTTATCACCGGCAGAAAAACCGCCGACACCGCCAGCGCCGCGCCCGCGAAAATAAACACCTTTGAAACTTTGTCCTGAATAAGGCCTTTCATCCAGTTAGATTCTATAAAACATCCCCGCCCAGAACAATCTAAAAAGGATTTTTATTCCGGGGGGTAAAATAAGCTAGAATAAGTTCAGCGGTATTTTCGGGGTAACGGAGGTTCTTATGCTCAATATTTCCGCGCTGCTGGACGCACTGAATGCCAGCGGGGGCACGACCATACTGGCCGCATTCCTTATATTATTTGTCTTTATCATTCTTTATAACGCTTTCGTCGTGGTGGGCGGAGCGCAGATTGCCGTTTTAGAGCGGCGCTGGCTGGGAAAGAATATGCCCCGCGGCCGCGTGGCCGCCATGCCGGACGAAGTCGGCATACAGGCCAGGATCCTGCCGCCGGGCCTTCACCTGCTGATCCCTTTCCTTTACCGCGTTGAAAAACATCCGATGACGACTATCGGCGAGAACGAAGTGGGCCTCGTGGAATCCATAGACGGCCTGCCGGTAGCCCCGGGAAAGATCTTCGGCGGGGTTATTGAAGGACACGATCTCTTCCAGGAAGGCGAGGTCTTCCTGCGGAACGGCGGGAACAAGGGTCCCCAGGTCCAGTTGCTGCCGCCCGGGCTTTACAGGATCAACCCTTACCTTTTCAAAGTGGCAAAGGCCCCGATAATCAGGATCCCGAACAACCAGATAGGCGTAGCCGTGGCAACCGACGGCCAGCCCATAGCCCCGGGGCGGCTGCTGGGCAAGAAAACGGCGGGGCATGATAATTTCCAGAACGGCCAGGCCTTCCTTGAGAACGGCGGGCAGAAGGGTCCGCAGATAGATATCCTTTTGCCGGGCTCCTACCGGATAAACTCAAAACTGTTCAACGTCGTCATAAAAGACGCCACCGTGATCCCGACCAAAAAAGTGGGGCTGGTCACCGCCCGCGACGGCGAACAACTGCCGCTGGGCGAATACGTGGCCAGGAGCGTCAGCAACACCGGCGAATTCCAGGATTCGGCGGCCTTTCTTGCCAACGCCGGCCAGCGCGGCCCGCAGTTTGACTTCCTGAAGCCAGGCACTTTCTATATAAACCCGCTGATGTTCGACGCAACCTTAGACGACGTGCTGATGGTGCAGCGTGGCGAGGTGGCGGTAATAGTTTCCAACGTCGGCAAGGACCCGATTTCGATTCTTCCGAAACCCCAGCCGGGCTCCCCGGACCCGATAAAGGTCGGCGTGGAGCGTTATGTGGTGGAGCCGGGCTACCGCGGCATACAGCGCGAAGTGCTGGGCCCCGGCACCTATTATCTGAACAAGCTGGCCTTCACTCCGCATATAATCCCCACCACCAACATCACGATAGACTGGGCGGAGCAGAAGTCGGATACGCGGGTGCCGATGGTTTTCGACCCGCTGGCCATCGTCTCAAAAGACGGTTTTGAGATGACCGTGGAAGTAAAGGTCATACTGCGGGTCCAGCCGCAGCAGGCGCCGCACATGGTGGCCAGGATCGGCACCATCAACAACCTGATAGAGGCGGTCATTCACCCGCTGGTGGACAGTTCGTTCAGAAACCAGGCCTCCTCTTCCGAGGCGATGATGTTCATGCAGGACCGTCACGAGCAGCAGCGTAAGGCCGAGCAGCATATAATGGAGGAGCTTGAAAAATATTACGTGGAATGCGTCAGCGTGCTGATCTGCCAGATAAAGCTGCCGGAAAGGCTGATGCAGACGCTGACCAACAAGGTGGTCGCCACCCAGCAAAAATCCATGTTCGACGCGCAGCAGGAAGCCGAGGGCCGCCGCAAAGAAATGGAAAAGACCAAAGCCCAGGCGGATTTGCAGCCCAATCTCGTGAGGGCGGAGATAGACGTGCAGATAGCGACCCAGCAGAAGCAGCAGTCCATAACCCTGGCCGAGGGCAAAGGGCAGAGCACGAAGCTTGAGCAGGAAGGCATAGCCGCCGGCATTGAAGCCGTAGGCCGGGCCGAGGGCGAAAAGATACGCGCCATCGGGCAGGCGACCGCTGAAGCCTACACCAAACAGGCGCTGGCGCTCGGGCAGGCCCCGATGTCCGTGATAGAAGTGATGAAACAGGTTTCCAACGGCAAGGTGAAGATAACCCCGGACGTCGTGGTGAACAGCGGCGCGGACGGCGGCGGCAATAATATGCTTTCCGCTTTCATAGGCAGCCTGATGACCGGCGGCATGAAGATCGTCAGGGACGACGATACGAAGAAGAAATAGGGACGAGTTGAATGGCCTCCTATTACAAGCGCCTTAAGCGGGACCTCGCGGCGGCCGCCGCATCGGGGACTATAACCCCGCAGCAAGCGGACGCGCTGTATGAAAACATCTACGCGCAGCGCCTGTTCGCCTCGTTCAAAGCGGCGCACTGGATAAGCATCATAGCCGGCATTTTCATCGCCGGCGGCCTCTCCCTTATAATCGCGCACAACTGGGACAAGATAGGCGCTATCGCGAAGGTAGCGGTTTTCCTGGCGGCCTACGCCGCCGTCGCCGAGGCGGCGATACGCTGGGAGGACAAGCCCGCGGTCGGCATCCCGGCCGAGGTGATCTGGTTCTTCATGCCACCCATCGGCATAGGCCTCTACGCGCAGGTATTCCAGCTCTCCGGCGACCCGGTCAAGCCGTTCGCCGCCTGGGCGCTGATTTCCCTGCCGCTGGCCTTCTTCACCGGGCGCAGGATCGCAGCGGCGCTGTCTATGGTCCTGCTCCTCGGCGTGGCTTACTTCGGGGCTTTCCGGCCGAACAATATGTTCTCGCTGGTCGAGTGGCGGTTCACTTCCGGGGACTTTGCTTTTCCCTGGACGCATTGGCTGGCCGTGCTTCTCGTATTCTGCGCGCTGTTCTGGGTATATTTCGCGCGCCTCAAGGCCTTCGCCTGGCGCGACAGGGTCGCTGGCGGAACGCTGATATGGCTCTTCATAGCGCTGGTGAGCCCCACCTTCTTCCAGCTGCACAGCCCGGCGTTCATTCTGCTGGCGGCCGCGTCGCTGACGGTACTGTGGCTGGGCATCAGCTCCATCGGCGAAGGGCCGGGGCGACTGCCCATGCTCGCCTGGTTCGCCGTGGTCTACGGCATGACGTTCTTCTGGCACTACAAGCCTTCCTATGCGCCGCGCGGGGAGGATTCCCCCTCCGGAGTCGTCGCGGCCTTGATCATTTTCGCCGTGGCCGTGGCCCTGACGGTGTTAAGGCCGGTCAAAGCCGGAGGGAGCGGAAAGACCGCAGACTGGGCGGCCAAAGCCCTGCTGCTCATCTCGATGGTCTCCGCCTTCTTGATGTTCGGAGCCACCGAGGCCGGGGCCAAGCCTATAGCGGTTATAGCGAATGCTCTTATCATCCTCTCGGGGCTCGGCCTGATCGTTTCCGGCTCGATGGAATCGGACGAGAAACGCATCAACGGCGGGGTCGCCGTCATCTTTCTTATCATCATCACCCGGTTCATGGATATCTTCGGAACGCTGATGAAGACCGGCATGGCTTTCATCGTCAGCGGGCTGGTGCTGGGCGCCCTGGCTTATTTCCTGAACAAAACACGAAAATCGCTGATAGAAGCCGCCAACGCCAGGAGGCAGCATGAATAACAAGCTCCGCCTCGTGATCATCCTGCAGCTCGCTTTCTTCGTCGCCTGGGCCGGCTGGCTTTTCTCTTTCTCGTCCCGGTCCGTGGCCGAGTTCTGCCTGGACACGCTCCCGGTGGATCCGCGGGACCTGCTGAGCGGCACCTACCTGGCGCTCAGGTACGAAATCGCCACCCCGAAGGGAACCAATTGCGAAAGGGTCCTGGCGGAACGGAAAGACCCCGTCCACGTGCACCTGTCGCCGACGGGCAGGACGGTCAGCGCGGGCGGACAGGAATTACCGGTGTACGGGTCCCAGGCCTGCGCGGAGGAAAAGCCGGCCTCCGACGGGAAGCTCTGGGTCCGCGGCCAAAGGCAGGGCCGCTGGGGCGGCCCCCAGCTGCGCTACGGCATAGAAAAATATTTCGTCAGCGAGGACGACCAGCGGAAGAACTGGAACAGCGGCAAATTCGTCGCGCGGGTCAAAGTGGACGGCCTGGGGAACCTGAGGCTGGTGGACCTAGTGGAAAAGCCCGGTGGCTGGGACAGCGGCCCCGGCGCGGCGGGCGCCGTCGCTATGCCCCGGACCATCCCCCCGCCGCCGCTTCCGGAACAGGACGCTTCCAACTGACTTTTTCCCGGCACAGGGTCGGCGAGGGATAACGCACAAGGCGGTAAAATGGAAAGAACCCCGGTGATGACCAGCATAAACGCCAATTGGGACGAGTTTTACTCAAAAGAAATCTCGGAAAAGTTGCCTTTTTTCGCCAAAGAGGGCCGTCTTTACGACTGCCTTTTCGCCCAGCAGTTCAACCGCGAGATCCTGACCAATCTTTTTAAGACGGCCGAGGCTTTAAGGACGCTGACGCAGCATAAAGAAGGCATGGACTTCGTCTCCAACCTTTTGTCCGACAGGCGGGCGATGCTTTATTTCGTCCAGCCGTCCACCAGAACTTTCCTTTCTTTTCTGAACGCCTGTCATATCCTGGGGATAAAGATCTCCGAGATACGCGACACCTCCACTTCCTCCGAAGTGAAGGGCGAAAGCCCCGAGGACACCGTGCGCACGTTCTCAAGCTACGTCGACCTAATAATCATGCGGCATCCGGCGCCCGGTTTCGTGGAGAAAACGGCCTGGTTGATGAACCGCACCAACAGGCCGGTGCCGATCATAAACGGCGGCTCGGGCAAGGACCAGCACCCGACCCAGGCGTTGCTTGACACCTACACGCTTTACAGGAGTTTTAACGGCGAGATGGACAATAAAACGATAGTGATGGTCGGAGATTTAAAGCGCGGCAGAACCGTACGTTCGCTCACTTACCTGATGAAAAACTATAAGAACATAAAGCTGGCCTTCGTGTCCCCGGAGCAGTTCCGGATGGAACAGGACATCCTGGAGTTTTTAAAGCGGCACAAGATGCCGTATACCGAGACCGGGGATTTTTCATCGGTGATGGACGGCGCGGACGCTATTTACATGACCCGCATCCAGGACGAGCACGACAAGTCCGGCGAGTCAAAAAAAGTGGATTATTCCCCTTTTTATTTCAAACATGAACATCTAAAGGTCATTAAGAAGACCTGCGTTATCATGCACCCGCTCCCGCGGCGCCACGAGATAGAGGTTTCGGTGGACGAAGACCCGCGCGCCGTTTTCTGGCGCCAGGAGCGCAACGGCATGTGGGCCCGGGCCGCCCTGATCTCCCACATCTTCGGCGTGGACTCAAAGATAAAACACTGATTTTTTCCAATACTAACGCTTATTGTATAATTGGTCGGGGTGCCGGCGGGGTTTTGCCGCTCGCACGCCGGGACCGGCTTTATGGGGAAGCGGCCAAGCCGTTTCCGCCGGCTGTGGAACGTGCCGTCCGCTTTAGGCGGACGGCTTGAACATACGGTCCTCGCCGCCGCCGAATGATAGCGGTTCGCTCCAACAGTTTGGCCGAAAGCCGGAAAGGCGTGCACCAGCAAACCCCCGCCGCCCCCCGGCTGGCCTTTTGGTCAGCTATTTTTTGTATATTTATTCCAACCCAGATGATAAATCCATCCCCACCCCCAAGGTCGCAGCCAACTTATAATCACGAAGTTCCACTGCGGAAAAAGACACCCGGAAAAGGCGCCTGCTTTCCCCCTTGACAAAACAGCGTATATGCTGTATACTAATATTATGGATTATACAGTCGTATTCTACCAGGACGAAAACGGATGCAGCCAGCCTTTAGACTATCTTAAAAGCCTAAATAGAAAACATGAGGCGAAAGCAAAGAAATGGCTTACATTATTACAGGAGTACGGACCGAATTTACCAAGGCCTTATGCCGATGTGTTGGAAAGGAATGTCCGTGAGCTTCGCCCTGCGATAGAGCATCATCAACACCGGTTTCTTTATGTGATTTGTGGTAAAACAATTTTGATAACCAATGCTTTCTTGAAGAAGACGCAGGTGGCGCCGAAGTCCGAGATTGAACGTTCCAAGCGGACATTCGCGAACTGGTTAAGAAGGAAGGGGGACTAACGATATGAAGAAAAAAATTCAAGCCGGGATTCCGTTAAACGAGGTATTGAGAAAGGATCTAAAAGATCCCGGTTTTCGGAAAGCCTTTGAAGAGGCGGACATTGAAGCGCGTTTAGCTGTTCAGATTGCCTTGGCGCGCGAGCGCGCTCATATGTCTCAGGTTCAACTGGCAAGGAAACTGGGGACGAAACAGCAGACTATCTCCCGGATAGAGCGGGGCGGGCAAAATCTCACTCTCCATACCCTATGGGAGATTTCCCAGGCAGTCAAAAGCAAGCTAATAATAGAGCTAAGGAGCCTCCGCAGAATAACTTGAAGGCACATCTTTGGCCGGCTGCTGCGTTGCTCCTCCTCAATGTAGCGCTGCTACACTATCGTCGTCGCGCCTTGCATCCGACTCAAGGCTGTGCCTCCAGATGTCCAAGTTATTCTGCGGAGGCTCCTAAGGCCCGGAGGATAAAGAAAAGGTGCCTGCTACCTTTCCCCCCTTGTTTTCAATCACTTCAGCGGGCATAAAAGACTTGATATTTTTATCCTTTGTCATATTTTATCCCTCCTATTATCCACACAAATATCCTATCAGACCACCCAGACAGCATAACGTCGCGTTGATTTTGGCTTGAAACACAAATAAAACGCCCTCCGGTCCCCCGGAGGGCGCTCACTTCGTGACGTTTCCTTAAACCTTGGCCGCCTCAGTCCGTCAGATCGCCGGGGTCATTGAAGCGCTCCCGCATCTGGGTCACGTCGGCTATTGTGCTGTCAAAGCCGTTGTCGCGGTTGTTGAACATGCTGTAGGTCTGGGTCACGTCCTCTTCGTCCTTGACGCGCTTGTCGGTGTGGATGTAAATCTCGGAAGAAATATCCTTCACATCCACCATCTGGATGACCACTTTCAGGAAATCCTCGTATTTCATCTCGCCGCTTGAGGCCACCTTGGCCAGCCGCTCCGACTGAGCTTTCAAGTCGGATTCGTCCCTGACGCTGACTATCCTTTCAATGAACTTTGTCGCCGCGTAGGCCAGGTTTCTGACTATGTCCAGCGGGGTCGGTTGGCCGTTATTGTTATTGTCGGGGAATGGACTCACGTCCAGGCGCTTGATCACGGCCTTATAATCATAATCCACTTTACCCTTTTCATTTATCGTGAACAGGTCCATGACCTTGTCTATGATCGCGGCTTCGGTCTCGCGCATCACGTTCATAAAGGATTTCATTATCAGTTGGGCCGGCGCGAAGATGATGTCCTGCACCGCTGTTTGGGCGAATACCAGCTTAAAGGACATTACGGCCGCTTTATAGGTCTTTACAGGGTCGGATTGCATGTAGTCGTTGTTCTGATTGGTGTATTCCTGGGGCGGCAGCGGCGGGAAGATAGCCGCCGAGGGAAGTGTGTTGCTCATGTCAACGCCGTTGCCCTGCCTGCCGGCGTATTTCAGCACGTTATTGGCGTCGTCTATCATCCCGCGTGCCGTCGAATCGCCCTGCCGCAGAAAGCCTTCGTACTTCTGGTAAAGCAGCACGGGCCTTGAGACTTCGCCGCCGGCGGCTTCCTTGTTGACCGCATAGATATGCTGCTGCGAATTATACTTGACCACCGTCCCGATTAAAGGGATGTTGATTGTATCGCCGTTGGAGACGCGGGTCCGCTGCCGGACATGGATGGTGGCGCCGTCGTTGTTAAGCGATTGGTAGCGGTGATAGCTGGAGGCCCAGCTGTTCTGGTGATTATGTATGACCGGTATGTTGATATTAAAGTTATTGCTGTTCCCGTTATAGTGGTCGGAACCGGCGAAAGTGGAGGTCGCGTTCAGCTCGGAACCGGCCTGGTCCGCCAGTTCCTCTATCTCGCCCACGCCGGCCTGGCCGCTGGCCTCTTCGGAGAAGGTGTTGAACTTCAGCCCCATCGCGATGAACTTGCGGATAGTGTTGAAATCGCCCTGCAGAAACTCCGCCAGCCTGTCCACCTGTTCGGCGTTATTGGGGTCAAGGTAGAACTCAAGCAGCAGCTTCTGGCCGCTGGTCATTGCATGGCTGTAGGCCAACTTGAAGGCTATCATCTTATTTATTTCTTTGGCCAGTTCCCGGTTGACCGTGGTGGCTATCAGGTTCTCACCGCTGATCAGGCCTATGTCGCCGACCGGGACCTCGACCGTGTTGGCCGAGACGCCGACGCTTTTCACCTTCACATAGTCCAGCCTCAGGCGCAGCCTTAAATTATTCTCATCCATCTTATACAGGCTGACGGAAGGCTTTTTCGCTCTGGTATAGCCGGCCCCGATAGAGACATTGACCACTTCGCTGATCATGGTGCCTATTCCGGCGCTGATGCTGTAGTGGACCGTCACTGGCAGCTTCCAGATCTCGCCCTTTTCCATCTTATTTATGCGCTTGGCGGTTACGGGAAGGACGGTCTTTACCTCGTAGAGCTTTATCAGGGTGTCCAGTTCCTTGCAGTACCTGGTGCTGTCCAGCGGGCGGACGACGACCGACTTGCCTTCCACGCCGCCGCTTATACCTATGTTCAAAGAGCCGACATTGGGCACTTGCAGCACTTCGGTCCCGAAAGAGACACTGAGCTTAAGATTGATCTCGTCCAGCAGGGCCAGCCGCTTGTCGGGAAAAGCTTTAAGACGTCGCTTGAGCCCGCCGTCTATGCCTATGACCTCAACGAGTTTGAAGTCTTTATTGAGCTTTATCTCCGCCTTTTTGCAGAGGCTGTCCAGCGCGCCGTCCTTGAGATGGTCAAAAAAGTTGGTCAGCTCGTTGGATTGGGTGGTGGTGGACGGAACGGGGGCGCGGCTGTCGTCCCCGGTTGCGGCCCGGTCTTTCAGTTCCTGCATCGCGGCGGCCAGGCCGGCCCCGCGGTCCATTCCATCGAAAGAGAGCTCGGCGGCTTTTGCTCCGGAGGCGGAGAAAAGCGAGAGTGAAACTGCGGCCAAACTGAGTTTGGATAGCTGTTTAAGGATCGTCATGCAAATAGTATAGCGCGCGGGCGGGATTTTCGTCAGAGGCGAATAGCCCATTTTCCCGAAGTTTTTTGTCCTACGCGCGGCTAGGCCTTATAAACGCTTAATTTCCCGGCGCGGGCATAGGCCCTTCTGGGCCCTTCGGTCTTTTACCGCCGGGAAATGGAAAGCTCCATTACAAGTAGTGTATCTATATGTTGCCGGGGGCTAAAGGGCCTAATGGATTCAGGACCTTTTGACACTAGCCGGAAAGCCGCGCATCAGCAATAATATCTCATGAACAGGCAATTGCTAATCTCTTCGGCGGCGGTCCTGGCGGCCCTTTGCTTTGGCGGCGCGGCCTCGGCGCAGAATTCCGCCCTGGAAGACCTGCTCGGCAATTACGAAAGCCTGGACGCGGCGGTAAGCCCGGCCGGGCCGGCAACGCCCGTCCCGGCCGCCGAAGCCCGCGCCGGAGACGAATTCGTCTATGTGGACCCCGGCCATATCGTCCCGGCCAAGCCCCTGGCGGCGGCGCTGCGTTATTACAAGGCCAACTTGGCCGGCATCCCCAATTCCGGCTACCTGTCGGTGATAGATTACACACAAAACGCGAACAACAAAAGATTTTATATCATCAATATGCGCACCGGCGCCGTGGAGCGGTTCCTGGCAGCGCACGGCAAGGGGTCGGACCCCAAGCACACAGGCTACGCCACTGTCTTTTCAAATGATGACGGCACGCACGCCACTTCGCTCGGATTTTTCAGGACCGGAAGCGCCTATGACGGCCAGCACGGTTATTCGCTGAAGCTTCACGGCCTCAGCTCCGCCAACAGCAACGCTTTGGCCCGCGCCATAGTAATACACGGCGCGCAGTACGTGAACCCCTCCGTAGTTCCCCTCGGCCGCAGCTGGGGCTGCCCGGCCGTAGAGCTGTCGGTGCGGACAAAGCTGATAGACACGCTTAAAGGCGGCACGATAATTTTCGCCTACCACGAACGCTTCAGCCGGGAGTAAAAAATCGGCGCGGCAAAAATCCCGGTTAAAAGAAAACCGTCCGCCCCTGCCTACCGGCAGGCAGGTCAGGCGGACGGTTTTTTAAATCTGGGGCGGGCTGTTGAATTATTGACCTTGTGGCGCTTCAGCCGGCCTCCCACGCGCGATCAGGGCGCGGTCCTGTTAGCGCCCGGCCCGGGACCGTCCTGAACGAATGTATAAAGCGGATTGATAATGCTGTTAAAGATGTTCTTGAATTTGAACATCAACATCGGGTTCGCATCCCGATTACATTGTGCAATAAGGTTTCCCGTGTTGCCGAACCCCATAAACACGAGCTGCATCCGAAGACTTTTCTCGAGCACGAAATGATCCAGGTGATGAGCGTAGTGCGTGATGCGGTCCTGTGAGTTGACATAAATAAACGACCAGAATTCATATATGGCGCTCTCTTCCTGTTTTTGCTCCTCCCGCTGTCTCTCGATGAACAAAACACCGTATTTTCTTTCGGCGTCTTCCGCGATATACGACCAGGCGACCCTGAACATATCGTTAGGCGCGAATTGATTGAACATGGCTTTCAGAAGAGTGTAGCCCTGCGACATGGCGCAATCCGGCGACTCCAGATGAGTAAGATTTAACTGTTCTCCCTGCTTCAGGGACGGCTCTCCGCACCAGCTCGCTTTTACCGACAGCCCGGCCAACAAATCTTTCAACCCAATCAAAGAAAGCTTATTGGATTTCAGCCGGCGCGACATGCAATCCTGCTGGGCGGCGGATGCCTGTGTGCCTGATTTCTTTAAAATATAATCGCCGAGCAATTCCGAGAAGTTCGGCTCCAGGTCCAGGTTGAATTTTTCACTGACGGTCGTAAAAGAAATCATAGAGAATCACCTCGGCCCATAAACTCAGGGATACTTTTTCTCCGGCGCCCCGGGTTTCTGTTCCGGCGCCGCCGCGGGAGGCGGCTGCGCCGTCATGCCGGTAAGCGTTTCCGAGCGCGGGGCTTCGGGAGCCTGCCCCCGGAAATAAAGGATTATAGCTCCGACGCCGTATATTCCTATCAGCAGGCACAGTATATTCGAAACGCCTTCAGAGAACATCCGCACGATCCAGAGCATCGCCATACCCAATGCAAGCGCGCCGTACGGTTTTTTTTCAGTATCGATAAACCCGAGCAATCCCCCCAGCGCCACAAGCCCCACCGCCAGGCCGGCTATCTGGAAGATAAGGAATATCCCGCCGATGCCGACGCCGCCGGCCCCGCGGGTTAAAAAAAGCAGGCAGAACAGGACGGCCAGGGAGCCGCCGAATAACGCTCCGCCGTTGAGCAGGCTGCGGCCGGGCAGCCGCCTGCCCGTCCTGAAACAACTTCGGGAAAAAACCGGAAAAAACGCTATCATCAGCGAATACAGACCCCATATAAGAACGATGGTCATTAAACCCGATAACAATTTTCCCAAAAGCATGCTCTTAAATCCCTCCGCGCGCAACGCGGCCCGGACCCGCCCCGCGCTTTTTCTGAAAGGTAGGGGAAACCGCAATGCGGTGTCCACCTGTGGGTAAACCCCCGGAAGGGGTCCCGCTGAAGTGCGGGGTCTGCCGGGTTTTGCATAAATAACTCGCAACCGGGCAGAACACGAATATTATAACACCTGAATTCCGGGCGATTTTTACTCATTACAACTTGATGAGTTTCTTATCTATGGCCCTCAAAATCAGTTCTTGCTTTTTCGTGAGAGTGACAACACGAGACATTTTAAAAATTCCCCTGGAGTCCCTTAGATAAACCT
>JACQYT010000095.1 GCA_016208085.1 Elusimicrobiota bacterium | reverse complement strand
CAGCTTTTTGGGCATCAGCAGGGTAAGTTTGTCGCGCCCCGCGGCGGCCAGGGCGCTTATAAGCGCGCCCAGCAGCGCGCCGGGGTTTTTCATGATGTCGGGCTCTTTGCATTTATCGGCCATCGCCCCAGCCCGCTCCAGCAATTTCCCGATATCGGCGCCGCATAAAGCGGCCGGCACCAGCCCGAAGTATGAAAGCGCGGAAAAGCGCCCGCCGATGTCCGGAAAATTCAGGAAGATCCTGCGGAATTTCTTTTCCACGGCCAGTTTTTCAAGCCCCGTGCCGGGATCGGTTATAGCCGCGAAATTGGCCCCCGGGTTTTTTACGCCCGCTTTTTTGAGGACCTGCCAGAAGTACCTGAACTGGCTGGAGGGTTCTATCGTGCCGCCCGACTTGCTGGCGAAGATAAAAAGCGTTTTTTTAAGATCCAGCTTTTCGCGCACGTTCAGAATCCAGCCGGGGTCGGTGGTGTCCATCACGTAAAGCTTCGGTTTTTCGGGATCCTGGAAAACCGTCCTTATCACTTCGGGGGCAAGGCTGGACCCGCCCATGCCCAGCAGCGCCACGCCGGAAAAATCTTCCCTGCATATCTGGGCGGCGAACTGCTCTATTTCGGCGACTCGGCCCGGCATCCTGTAAGGGACGTCCAGCCAGCCGAGCGAATTGTTTATAATGGCCGTGTGGGCCGGTTCACGTTTCCATAAAGCGGCGTCTTTCTGCCACAGGCGCTTAACGAAATCCGAGTCTGAAAGCCTGCCGACTGCGCCGGCGTAATCGGCCGCGGGCAGTTCTTCCGCCGCCGTGTCGGCCGGGGTCATATCCGCGCCGGATAGGTTTTTTACCATTTTCATCTCTCCTCAAAAGATATTATTTTATCCAGGCGCCTTATGTGGCGGGGCTCCCTGGAAAAAGCCGCTTCGATGAAATTCTCCGTTATTTCTTCGGCCAGGGCGGGGCCTATTATCCTTGCGCCGAGACACAGGACGTTCATATCGTCATGCTCAACTCCCTGATGGGCAGAATAAGTGTCGTGGCAGACGGCGGCCCTGATGCCCTTGAACTTGTTGGCGGCTACGCACGCCCCCACGCCTGAGCCGCAGACGACTATGGCCTTCGGGGCTTTCCCTTCCAGGACGGCCCTGGCGGCCTTTGCGGCGAAGTCGGGGTAATCCACGGATTCGTTCGGCGAGCCGGTGCCGAGGTCTATGGGCTCATGGCCGAGAAGTTTTATTTTATTTATCAGCGCGGCTTTAAGCGGAAATCCGGCGTGGTCGCCGGCGATGGCTATTTTCATGGAGCTCCTTTAAATACTCCCTCCGATAACCCCACTAATATTAAGCAATAATCCCCCGTCTAATGTCAAAGGCAAAAAAATCTCCCCCCGCCCCTCTTTGCAAAAGAGGGGGGTTTTATAGAAAAGATGTCGTGATATCTAACCCGAAAATTGCTGCAATTTTCGGGTTAGATCTTTTCAGCGGAGGTTTTTTTGACCCAGCCTTTGATGCCTTCTTTCGGTATGGCGATCTCGTAGTAGTTGTCGTCGGTGTCGTCAAGTATTTTTACGAGCCGCGCTTCGGGAAGGGCCGCGTAGGCCT
Organism: Elusimicrobiota bacterium; assembly: GCA_016208085.1. Lineage (GTDB taxonomy): Bacteria > Elusimicrobiota > Elusimicrobia > Elusimicrobiales > UBA9959 > JAHJSU01. Next base: position 31,368 of record JACQYT010000095.1, on the reverse strand, counting down.
TGAAATTTTCCCCGGGCCCGCTCATCAGCCGGGCCGGGGCTTCGCCGGTGATCACCGCCCCGTCCCGGAAAGGCGAGACGGATCTGGCTATGAACCAAAGCCCCGCCAGCGCCAGCAGCCCGCCCGCGGCTAAAAGCGGGGTTCTGGTCCCCGCGGCGCTTTTGGGCTTTAAGAAGTAAAAAGAGACCAGCAGAAACAGCGCCCACCAGGCGGCGGCGGCCGCGGTCTTCAACTCGTCGTCGGATAAATAGTAATAGAGATAGTGCAGGACCCGCGGCACGCCGTCCGGCACAAAAGCCTGGCCGGTCTGCTTCAGCGCGAACTCAAGGTTGGCGCGGATATCGGCGTTGCGCGGGTCCAGGCGCCAGGCTTTTGAGTAATAAAGTATCGCCGGGCCCGGTTTATTCATGCGGAAATAAGCGTTGCCGGCGTTATAGAAACCGCAGGGATTGGCCGGCTCTTTGCTTATAATATCGGCGTAACCTTCCAGCGCGGACTGATAATTGCCGTTTTTATACAGGTCGTTGTATTCGGCCAGGACGCTGCGGTCATAGGCGCTGAGCGCCCGCGCGCCCCACAGCGCCAGCGTAACGGCGGGCAATATGTTTTTCAGCGGAACTTTTATACGAAGCATATTTCTGTTACTTCCTGAATTCCTTTTCAAGCATGTCGAGGAGGACCAAATATTTCTCGATCATTTCTTTTGCCCGCTCAGGCGGGGTCCCGTCCGGGGAGAAATGCAGCGCCTCAAGGTTTTCCCAGAGGTCTTCGATCTCTCCCGTCGCGTAATCGCCGGCGCCCGGGAATTTCTCCTTTAAAAGCGCGAGCGTTTTTTTCCTGGTCAGGCCGCTTACTTTCTGCCCGGACTTGTCCGAGAGATAATCAAGCAGCGAGTCGTAGAGTATGGCGGCCGCCTCCGCCGGGAGCCCTCCTTTAAGCTTTTCCCGGGCGTTGAGCAGGTCGGAAGCGGCTTCGCTCCTGGCTTTTTTAAACCTGAACAACAGGGGGTTCTTGAGCCTGAACTCTTTTGCGCGCGCGAGCCAGAAGCTCAAAAAGGCGATAAAGACCGGGATCAGGTTCAGGCCCGGCGGAAGCGCCGATATTCTTCTGGCCAGCGCCGCGGCCGGCGGGGGGGCCGCCTTGTCGCTTACGTATCTTATGTCCGAAGCCAGCGGCGTTATGCCGACCTGCTCCCCGCGGACAAAGGAGACGTTAGCCCCCTCGCCGTCTCCTTTCAGCACCGTGACCTCAAACGGCCCGGCGGCTATTTCGCGGTAAGCTTTCGCCGCCAGATCAAAAAAAGAAAATCGCACCGGGGGTATGGTCTGCCTGCCCTCGCGCCTGGGTATCAGGATCGTGGTGAAAACTTTCTTTCCGCCTATGACATCGTTCTCCTTGGAAATATCCAGGGAACTCATCGTGTCATAGACCTTGAAGTCCGGCATGTCGGGAAGCTTCGGAGCAGTGAGGACCTTCAGGTTACCGCTGCCGCTTATTTTTACGGAGAGGTTCAGGGCTTCGCCGGTTTTTATCTCTTTCCTGTCCAGTTCCGCGGAGATGGTGAAGCTGCCCGCGGCGCCTTTAAAAGAGGGCGGCGCCCCCGGAGGGAACGCAAGGATGGCGAGCGTCAGCGGATTGCTTTTTATTTCTCGCCTCTCGCCCTGGGCGGCGTTCATGGAAATAAATTTCTGGAAAAAATTAGGGTCAAAGAAGTCCGTGACGGCCTCTCTGTGCAGTTGCGCTATCACGACCGCCGGATTAATCCGGGCCTGGCCTTCTTCATGGCCGAAAACGGCCGTTTTTATCTCGCTGTAGGCGTAACGCGTGCCTTTTATCACGGTCTCCCCGTTTCTTACCGGGGGCAGATCCTCGGCTATAAGGTTCTTGAATTGCGGCGGCAGGTACTGGGGATTGGAAGTCAGCGGCACGGCCGTGTAGAACTTGACGGTCAGGGTTATCTGTTCGTTCGGATAAGCGGCGTTCTTATCCGTTTCGGCCGTAAGATAGAGGAGATCTTCGGGGTTGACCTCGGCCTGTGTTGCCGGTCTTGCGGTTCTGGTCGCCGGAGCCGGACGCGCGCGGGGATCCCGGGGCGCGGCGGTTCTTACGACCAGCACGTCTATTTCCTGCGTCATGGCTCTTTCCTTTCCGTTAAAAACAGAGATCGGCGGGATCGTTTGTCTGCCTATGAACATGGGGCTGAGGACATAGGTGAAAGAGACCGAGGTGGCGATCTTGCCGTTTATGATGGAGATGTTCTGGCTGCGGCCGGAGGAATAGACGTTGAAATTGGTCATCTGGGGCAGTTTGGGTTCGGGGACGCTGGCTGAATCAGCGGAGACCGTGACGGTGAGGTAAAGGCTGTCGGTTATTTCCACGGTCTTCCTATCCACTTCGGCCGAGATCGAGAATTCGGCATAAAGGGACAAGGGCGCAAAGGCGCAAAGGAGCAGAGGCACAAAGGCACAAGAAAAGCGAATAGCCAATAGCGAATAGCGAACAGGGGTGGAGATACAGATTTTGATATTTTTTCTCATACACTACTTCCCTACTTCGCTATTTCGCTAATCCTTTGTGCCTTTCCAATATCATAACCCTCTACCCTAACCCCTATACCCTGCTTTTACCAGTCCTTGCCCGAAGGAGGGTCCTTCCGCCGCGATTTGTTCATAAATCTTGAGTTCATCACTTCCCTGGCGACTGGGGATTTTTCCTTTTCCTTCATAAGCTCAAGCAGCTTTTCCGCCTGCTGTCTGGCGGCCTCTTTGCGCCTGGCCTCTTCCTGTTTCCTGGCTTCTTCTTTGTCCTTCTCTTTTTTTTCCTTCTCGTTCCTGCCGTCGCCTTTCTTGTCCTGTTTCTTCCGGTCCTCGTCCTTCTGTTCGCACTGTTTCTTTTGTTCCTGCTTGTCCTTTTTCTTGTCCTGCTTCTGTTTTTTTATCTGTTCAAGCGCCTTCTGCAGGTTGTATTTCGCGTTCCGGTCGCCGGGGTCCGCCAGGATGGCTTTCCGGTAGTTCTCGACGGCTTTCGGGAAGTCGGAAAGCTGAAAATATGCGTTGCCCGCGTTGTAATCGGCGCGGCTTTTTATTTTTGAACTCCCGGCGGCGTCTTCAAAATCCCGGGCGGCCCCGGGATAATCCTCAAGCCTGTAAAATGCCGCGCCCCTGTTGAATAATATCTTATCCGCTTTAGGCGCTTTTTCAAGGGCTTTATTATAGCAGTCATAGGCCTTCGGAAAATCCTGTCTGCCGTAAGCCTTGTTGCCTTTCCTGGCCAGGTTTTCCGCCTTACCCGCCCGCGCCGCCGCCGGCGCAAACGCCAGGGTCATGGCGAGGAGTAAAATCATCGCGCCGGGAGTTTTCTTAAACCCCCGCAGCATTTTAAGGGACGGCGGCAGGGCGAACCCTTTTTCCATGACCAGTAATTCTATCAAAAGCAGAAGGAGGGCGAGAAGAAGCGGGAACTGATAGCGGTTTTTATAGCGCGCTTTGCCGAAGCCCTTGCTCTTTGAAAGCGAGATCCCCTCTACCGTGCCGTGAATCTCGGCGGCCGCGGCTTCGGGGTCCCCTCCGTACCGGATATATTCCGCGCCGGTCTTGCGGGCTATGTTTAAGAGCAGAGTCTCGTCAAGTTTCGTGACCACGGTCTTGCCCCGGGAGTCTTTCTTATAGTCCTTGAAATTCCCGGCCGGGTCCCGGACCGGAATAAGTTCACCCTCCGTCTTGCCCAGGCCTACGGTGAATATTTTAAGATTCAAACCGGCGGCGGCGTTCAGGACCTCGTCAACCCTGCCGGAATGGTCCTCCCCGTCCGTGATTAATACGATTATTTTTTGTCCGGAGTACTTTTCAAGCATTGCTGCCCCGGTCTCCACGGCGGCGGCGAGATTGGTGCCGGGGACGGGCAGCATATCCGGCGCGATATAGGACAGGAAATATTTCAGCGCGTCGGTGTCCGTGGTAAGAGGGCATTGCACGAAAGCCTCTCCGCTGAACGCCACGATCCCCAGCCGGTAATCTGGGAATTTGTCGGCCAGCGAGTTTATCAAAAGCCTGGCGTTCTCTATCCGGGAGGGTTTGAGATCCTTTGCCGCCATGGAGGCGGAGGTGTCCACGGCTATGACCAGATTGCCCTTGAGGTCGGTAATGGGGGCGAGCTCCATTCCCCATTGCGGGCCCGCGGCCGCGATAACCAGCGCGAGCAGCGCCGACAGGTAGAGGCGTTCGCGGAGCATTTTACGCGTCCGCGCGGTTTCGCCGGAAAGCCTTTTAAGCTGTTCGGCCGTCATAAGCCTGAGCGCGAGGTTTTCCGTTGCGGCCCGGGCCTTTAAATGAAAGAACACGAGCGCCGAGAAGCCGGCTAAAAGCCAGATGAGTTCAATCGGGTAGCTGAAGAGTTCCATAAAATCAGGGTACAGGGTATAGGGTATAGGGTAGAGTTTTTACCCTGCACACACTATAAATCGTGCGAAATTAATCATAAATGTTGTCGGACAACATTTTATTACCTCCACCCTAAACCCTCTCCCCTCTACCCTGCCGTCACGGTATCGTCCTTAAAAAAGTCTTCTCCAGAATGAAAAGCAGCAGCAGCAGGGCCATGGCCGGCGCCAGAAAGACAAGATAGACATCGGTATAGTTCGTGTGCGACTTGACCTCGAATTTTGTTTTTTCAAGGGAGTCTATGCGGTCGTATATCTGCTGCAGTTCGGCGTAATTTTCCGCTCTGTAGAATTCCCCGCCGGTGCGGGCCGCGAGCTCCAGCAGCGTGGGTTCGTCGAGGTCGTCGTCCATGGTGGCGTAAGGCTGGAAAGGATTTCCCGTGGGGAACTTCGCCTTGCCTTTGGTCGCTGTGCCAATGGCGTAGATCTTTATATCGTAGGCCTGGGCCGTGCGCGCCGCCATGACGGGGTCGGTGATGATGCCGACGTTGGAGCGGCCGTCGGTCAGGAGTATTATCACCTTGCTTTTGGCCTTGCTGTTCTTAAGATGGTTCACCGAAGTTATCAGCGCGTCGCCTATCGCGGTGCCTTCGGCGTTGGTCATGTTGATCCGGGTGGAGTCAATGAATTCAAGCAGCGACTGGTAATCAAGCGTAAGGGGGCAGGCGAGCACCGCCAGCCCGCCGAAAACGACCATGCCTATGCGGTCGTTGCCCCGCTTTCTTACGAAGTCCGCCGCCGCGTTCTTGGCGGCGTCCAGCCTGTTATAGGGGTCGAAATCAAGGGCGACCATGCTATAGGAAGTATCCATGCACATCATGATGTCTATGCCTTCGGCCGGCGGAATATCTCCTTTCTCGATCTTTTGCGGCCGGGCCAGCGCCAGCGCCAGCAGGATGAGGGCCAGCGTCCTGGCCCAGAGGGGCAGGAACCTGTACAACAGCGTCTTTAAAGTTTCCTGGCCCGGCAGATCCACCGGCAGCTTTATCGCAGCCAGCCGGGCGCGGGCGATGCTCCCGGCCATCAGCGCAAGCACAAGGATCGGCGGTATGAGCCCCAGAAGATAAGGATGCTTGAAGGTCATGGTTTCTAACCAGCGCTGAAGCGCTGAAGAGCTGAAGTTTTTTTAATCTCTCCCGCTTCAGAGCTTTAGAACTTCAGTTCTTCAGCTCTAACCGGCGCCGCCGCGTTCTCTTTCTGGCGGGTGAAGGCCGCCAGCAGTTCTTTAAGGGACGCGACCGCCGCGTCCCGGTCTTTCTGACCGGGGCGGAATTTTGCGAACTTGACCAGGTCGGAATTCTCAAGGAGTTCCCTGGTCTTGATGACGGTCTTTATGTCGGCGCCGGTCTTTTTGAGGTCGCGCGTGATGCCGTTGGTCGTCATCAGTTCGGCTTTGACGGCGAACTCCGCGTCCAGGTAGTTCCTGAAAATGTCGGACAACCGACTGTAAAATTCTTTTACTTTTCCTTCGTCCCAGAGCCCGGAAGCCAGAAGCTCCGCCAGGGCGTCCGAGGCGAACTGGTAAGGGGTCCGGTTGTCCGCGACCGCCGGCGCGAGCGGCCCTCCCGCCGTTCTTTTGAACTTTTTATAGAGAAAATATGCGGCTGCGGCGGCCGCCAGCGCGCCCAGGATCAGCCGGATCCACGGTATGAAGCTGAAAGGCGGGTAAATATCCTTTATCCCCTCTTTCTCTTTTTTGCCGTCATAGAGCGGCAGTATTTCAATGGCGAACGCCGGGCTTGAGGCCTTTTTTATGTCCGCGCCTTTGGTCAGCAGCCAGGTTGTTTCCGGGAAGGTGCTGATCCCTGTGTTGAAAGCGGATGCTTCAAGCTCAAAAACTTCCGTCTTGACGGCACCGGAGGCCGTCGGCGCGAGCCTTTTTATTAGCGTCAGTTCGAAGACCTCGTCCTGGAAAGAGGAGGTGTCCGGTTTTACGTCATAGTCCGCCGGGCATGAAAGTTCAAGGCGCAGCGTGAATTGCTCGGCCAGTTTCGGCTTGGCCGCGGAGCGCGCGATCTTGAAGGAAACTTCCTCGCCGCCGGCGGGGCGCGGGGCCGCCAGGAGGAGTAGGGCGCCCAATATTAATCCTGACCGGCGATGCGAAAATTCACAGGCGTTCATTGGTAAAATATCCAGCGATAGTTGTTTGACCGGCAAACAGATATCCGTCCGCCCCGGCGGACGGATCATAGCTTTATCTTTTTGCGCCTGGCCTTGAAGAATTTTACGACCGGGTCGTATATGCTCCCCGCCGTGTCCACGCTTATCCATTCAAGCCCGGCGGCTTTAAAGGCTTTTTCCATGGCGGCCGACTCCCGGCGGCGGGCCTGGGCGTATTTGGCGGAGAACTCCGGCGAAGAGAGGTCTGCCAGAAAAGAACGGTCCTCGTTTTCAAGAGCGTCGGCATTTATAAGCGCCGGCAGGACGGGCAGCGCTTTTTCCAGGCGGTCCGAGATGTAAACCGGGATCAGGTCATGCCTGAGGGCCGTGCGATTGAGCGCTTTTTCATATCCCGCGGCGATAAAATCGGAAATAAGAATGATTATGCCTTTCCTTTTCATCAGGCGGTTGGCGGCGTCAAGCGTCCCGGCGATGGAAGTGGCTTTGCGCCTGGGCGCGTAGGCCAGGACTTCGCGGATGATCCTGAGGATATGGTTTTTGCCCTTCCTGGGCGGGATATAAAGTTCGGTGGCGTCGGTGAACACGAGGAGGCCGGTCTTATCGTTGTTTTTAAGGGCGGAGAACGCGAACATCGCCGAGAGTTCCGCCGCCGCCTCGTTTTTGGCTTTTGGGCCGCTGCCGAAGAACTGCGAGGCCGACATGTCGCACAGGATCATAAGCGTCAGCTCGCGTTCCTCGACATAGCGCTTAATATAAGGTTTGGCGAAACGCGCCGTGACATTCCAGTCTATGGAGCGGATATCGTCGCCGGGGACATATTCCCTCACTTCCGCGAACTCCATCCCCCGTCCTTTGAAGACGCTCTGGTACTGGCCCGCGAAAGTTTCGCTGACCAGCTGCCCGGTGCGGATCTCTATCTGGCGCACTTTTTTGAGGATCTCGGCGGTGTTCATAAAATAGGGTATAGGGTAGAGGGTTTAGGGTATAGGGTAGAGGGTTTAGGGTATAGGGTAAGGAGTTCCTTATTTCTGCAACTCTACCCTCTCCCCTCTCCCCTATACCCTGCTGTTACGGCACTTCTATGGTTTCAAAGACGGTGTTCAGCACGGTTTCGGAAGTGACATTTTCGGCTTCGGCTTCGTAGGTCATAAGCACCCGGTGCCTTAAGACCTCAAAGCCGACCGCTTTTATGTCCTCCGGCGTGACATAGCCCCGGCCCTGGATGAAGGCGTAGGCTTTGGCGGCCTGTACGAGGTATATGGTGGCCCTGGGGCTTGCCCCGTAGAGGATCCAGGGCTTTATCTTTTCAAGCGAATATTTTTCCGGGACCCTTGTGGCCTGGACCAGGTCCAGGACGTAGTTCTTTATCTTGTCGTCCACGTAGATCTGGTCGGCCGTGTAGCGGGCTTGGAGGACGGCGTCTATGCTCACTATCTGGGCGCACGTCGGGATCCGCTGGCTGGCCATCGTCTCAAGGATCCTGCCCTCTTCCTGTTTGGAGGGGTAAGTAATATATATCTTGAGCATGAACCTGTCAACCTGGGCTTCGGGCAGCGGGTAAGTGCCTTCCTGCTCTATGGGGTTCTGGGTGGCCATCACCAGGAAAAGTTCGGGAAGCCTGAAGGTGGAATCCGAGATCGTGACCTGGCGTTCCTGCATGGCTTCCAGCAGCGCGCTTTGCACTTTGGCCGGGGCGCGGTTTATTTCGTCGGCAAGGAGTATGTTCGTGAAGACCGGCCCTTTTCTTACCGAGAAGGCGCCGTCTTTCGGGTTGAAGATCATGGTGCCTACGATGTCGGCGGGCAGAAGGTCCGGCGTGAACTGTATGCGCTGGAACGCCGCCGCCAGGGTCTGGGCCAGGGTTTTTATCGTCAGGGTCTTGGCCAGGCCCGGCACACCTTCCACCAGAATATGGCCGTTGGCGAGCAGGCCCACGATAAGCCCATTTACCAGTTCTTCCTGGCCCACGATGACTTTGCCGATTTCTTTTTTCAGGTCGTGGATGAAAACGTTCTCAGCCTGGATCTTCTTGTTCAGTTGCGAGATTTCCAAGTCCATATGGACCTCCAAATAAAGGGCAGGGAGTTGAAAGTCTAACTGATTGTGCTTAGGAGCCGTTAAGAAATAACTCCCCCAGGGGGCTGACCGCTTTTGGGCTGCAACTGCGTCACTTGTCGCTTGCGTAGCGCTGCTACGCTGCGCTCCTCGTTCCTTGTTTCGCCGCAAAATCGGTCAGCCAAATGTGTCAGTTATTTCTTAACGGCTCCTTATTGTATTCTGAAAATAGGTTTTGGCGCCTGCATTTCTCTCAAAGTCTGTTCTTTGTTGGCTTCTATGTCTTTCCGGATGCGGTTTACGGACTCGACGGCTTTGAGCCGCACGTCCTCGTCATAATCCTCAAGCGCCTTATTCAGGACTACGATGGCTTCTTTATTGGAAAAAGTGCTTATGGCCTCCACGACTTTGATCCGGGTGTCCTTGTCGTAATCGTTCAGGGCTTCGGCAAGCAGCGCCAGGCTCAGCTTAGTCTTGTCCCGGGAAAGCATCTCAAAGATGTTTTTCTTAACCCCGGCGTCCGTCTCCTCCTGAAGCATGTGCTTTATGATCGAGGGCGTCTGGTCGTCCTGAAGCTGCCATAAAAGCTCTATCGCGGCGAATCTGACTTTTTCATTGGGGTCATAGGTCAGGCTTCTCAGGGTTTTTAAGGTTTGCATGGAAAACCGCATCATATAGGCTTTTTCCGTCTTGTTCGGCAGTTCCGGATCGGCTGCAGCGGCTTTCAGTAGTTCCTGTTTGACTTGCTGGGCTGCCTCCTGCTGCTGGATTTCGTTCTTGTTCTTATTGACCAGGTAGTAAATCCCGGCTACAAAGATCAGAAGCATTAAAAACCATTTCATTACGATATTAAATCAATTTATATAACGCTTTTCAACTCTCTTTGAATAAAACATTGTTTCCCAATATTTCACCTCCCTTCTTGCCCTAGTGTAGCGTCCCGCAAATAACTAGACATTTGAAGGCTCAGATTTGAGCTGGATGCGAGGCGCGATGACGAAGGCATACTACATGTATGTAGAGGAAGAGCAACGAAGCAGCCGGCCAAAGATGAGCCTCCCCCGGGGGGCTGGCCGATTTTGGGCTACTCCTTCGTGGCATTACGCTAATGTACGTGTAGTACATGTCGCTTCATGCCGCTTCGGCGTAGCCCAAAATCGGCCAGTCAAATGTATAGCCATTTGCGGGACGCTACACTAGGGTTACCCCGCCCTTCAGGACGGGGTATAGTAAAAAATTTTGCCGCAAAAATTTTTAATCGCGGGATTTACGGCGCGGGAATTATATATAATTGTTCTATTCGCTGCGTATTCGCCAGGGAGGGGTTGGTTTATGGAAGCTGAAAATTTCGAGTTTGCTCCGGCGACGTTCCAGGAGCCTGCCGAGCCCGAATTCCAGGGTCCGGCGCCGGCCGGTTTTAACGAACGCTTTGTAGCGTATGCCGTGGACGCCGCACCTTTTATTTTCGGGGCTTACAGCACGTTTTCCCTGCTGCTCAAAAACGGCGTTATGAAATATTCCGCCGCGAACGAATTGAAATGGAAACTGCTCTGGGTCGCGGCGTATATCGTGTATGAAACGGTTCTCTCATCCGGCGGCCGGGCGACGCTCGGCAAGTGCCTGCTGGGCATAAGGGTGAAAGCCGCGGACGGCGTGAGCGAGCTTTCCATGCCCGGCGCGTTTATAAGATCTATCGGGTATTTTGTAAGTTCCGTACTGGTGAACCTGGGGTATGTTCTGGCGCTTTTTACGCCTGATAACAGGGCTTTACACGACTATATAGCCCGCAGCCGCGTGATAAGCGTGAGAGAAAAAAGCGACCTGGCCGACGGGTTTATACTTGCCGTGTCCTGGGCCCTGATGGTCATCCTGGCCGGTTCATGGGCCAATCAGAATTTTCTTAAGGTCACTCCCGATGAAAAAGCGCAGGTGCTGGCGGCGCGCACGACCGTCGGCAAGATCGCCAGACTTGAAGAGATACACAAGGAGCTGTACGGCGGCTATACCGATGAGCTGAAGCGTCTCGCTTTTCTGACCCATAACGTGGAGGCGGTCCGAAAGGAAATAAATAAGAATATAGAACCCAACACGCTGGCCATCGCGAGCGACGGCCGGGCTTATATAATCACCGCTAAAGCCAGGAACTGGCGGCATACCGAAGTCAGGCGGGAATCAATACCGAAATAGAAGGATAAAGGATGAGGGATAAAGGCTAAAGGACAGAAAAAACTTTGTAGTCGCCGCGCCTTTTCCTTCATTCTTTACTAAAAATTTTTGCGGCAAAAATTTTTGTAATGCCCCGACCTTTGGTCGGGGAAACCTTGGGGCAAGGGGGAGTTTGAGGGGGAAAGAAATTTCCCCCTCATCCTGTTGGATACAGTTGAATTGTGTCGCTTCGCTCCACCCCGGCAAGGTGTTGAAGAAAACCCCGTGCCGGGTACGATAAAATGTTGTCGGACAACATTTTATCGTATGCGGTTTTTTTCCGAGCCGCTCTGGCAGAGCAGGCAATAGCGCGCGGAAGGGAGGGCGCTGAGCCGTTTCTTTTCTATGCGCTTTTTGCAGTGCTCGCATACTCCATACGTCCCGTTTTCTATCTTGCGCAAAGCGGCCTCTATATTGTCTAGCATTGTGCGCTCGTTGTCGGAAAGCTCAAACAGGATCTCTTTGTCCAGGCTCTGCGCAGCCTGGTCTATGGAGTCCCCCACTTCCGGCTCCGTCATATCAAGGGCCCTCTTGTCCCCCACCGTTTTCGCGATATCGCTGCGCAACTCGGAGAGCCTAGCCCGTATTTCGGAAATCTCTTTTTTTGTGAATGCTTGCGCGGCGCCGCCCTTCGGCAGCGGGCGGCGTTTAACGGCGGGCGCTTTTTTGGCCTTTTTCACGGCAGCTTTGGCGGCTTTATGGATGGGTTTTCCGGCTGATTTTTTTGCTTTTTTCATTTTAGCCCGAAAATTGCAGTTATTATCAATCCTCATTGATGAACATGATGAACAAAAAAATGCAATTTTCGGGTCCTCCTTCGCTTTTCCTGACTGGCGATGCGAATTCTATGTTGCGTTCATTGGTAAAACACCTGGCTATAGTTGTTTGACAGACAAACGAACACCCGAAAATTGCCGCAATTTTCGGGTTTAAGAGATAAAAATCTATAATATTTGACCTCGCATGTCAAATAAAAAGAAATCCCCGCCGGGGGATTTCTTTTTATATAACAGGACGCATTTATAATCACGGGGATGGACAAAACCCCGTGCCGGGTAGGATAAAATGTTGCTTCAACATTTTATTTGAACGAGATCCCCTGCATCTTGGCGAAGATGGAGCGGTCCCTGCGCTGGAAGATCGAACTTCTGAACGGGAAGTCGAAGGTAAGCGAGATCTTGTGAGTGGAACCCAGTTCCCCCATCGGCACGAAAGCGTAATCCAGGCTGAAGAAGTGGAGCGTCGCCCCCACGCCCACGGAAAAACCGCTTAAGCTGTCCCTGATGCGCTGGGCGTTCAAGCCGGCTCTGACGCACAAACGGGTAAGCTCGTTGGGTTCGGTGGCCAGTTCCGCGCCCAAAAGGAAATTGGGCCTGTTCTGCTTGGGCATAACCACCTCGGCGGAGAACATCAGGTTCCTGAAAGGGTTGGCCGCGCCGGCAAGCTTGAAAGTAAGCGGCAGGCTGTTGGAGGCCTGATCGTATCTCAGGCCGGACCCCAGGTTCGTCATGGTCACGGCCAGGCGGTAGGGTATATTGGTGAAATTATAACTCATGACCCCCGCGTCGACAGCGTAGCTCCTGGCGGATTCCAGGATCGTGGATTTTATATATTTAGCCGACACGCCCATGGACACGTCCATGTCCTTGTCGGAAAACTCAAGTATGGCTTTGCTGTAAGAAAGCGTAAAGACCTGGTCGCGCGGGGAGAACGTGTCTATCTTGGCGCCGTCGCGGTCCAGGTGGTCTATGGCGCCGATATCGGTCAGCATGACCGAGCCGGCCAGCACGGAACTGTAAGTGAGCCGGTGGGCGTAGGCCGCGTACTGATATGAGATATCTTCCACGTACTGGGCGCGCATAAATATGGCTGAAAGTTTGGGTATCTGCACCAGCCCCGCCGGGTTCCAGTAAATAGCCGAGGCCTCTTCGCTGATGGCGGTGTATGCCCCCCCCATGGCCGAGGCCCTGGCCCCTATGGGAAGGTTCAGGAAATCGCCGCTGGTGGTGCCGACGGAGTCTGAAGAGAAATAGCTTTGGGCGGCGTCCGCATTCGGCGGCGCCGGGTACGACAGAAGCAGTGGGCAGAATACAGCAGCCAGAATACAGAAAACAAATCTGTGTTCTATATTCTGTATTCTATATTCTATATTCTTCCGTTTCATAACTCATCTTTCCACCGCTATTTTTACCACTTTCTTGCCGGCGCTGGAGTCTATGACGGCCAGATAGATGCCGCTGCCTACGGTTAAACCGGAACTGTTGACGCCGCGCCAGTGGAGGTCGCCGGTAGAACTGGCGGCGCCTTCCCAGACCTTGTCGCCCGACAGCGTGTAAATGCGGACCTTGGCGGAGGCGGGCATGTTGTCTATGGTCAGCAGGTTCGGCCCGCGGTTTATATACAGGGGGTTCGGGAAGACCCGCACGGCGCTCAGGTTTACGGCGGCGGTTTTCAGCATAAGCTGGAATACGCTGAAATGGTCCAGGGTTGCGGTGATAGTCCTTAAGCCCGTGTCTATTTTGGTTTCAAGGGGGAGGCACTGGCCGGAAACAGGGTTATATCTTGCCAGGACGAGCTTTAAAACATCAAGGCCGATCCTAGTGGACTCATGGGTCTCGCCGGAGCTTTCCCCGTCATATTTCAGTATAAGCGTAATCGGCACCTGGGGCTGGGCGCCGCCCGCGGAATAAATAGCCACTTCAAGCGGATGCAGCGGCGAACCTATCTGATAACCGCAAGGGTTGGTTGTTAACGGGCTCGGCGACCACGAGGAAATCGCGATGGAGGTCTGGGAGGCGAAAGCGCCGGCCGGCACGGTGAGGGACACAAACCTGTTGTTGGGCAAAGTGCCCGAGATCGTCACTTCTTTTAAGGGATCGCTGGTGCCGCCCACGGAACCGGCCGGCGCTCCGTCGGGCCCCGGCAAAGTGTAGGCCGGCGGCACGCAGTGTGTGCGGCCTGTTACCACCGGAGGCGTAGCCTTGTTTCTGGCGGCCACATCGAAATAATAAGTGGTGGCCGTTAATAGGCCGCTTACTGTGAAGGTGTTGAAAGTGTAGTACTGCGAAAAGGGCAGGGGAGTGGGGGTCATGAACGACCCGGTAGTGAGATCGCCGGTAGAGCCGCGTATCTCATAAATAGTTGTAATAGGGTTGTCTTCCGGGTCCCAGGCCAGGGTGACGCCAGACATGGTTATCGCGGACGGATACACACGGGCCGGTGGCTGAGCCAGAGTGTATACCGAACCGAGATCAATAGTCTTGGAGGCAATCCCGTCGCCGTTAATAGCGGAAACTTTGAAGGAATATGCGGTGTTGGGCGTTAAGGGGCTTATGGTGGTCTTGGTGTCCATAACCGTGGCCGTGAAGCTCGAGGATTTCTTGTCAAAAGCGGTGGATTCTCTTACGCCTTCCACGATATAGGAGGTGCTTGACGGATTGCCGTTGGCTATCCAGTTGAGAATAAAACTTCCGGTGCTTATGCTGGTGAAAGCGGAGGGGACGCCGATCAATGGCGGCGCCGCCAGAGTGTAAACCCTTCTCGTAGAGGCATAAGGGCCTCTTACGGGGCCGTAGTAATTTTTGAAAGCGTTTACCCTGACCGAATAGGCGGTATTGGTGCTTAAGACCGTCCCGGCCACATCCGTCTGTGTGTATGAGGCCACGGTTGTGGAATCCAGGAATACCACGTCCAGGGGCCCGGGCCCGGTGAAGCCGTAGATTTCATAGTACGGGTTTCCGTCGGAAGCGTCCCAGGCCCAATTGATGGCCGAGACGGTAAGAGCTGTGCCCCTCAGGTTGGAGATATTGTCGACTGTAATGGTGGTTACGATGTTGCTGTAACCGGTGAAAATACCGGCGCCGTTTTTGGCGCGCACCCTGAAGTCGTAATACCTGTTCGGCGACAGCGAGGTGATGGTGGTAAAGGTGCTTACATAGGCGTTTTCAAACGGTACAGGCGTATAGATAGTGAGGGGATCGTCCTCGTCCCACATGGTGACCTCATACGGAGTCTCGGGCGAATTGCCGGCGGGATCCCAGGAAAGCGTCGCCGATTCAAAGCTGGCCCTTTGCACTGTTAAGTTCTGGGGAGTGACCGCCCAGGTGTAATAAGTCGGAGACTCGGTCAAGGCTCCATAGCCGCCCGTGTTATAGGCGCCTACTTTAACTGAGATCCTGGTATTCGGCGCAAGGTTTGTCTGGGTATAGGAGGGGTTGTTAAAGGCCACGGTGGAGATAAAATTGCTGTCGGTTGAAGCGAAAATGCCGTATCCGTCCGGGAGAGGGTTATTCAGACTCATCTCGGTGTCCGGGGTCCAGGTCCAGTAGACCGAAGTGGACCCTGTTACCTGGCCGATCAGGTTTATGACATAGCCGGCGGGCCTGGGAATGGTCACCTGGACGGTGTGTCCCTCGGAGAATTGGCCGTTCGCCGCCACGCGCATATGGTACCAGCCGTAAGGCAGTTCGCCGGGGCTGCCCGGCATGGTAAGGGTTATGGAAGACAGCGTCGCCTCCCAGTCGGTGTTGGTGCTGCCGTAGAGCGTGTAAAGCCGGGTTGTGAGATCCGTCAAAAAGCCGGAGGGATTATCTATGGCCTGGATATAGACCCGCGGATTGCTGAAAGAGGAGTTCATCGGGCCGGACCCGCCGCCCGAGGCTTCGGTTATGCCGTGGAAGTTGGTGGCGGCGCTTTGAAGGGTGACCGTGCTTGCTCTGTCAAAATAAGCGGTTCCCGTGGAAATTGCCGGGTTCCGGAGCTTAGGCTCAAGCCCCGCTTCGTCCGGCGAAAAAGAAAAATAAAGCGTGTCGGTCTTGTCGATGCATTTGGCGCCGTCCCAGCCGCCTATATTAATCAGGCGGTTGTCCGGGGTTAAAATGGTGGTGTGGTTGGAGCGGCTCTGCATTGCGCCCTGGGCCTGGAAGGAACTCAGGTCGACGTCAAAGCCTTCCGCCTTGCCCTGGGAGACCCCCGGAGCTTCACCGCCCGTGATCATCAATTTCCCGTTCGGGAGAAGCACGCTCCTGTGATTGGCGCGGTTCAGCGTCATAAGAGCGTTTTCCATTGCGCCCTGAGCCGCTATCTGGACGTATGTCCAGGAGCCGCCGGCATAGATCTCCGCCGTCAGCTGGCTCAGGAAATTATCCGACCCGCCTGTCACTATCACCCTGCCGTCCTTAAGGAGGTTGGCCGTGTGGGAATACCTTGCGGTATTCATGTTCGGGCCGGCGGTCCAGGTCCGCGCGACGTAATCATATATCTCCGTGGTTTTCAGGGCGCCCAGGCCGTTCACTCCGCCGGCTACCAGCACATTGCCGTTTTTAAGCAAAGTGGCCGTGTGCTGTGTCCTGCCGGCAGAGGCCGTCAGATTTGCGACCGGCTGCCAGATTGCCGCGGTCGTTATGAAGATTTCAGCGGTATTGGAATAGGTGCCGGTGGAACTTCCGGCCGCGATCAACACGTTGCCGTCGGGCAGCAGCGTGGCCGTGTGGTTTTGCCTTGCGGCGTTCATGGGCTGGACCGTTACCCAGCGCTTGGTGGCGGGGTAGTAGATCTCGGCCGTGTTTATGGCCGCCGTGGAAGCCCCGGTGGTGCCCCCCGTCGCCAGCACATAGCCGTTAGGCAGCAGCGTGGCCGTATGACGGGACCTGGCATAGGTCATGGAACTCGCGAACACCCAGTCTCTTTCAGCCGGATTTCCTTTTACGGCCGGATTCAGCATTTCGCAGGACTGCAAAGTGGCGGCGCCGTCGGAACCGCCGCAGGTAAGGATGCCGCCGCTGGGCAGCAGCGTGCTGGTATGAAACGCCCTTTTGGCGATAAGCGTTGAGGAATTGGCCCAGTCGATCTTGGTGTCATAGATATCGTAAATATCGGTTTTGTTGGCGACATACGCCTGGGCGACCCTTGTGCACTGGGTATAGGGATCAGGCAGGCCGGACATGGGATCAGGCTCGCAGTTTCTGCCGCCAAACAGCAGCGCGTCCGCAGCCGGCGTTAAAAAAGCGTTGTGGTTGAAGATCGGGGCGATGAAGGGCTGGCCGAAAGTCCATTTTGAGTCTTTTGGGCTGAAAACGAGGTAGTCTGAAAATATCATGCCGCGTATGACGAGGGTGGAAACGCTGAAGTCATAGGCAATCTTGGACAGATCTACCCCGTCCACGGTATATATCAGCTTCAGTCCGGGAGTGGACACCTTCGTCCCGGCCGGATTCAGCGGGGAGGTCTGCGTTTCGTTGACGGCGGTTAATACGCCTTCAAGACCTGTGAACGTTATTGAAACGTTGACTGTGCCCCCGCCGCTCTCGCTTCTGGTGACGGTGGCCGTGAACGGCCCGGTCCCGCTGGAAACGGCCGCGTACCACGCGTTTGCGGTCGGTATTATGGAACCGGAGGTAAGGGTGGCATAACCGGTTATCGTCCCGTCCACGTAAATAGAGGCGACGGAAAAACTGACGTTTGCCGTCACCGAGGAGGTTGCGGGATCCATGTCTTGTGGGGTTGTGGTTGTAAGAGCGACGTCGCCTACTGTGTGCAGCGCGCCGGCTGTGATCAGCGCGTCCTTGGACGATATCGCTTCCGGGGCAAAAGAGACCTGGCCTTCGAGGTTTCGCGGCCAGATGATATCGTTAAACTCGCCGGGTTTGCTCTTGTCTCCTATCATTTTGCCCACGGGCGAACCGTCTATCGGCGCGGTGCTCCGGGTCAGCCAGGTTTTCATGTTGTCCGAGAATATCGCGGGGTCGCCCCTGTCCTTTTCTTCCACGGCGAACGGGTTTCCCCCCTTGGCCGGTTGGGAGATGAAAAAATCCCCGTCCACGATCCTTCCGTCCACGGTCCTTGAGAGCTGGGCGGTAAGCCTAAATTTCAGCTCGCTGACGGGGTCGACGTATGCGGAGTTGCTGCCCAGGGGGCCCGGCGTGGTAATCTCCAGCTTGGTGTCCTGCTCGAAAGAGGGCGTAGCCGTGATAAATTTGGGCACAATGTTGCCGTAACCGCCGTGTATATGATTGGTGCCGTCCGGCGCGAGCAGGGCGGCTTGCATGGAATTGCGGTAGGGCATTGTCAGGGTCTCCTTGCCTGAGATCTGCACGCGCCCGCCGTTAGGGTCAAAAATCTCCGCGCTGCCCAGATAGCCGTGGCTGCCGGCGTTCTGGTTTTTCCCCTCATTGGTAGCATGCCAGCTCTCTTCCGGCGACTCAAAAATAGTCGCGGAAGAAGAGTTGCCGGCAT
Source organism: Elusimicrobiota bacterium (assembly GCA_016208085.1). Taxonomy (GTDB): domain Bacteria; phylum Elusimicrobiota; class Elusimicrobia; order Elusimicrobiales; family UBA9959; genus JAHJSU01. The sequence continues at coordinate 13,316 of JACQYT010000095.1, read as the reverse complement.
AGCCGCCGGAGATCATGATATTTCCGTTATTCAATACCGTGGCCGAATGGTACGCCCTGCCCTGGAGCAGGGAGGTTACCGGGGTCCAGGTCAGGCTTCCGTCGTATAATTCGTTCGTGGGCAGATAAACCCAGGTGGAGGGGGTCACGGTCGTGTCCCAGGTTTTACCGCCCGAGACAAAAACGGTTCCTTTGTTGGTGGCGCTGGCCGTATGGCCGATCCTTGAACTGGTCATTGAGGCCGCCGCCGCGAAAGTATCGGCGGTGGGAGTAAAAATTTCGCAGGTGTTGGTTATGGAGTTGGCGGCCGCAGCAGTTTGGCCGCCGCAGAGGAGCACCTTCCCTTTGTTCGTGCCTTTATTGATGACCGTGGCGGTATGGCCGCCCCTGGCGGATACCATCGCTGCGCCCAGGTTGTTCCACGCTCCGGTGAGCTGGCTATACACCTCGGCGCTTTGGAGCGGGACGCCGCCGGCGTTGAATCCCCCCGCCACAAGCACCCGGCCGTCGCTCAAGCAGGTGGCCGTGTGAGAGGAACGGGCGGTGTTCATGGTCGGGCCGGCGCCCCAGGCGGCCGCGGAAGTAAAATATATTTCGGTCGTGGCGACGATAGAATTGGTCGTCGGATTCGTTGACCCGCCGATAACCATAAAGTCGCCGTGCGCCAGGAGCACCGCCGCCGCGTCGCTCCTTGGGGTGGTAAGCGCGAAAGCCCCGCCGCAATGGAACGCCAGCAGGATAATAAAGAAACCTATGGTTTTTTTAAAACTCATATCCAGCACGATAATATTGTAGGCAACCGATGTTACAGGATTGTTAAATAATCGTTAAGCCTTAACCCGAAAATTGGCGGCCAATTTTCGGGTGATCGTGCGCCTGTCAGACAACTATCGCTGTGTGTTTTGCCTATAAACGCCGTTGAAATCTCCTCACGCCGGTCAGGACAGAAACTGAAAAAATATAATTTCAACTCCAAACTGCTACTCCACCACGGCTATTGATTCGCCCATCGGCGTTTTGGGCTTTCCCGGGTCGGGCGTTTTTCTGCCGTCCACTACGAAATGGTAGGGATAGTTGCCTGGAAGTATGAAAACTTCCGCTTTCCAAAAGTTGGCTCTTTTCGCCATTCTGATCTCTTTCCATTTAGTGAAGCTGCCCGCCAGTGAAACGGACCTGGCCGCGGCGCTCTTATATTCAAAGATCATTTTCACGGCCTTCTGCTTTTTAGGCTCTTCAGGTTTGCTGGCGTCCGCTTTTTCTTCGCGCGCGGCGGAGGGCGCGGCTTCCGCCTTTAAAATCTCTTTAACCTTTTCCTCTTTTAAATTTTCATTTCCGCGCCCGAGCGGCGCGGGTTTAGGCCTTATTTCAACCATGTCGTCCAAAAAATGGACCGCAAGCCTGGTGTAGATGGAATAGCCCGAGATCCCGGCCGGAATAAGGCACATGAAAGCCGTGAACGCCCAGAAATTTTTTGATTTTATCATAAAGCAATCTCTCTACCCTAAACCCTATACCCTGAATTTGGAGCGGGCGATGGGAATCGAACCCACGTCTAAAGCTTGGGAAGCTTCCGTTCTGCCATTGAACCACGCCCGCCTCTGTCGCACCCTTCGCGCTTCGCGCTCAGGGCGGATTAACCGCCGCACCTCAAGAGGAACTCGGTGCGGTGCTCCCGGAGGGGGACTCTGTCCCCCTTCCGCGCTTGCTCCCTTCGCCGCAGCTCGGTCGCTGCGCTGAACCCCCTGATGCGGAAATCTCCTTCTCTGTCGCACCCTTCGCGCTTCGCGCTTAGGGCGGTTATACTCACTCCGCCCCGCCGTAAACTGTCACGGCGGGGTGCTCCGCAGGGGGGCTAAGCCCCCCTTTGCCGCTCGCTTCGTTCCGCCATTAAAGGCGGAACCGCTCGCTGAACCCCCCTTATATTGTCCCCGCGCTTGCTGCGAAAGAAACGCGCGGGCTTATGCACCCTTCGCGCTCAGAACGAAGCTCAGTAATCTTAAACCCTGGCTCCTCCGTAGTAAATTTTACTTAAATAGGCCGCGCTTTTCAATGGTTATCCGGGGCTCTTTTGATGAGGTTCAGAAATTCTTCTCTCACTCGGTTGTCTTTCTGGAAGACCCCAAGCATGGAACTTGTGGCCGCGTAAGAGGAGACGTTTTTTATCCCCCGCATCGTCATACAGAGATGCCGGGCCTCCACTACCACGCCGACGCCTTTGGGGCGCAGTTTCCCAAACAGCGTGTCCGCTATCTGTACGGTCAGCCTTTCCTGGACCTGCAGCCTTTTGGCGAAGGCGTCGACCAGCCGTGGTATTTTTGAGAGCCCTATTATCTTGCCGTCGGGGATATAAGCGATATGGGCTGTGCCGAAAAAGGGCAGCATATGATGTTCGCAATTATGCGTCAGATGCCCTGATACCAGAAAGGTGGGATACGGAGAGCACTTAAAGCTGTAAATTATATGGGGTTTTTTTGCTTTCGGTAATTTACGTACGGCGGTCACCATGACGGGTCGGCTGTCAATCGGAACATGAAAGTCAGCTTCTTTCTTAAATCCGTGGCGGCCGTACCATCCTTCCCTATCCCAGTTTTTGGAAACATAAACGCGGCTTGCAGTACTAGCTGCGTCGCCGATCGGAGTCTCCAGATACTTTCCGAGTTCCGAAAGAAACGGTTTATTTGCGCTTATTATAAAGCGTCCGCCTGAGTTGACGGAGTAACCATCCCCGTCGCTGTATCCGTCTAAAAATCCCTGCATCATCTCCCTGGAGGAGGTGACCACCTGAGGAAATCGGAACGAGCGGGTCTTGCTCCCGGAGCCTTGCTCCGAAATAGAAAACCAGCGGCAGACTTTTTTTCCTATACCGCTGGAAACGATTCTTACGCGGGACATCGGTATTTGCGCTTTGAGAAAACCAGAGGGGACATTGATGGATTCTATCCGCGGCTTAAGCCCGGGGAAAGCCTGTCTGCTCATAGCCGCGAATTTCTCGGCGAACTGCCGTTTTTTGACTATCAGCGCTATGCGCCGTCCATCCTGAACGCTCCCATCCGACCCGACAGCGCCGAGGAAATAACCGAGGGGATACCCTGGCGTTGCTTCATATTGCTCGCGGCAAAGCGACTTGGGCGGGGTCCATTCTATCTTGTCTCCGGGGTTAAGTTCCCCGGCTTCCTTCCATTCACCTTCGCACATTACGGGATGGTCCGGAGTGAGTTTGAACCTGCCCTTTTCGGTGCTGATTTCCACTATATCGCGGGTTTTACGCATGGCGGCGGATTCCACGGATGTTTTCACGAGACGGCCTTTTTCCAGGGTCCAGAGTTCGTCGCCTGTGCGGATGTTGCGCGCCGGTTTCGCGCCTCCCACGGCGTTAACAAGCTGTTTGCTCGGTACGCACAGGGAGTGGAACGAGATGTCTTTCACTATGACCATCTCTTTATAGCCGACTCTAAAGAAGGCTCCGTTGAGAATCTTATCTATATCCATGCGGTAGCCGGCCGTGATCTCGGTCAGAGCCCTGGCGACCCGGGAAGGCGTTTTTTTAAGCCCTTCCCTGTCCGGGTCTTCGCCGATCTCTTTCAGCAGTCCGTAAATATGCCGTTCCATGTTTGAGCTCATACGGTAATTCTACAAAAAAAGCAGGGGGCGAAAGCACAGTAGTTGATAAGTTGACAAGTGGGGAACGGCAGTTGATAAGTGGGAAATGGCCGGGAGATAAAGTGGATAGAGTAAATTAGTTTCGTACTTATCAATTTGTCAACTAATCAACTCTACTTTGCCCTGCGGTTATTTGGAAACTATGTAGAGCCATTTGCTGGTGGCGGTAAGTTTTTTGGCGGAAATTTTCAGGCTCTTGATCTCGGCCGAAAGCGTTTCCATGGCCTGGCGCTCTTCAAGCAGTTCCGTAAGGTTTTTGCCGACTTTTCCGCCTTTTTTGGAGGAGACCGCGTCCCGCATGGTTGACTTTTTGCCTTTGGCTAAGGCCGCGGAGAGAAGTTCGCCGGTCTGGCCGGCTTTTGCCGCCACTTTGCGGCTGTAGCTTAAAATGGTCCTTGTATAGATCGCGAGGCCGGTGTGCGGCTGGACTTCGGAGAACTGCTTCTTGTTCAGCGCGGTGATGTGCTCCAGGTTGTTCTTTACCAGTTTGAGGCTTAAGCCCAGCGCCGAGATGTCGTCTGAGGTCAGTTTGCCGGTTTCGCAGTCAAGGGTTTCTATGGCTTCGTCCAGGTATTCGTCCTGGCGGACGAGCTTGAAAAGGATGTCTTTCATCTCTTTGATCTTTGCTTCGTTCGCGGCGGCCGCCTGCGCCGCCGCGTTCGCCGGGCTTCCGGCGGCGGTATCGGCGGTGTTCGCGAAAACGACATTAACGGCGAAAATCGCGGTAAAAACCCCGGCTATCGTTGACTTCATTTGCATGTTTAACTCCTCCCTGTTTCCTTGCTCTTATAGTTTATAACAAAACGGCGGTCTCCTCATGGGTCATAAGTGTCGTTTTTAAATGAAAAAAGACCCAGTCGTTCCTGGGCCTAAAGGGCAATCGTAATAATTTTATGCCTTTGCCGCTTTGCGCCTTTCCTACTGTGTGTCTGTCTTTTTGAAACTTTTAAGGTAACTAAGCGCCTGGCGGCGGGTATTTATCTTTCCCTCAAATTGCCGCAGGCTTACTTTTTCAAGGATTTCGCCTATTTCCGGGCCTTCTTTCAGCTTAAGCGTCCTGATGACGTCATGGCCGTCTATAAGGCGTACGGTCCTGAGTTTTATGTTCCTTGAGATATAGACCTCAAACAGCATGTTCAGGACTTCAAGGAAGCGCAGCGTTTTTTTTGTGCCGCTTTTCGGCAACCCCCCCTTCGGTATGTGGAAAGGCTTTTCTTTGATCTTGTCTTTTATCGAGCGGAGCTGTCGCTGCGTTATGTAGCTCGCGTGGTCGGCCCAGGAAAGCACCAGAAGCGGCACCGTGTATTCCCCCATGGCCCGGAAAAACCTGAACATCGCCCTGTCCGAGATCAGGTCGTTGGACGCGAGGTTGCCCGGCCGCAGGTGCTGGCCCACGATCTTTGAGATCAGTTTTATATGGTCCCTCGAAAAACGCAGGCGCTCCATGATGCGCGAGCTCATGAGGGACCCGTATTCCTCATGCTCAAAGAATCTGAGTCGCCCGTTTATCATGCCGGCCCTGACGGGTTTGGCCACGTCATGCAGCAGGGCGGCGAGCCTGAGAATGTTTTTCTCCGTTAAAAATTCCTCTATTTTATGCCGGCCGGGGAGATAGTCGCCGGCGTTTTCAAAAAGGTGGTCCAGCCTTTCCACCACGGCGAAAGTGTGCTTCAGCACCCCGCCTTTGCCGTAATAGACTTCGGCGCAGGCCGGTTGCGCGGCAAGCTCCGGAATAATGACCGTAAGCAGGCCGGCCCCGTAAAGCGCTTTAAGCCAGACATGGCTTTCATCGGAGTTTAAGATAAGCAGGAGTTCATCATGTATCCGTTCAGGCGCGGCTCTGGCGATAAACGCCGCGCGGCTTTTTATCAGCTTCAGAGTCTTTTTGTCTATTTTAAAATTGAGTTCGGACGCGCATCTGAACGCCCGCAGCAGCCGCAGCGGGTCTTCAATAAGCGCCTGGGGGCTTACTGCCCTGACGGTTTTGGCGGCTAGGTCTTTCAATCCGCCGGACGGGTCAAGCAGAGCGCGTTTTTTGACGGCCGGCAGGAAAAGGCCGGTTTTCCTGTCCGGGACCGTTTTAAAACCGGCGGTCAGCGGCATAGCCATCGCGTTTACAGTGAAATCCCGCCTAAAAAGGTCTTCTTTTATGTCTTTACCCTGGAAAGGGGCCAGGTCTATCATCGGGCCGGGCTTTGACCTGGGGGTGAGCCTGTAGACCAGGCGTTCCTCGTCAAGCGGAAAAACAGAGGCGCCCAGCCTGCGCGCGAGTTTCCTTGCTTTAGCCGGGAAATCAGCCCTGCCCCGGACGGCCAGGTCTAGGTCTTTTACCGGTCTCTTCAAAACGGCGTCCCTCACCGCGCCTCCCACGAGATAAGCTTCATTGAAGATTTTGAGGATTTCGGCGGAGGTTGAGGTCATGTTTTAATTTTAGTCCGTTTTTCCAGCTCGTTCTTCAGCAGTTCCCTTTTCAGGACTTTCTGCAGGGTGTTTTTGGGGAGCCTCTGCACTATCTCCACTTCGCGCGGGCGCTTGTATGCGTCCATGTTGGATTTTATAAAGCGCATGAGCTCGGCCTTGTCTATGTTCATGTCTTTTTTCGGCACGCAGAAGCACTTCATGGTCTCATTTCCGGCGTCATCCGGTATGCCGATGACGGCCGCTTCCTGGACTTTCGGGTGGGCGCTTATCAACTGCTCTATCTGGGCCGGGAAAACTTTCAGGCCCTTTACTATGACCATGTCTTTTTTCCGGTCGCGGATGAATAGGAATCCTTCCTCGTCAATGACGCCTATGTCGCCGGTCTTAAGCCAGCCGTCGCGCGTAAAAAGCTCTTTGGTCGCGTCGGGGTTTTCGTAATAGCCCTGCGTGATGTTGGGTCCCCAGACGCAGATCTCGCCTTCAGCGCCCGGCCCGAGGGGGCGGCCGTGCTCGTCGACTACGGTTATCCTGACCCCCGGCAAGGCCTTTCCCACCGAGCCGTGTTTTTTCGCCCCGGGCAGGCTCAGGGTTACCACGGGGCTTGTTTCGGTCAGGCCGTAGCCTTCAAGTATCGGGATCCTGAAAGCTTTCTCAAAATGCTCCTTTACGGCGCGGCTCAAAGGAGCGGCGCCGGACAGGCAGAGCCTGACTTTGCGGAAAGACCAGAACCTGAGGAAGAATTTTTTGAAGCCTTTCGCTTCTTTGGCCAGCACGCCGTAGATCTGCGGCACGGCCAGCATGATGGAAACGCCCTCGCGGCCCATGGCCACGAGCCAGGGCTTGGGCGGCGTGAGGTTCCTGACTATATAGGTTTTCGCGCCCAGCAGTATCGGGATTATGACGTTGCCGGTCCAGGAGAAGGTGTGGAACATCGGCAGCAGCGCCATGAAAACGTCTTTTTTCTCCGGCCCGAGGCTTTTTATGGCCGCCCTGGAATTTTCTATCAGGTTGTGATGGGTAAGAAGCACGCCCTTGGGATGGCCGGTGGTGCCGGAAGTATAGAGTATGGTCGCCACGCCGTGCTCTTCGGCCATGACCCCCCAGGTCTCGTGGTGATAGTGCGCGTGCGTTAAATAGCGCCGGAAATCTATCACCGAATCTTCGCCGGTGAAATCCACGGACATGATGAATTGCAAACAGGGAAGCTGTTTTTTCACGTTCAGATAGCCTGTGAGATGTTCTCTCGCGGTCACCACGCCTTTGCATTTTGCGTTTTCAAGGATGTACTTTATCTCAGTCTCTTTTGTGACCAGGTAGTTGATCGGCACGGCTACCGCGCCCAGTTTGGCCAGCGCGAAACAGGCGATTACGAATTCCATGGAATTCCTGAGGACTATAGCCACGGTGTCCTGCTTCCTTACGCCCGACTGCCAGAACATGTCGGCGGCGCGGTCAACGGAATGGAGGAGTTCGCCGTAGGACATCCGCCTTTTCTCGTCGGTGAAAGCGGTATTTTCCGGGGAACCGGCCGCTGACGCCGCCAGGCAGGAATAGAGGGTAGAGGGGAGAGGGGTTAGGGTAGAGGGGAGAGGGGTTAGGGTAGAGGGTTTGGAAAAATCAGGCTTTTCAACATCTGCCATAAACCATATTGTAGATAAAAAAAAACGGTTAGTAAATTAATACATTACCCTCTACCCTAACCCCTCTACCCTGCTTTTATTCCCTGCCGGACTCGTGGACTTGGATGTAGCGCCTGGCCAGCAGCAGGCCGATAGGCGTCAGCAGCGCCATGCCGGCGACGATCAGCCAGATCGTCTGCGAATTGCGGTGGCCCTCCGCCGGGCAGTAGGCGGCCAGCAGGAAGCCGGACAGGGCGCCCACGAAGAACTTGGCGAAGAAGTAAGGAAGCATGGAGAGGGCCATATAGGAACCTTCCTGTCCCTTGGGCGCTATCGCAGCCGGGTATTCGTAAAGGCGCGGCGAGTAGAAGGATTCGCCGACGGAATAAATAATGACGCAGAGCGCTATGGCCGCGTAGAGGGGGTTCAGCGGGCGCGCGAGATTCAACCACCAGGCTAGGGCCGCGCCGAAGGGGCCGTCCGCCAGGCCCAGGAACAGAGCCGGCGGCAGGGCCAGCAGGAACACGGAGAGCGCCGCTATCGTGGTGCCGATTATCACCGACTTATAGGCGGTGAACTTCTGCGTCAGCGCGCCCACCACCGGGGCCAGGATGATCACTATGACGGCGTTCAGCGTGCCGAACAATTGGCCTATCGGCGCGCCCTCCCCCAGCTCGCGTATGGCGAACTTGGGGAAGGTATAGTAGAAGTGGTACAGGATGAGCTTCACGAAGACCACGAAGCCGAAGAAGGCGAGGAAACGGTAGAAAGTGGGCTGGGTCCACAGCGAGCTGAAGATGCGCCACCAATCTTTAAGCGCGTCGCGGCTGGAGAGCAGGACGGCGTTCGTGAAGGATTCGCCGGGATACTTCGGCGTCTGCGGGGTTATTTTTACGCCCTCGTCGGTGGCCTCCACGCCGTCGCGCATCGCGAACCAGGTAAGCAGCAGGTTGGGCAGCGTGCACAGCATGCCCAGCAGGATTATCGTCTGATAGGTGCTTATCTGTATGCCGACGTAGGGCACCGTAAAATGGCCGTATTCGCCCAGGCCGCCGCGCACCTTGTCTACTACGTAACCGGCTATAGCGAAGCCGACGTTCATCATGGAATAATAAAGCGAGAAAGCTATGGAGCGCTGCCTGGTGGTGGTGAAGCGCTTTACCGCCGCCACCATGACCGGCGTCTGCAGGGCTTCGCCCAGGGCCAGCGGGAACAGGCCGAAAGGCACGGCTATCCACTGCGCGGCGAAGAAAGCCATCACGAAGCGCGCCAGGGCCGCCAGGCCGAAGCCGGCCAGCAGCGACCTGCGTATGCCGACGGCGTCCACCAGCGAGCCGACCATCACGGTGAAGGTGGTCAGTATCGTGGACCAGCTCGCTATCACGAACCCTGCGCTCTTGTCGCCGAACTTCAGGTCCGAGGACAGCCACAGCACCAGCACCGAGTTCACCAGGCTGTAGGCCAGGATCGTCATTATCTTTGTGCCGAAGATTATCCACAGCTCGCGCACCGCGCCTTTGAGCGCCATGAATTTGCCGATAAACGATTCTTCTTTTGCCCCGGTCATGAACGCTCCTTATCCGTCATCTTCTTATACATCTCTTCGAACCTCGGCGCTATCTTTTTGAAGATCTCCAGTATCTTCGGGTCAAAATGGGAGGGTTCCACTCTTACATCCCCTTCCGTATGACCGGGATGTGTTTGGTCTGGGAATCGGTTTTTATCCTTCTGCACACCTCATAACCGTCCATGCCCGGCATGTTGATGTCCAGAAGCGCCAGGTTGATGGTCTTATCGGTCAGGATGTCCAGCGCGGTCTTTCCGTTCAGGGCCGTGACGACCTCGTGGCCCAGCGGGACAAGCAGGGTCTCAAGAAGGTCAAGCGTAAAATCCTCGTCGTCCACGCATAAGATCCGGTAGGTTCGGTCCATATGAATCGAAGGGTTTAAGGTCTTAGGGTTTTAGGGTAAGGATTTTTTTGTTTTTACTTTCTTCTTCCTTGCCAGCAGGTAAAGCGCCAGAGCCAGGCACAGGTACAAACCGGTGGAAAGCGCGTCCTCGAAGGCGGCGTTCCCGGCGCTCGGGTCCCGCCTGCGCAGCGCGCCGTCCAGCTTTATCACGGTGAAGCCGGCCAGGAGTATGCCGGTCAGCGCGTCGCCTGCTATCAGTCCTGAAGAGAACAATGAGCCGTTATCATGCTCATCTTCGGGAGCGCCGCCGGCGTGCCGGGTTACCAGCCACGCTATGAACCCGCCTAAAAATATCATTGGCCAGTTGGTGATGGGTAGGTACAGCCCGATGGCGAACGCCAGGGCCGAGATGCCGCAGAGTTCGCAGGCGACGCCTATGGCCGCGCCCAGCCCCAGCAGCGTCCACGGCAGATTGCCGCCGGTCGCCCCCTCCACCAGTTTCGCCATAAGCTGAGCCTGCGGGGCCTCCAGTGGGTTCGGGTGCTGCGCGGTGGGCGCGCCGAAGCCGTAGGCCCAGTAAAGCAGCAGCAGTATGAAGCCGGAGCGCACCGCCGAGATAAGCGTGCCCGAGATCTGCGCCATCTGCACCTTCCAGGGCGTTGCGCCGATCAGCGCGGCGGTCTTCAGATCCTGCGAAAGGTCGCCGGACAACGAGATGGCTATGCAGATCACGGCGCCCGCCATGATGGCCGCGATCCTGGTTGTCCCGGGGCTTTTGCCCAGAAAGACGAAAAGCAGCGTTACCGAAAGCAGCGCCGTTATGGTCATGCCGGATACAGGCTGGTTGGTGGTGCCGATGAGCCCGACCATCCGCGCGCTGACCGCCACGAAAAACATGCAGAAGATCACGACTATCAGCGCCTCCACGAAGGTCAGGTTGAAAATGGGAAGCAGCCACAGCAGCAGGAGCATGCAGGCCGTTCCGGCTATCACCACAGAGAGCGGCATGTCCTGCTCAATGCGCAGGAATTTATGGCAGACCTTCGCGGCGAGCCTTGAGATAAGCCAGAACGAGACGCCGAGTATTATCGCGCCGGCTCCGCCGGAGACGACCACCCGCGCGATTATGCCGGTTGAGAGCCGCATGACTGGGTCCCACGCTTCGGGGCCGAGCCGCCAGGGTATCTCGAAGGCGAAGAGCCCTATTATTGCGCCGAGCGCGCCGCCGGCGTAGATTATCGACTTATGTTCGAAATCTTTTTCCGCCGCCTTCTGCGCGCCTTCCACCGCGCCGGCCTTGGTCCTTACGGCGGCCAGCGTGTGCTTTATGGAGGAGATTATGTCCGGCAGGGAGGTTATCACGCTTATCAGCCCGCCGAAGGCCACGCCTCCCGCGCCGATATACCTGACGTAATTCACGCGGATGTCGGAAGTCGTCATGTCCGTTATCGGGACCAGCCCCGGCGCCACGATATTGGAGCCGCCGAAGGCGTCTATCAGCGGGATGAGTACCCAGTAGCCGAACGCGCCGCCCGCGAACATCACCGCCGAGATCCTCAGGCCCACGAGATAGCCCACGCCCAGGAACAGCGGGGAGATCTCATAGCCGAAGCCGGCCTTGTGCAGTTTCGGGAAGCTCCACATCATGGTGTCCTTGAAAAGCAGTAAGCCGGACATCAGGAACTTAAAAATGCCGCCGGTCAGGATGCCGGCGAAGACAGGTTTGGCCGAGGCGCCGCCCTTGTCGCCCGCTATCAGCACCTTCGCGCAGGCGCTGCCTTCCGGGAACGGAAGGTTCTTATGCTCCTTGATCATCAGGGAATGTCTCAGCGGTATCATCATCAGCAGGCCCAGCACGCCGCCGGTCAGGCCCAGCAGGAAGACCGTGGAATTGGCGATATTGCCGCCCATGAAGATCAGCGCCGGGACCGTGAAGATTATGGCGGCCGCCAGCGACTCACCCGTGGAGGCGAAAGCGTGGACGATATTGTTTTCTAGGATGGTGCCCTGCCGGTTGAAAAATCTGGGCAGGAAGATCCTCAAGGTGGCCATGGAGATGATGGCCGAGGGGATGGAAGCGGAGATGGTCATGCCGATCTTCAGGCCGAGGTAGGCGTTCGCGGCGTTGAATACCACCGACATCACGAAGCCCAGTATGACAGCCTGCACGGTGAATTCAGGGATGGTCCGGGAGGTTTCTATGTAGGGCTTGAACTGGTACTCGCTCTTTTTTTCGCTCATATCTGTTTTCCGGCCGCTGCGCCCACTATTTTCACCGCGAGCCTGGCGCAGTTGAAAAAATCCTTAAGCTCAAGGTATTCGTTCGTGGTGTGGACTTCCCTCATGCCGGTGGCGAGTATCGGCGCTTCTATCCCATGCCCGTACATGATGTTGGCGTCGGTGCCGCCGCCGGAGGCGAAGGTCTTCATCTTCATCCCCAGCTCTTTCATGTTTAAGCCGATAAGTTTTAGAACCGGGTTGGTCCGGGAGATAGCCAGCCCCGGGAATTTGCGCTCCACCAGGAATTCGTAGCTGGGCTTAAGCGTTTTCCCTTTCACCTTTATGCTTGTGTTCCTGACGGCCCGCTTGAAACAGTTTTCCATATGCGAGGTTTGCTTGTTAAGTTTTGCCGGCGCGTGGCTGCGGACCTCGCCCTGCATCTCCACCAGCGGCGGGATGATGTTTATGGCGTTGCCGCCGGTTATAAATCCTATATTGGCCGTGGTTTGGAAATCTATGCGGCCGAGCTTCATGGCGGCTATGGCCTTAGAGACGACCTTGATGGCCGAGATGCCCCGTTCCGGCGCCACGCCGGAGTGAGCGGCTATGCCGTAGACCCGTATATCCATTTTATTCGCCGCCGGGGCTTCGGTTATCACGCATTCAAGCGGGCGCTCGTTGTCAAAAATGAGCCCGTAACGGGCTTTTATTTTTGAGTAATCCAGGTACTTGGCGCCCAGCAGCGCCATCTCCTCGCTGACGGTGAACACCGCTTCTATCGGCGGGTGCGGGATGCGGCTCTCTTCCAGGGTTTTGAGCGTTTCCAGTATTATGGCTATGCCGGCCTTGCAGTCGGCGCCGAGTATGGTTCTCCCGTCGGAGGTCACGCGGTCTTTGTGTATCCGGGGGCGGACGTTGTCGGCGGGGCCGACGGTGTCCATGTGGGCGCAGAGCAGGAAGGGTTCGCCCGGTCCTGTGCCCGCAAAGCGGGCTATCAGATTGCCGGTCTCGCCGCCTATTTTTTCGCCGGCGTCGTCCAGGTGTATTTCGGCGCCCATGAATCTGAGCAGGATGGAAAGGCGGCGCGCCACGGCGCCTTCTTTGCCGGAGAGCGAGGTGATTTGCGCGAGGTCGCAGAAAAGCCGGACCAGGCGCTTTTCGTTGATGCTCGGCGTTATCATTTAACTATTATCGGAATTTTAAAGCGCGTTTACAATACCCGAAAATTGCCAGGCAATTTTCGGGTGTCCGTTCGCCTGTCAACTAACTATCGCTATGTGTTTTACCTATGAACGCCGGTGAAACTTCCTTCGAGCCGGTCAGGAAAGAAACCGAACAAGCCAATTTTAACTAAAAATTTTTGCCGCAAAAATTTTTACTATGCCCCGACCTTTGGTCGGGGTAACCTTGGGGAAAGAGGGCAGGCAGGCGGCGCGGGACGAGAGAAAACCCCGCGCCGGGTGGGATAAAATGTTGCTTCAACATTT
>JACQYT010000088.1 GCA_016208085.1 Elusimicrobiota bacterium | reverse complement strand
TGTGAGGGAAAACCTCAAGCACGGTTCTGTGAGGGGACGCAGAAGCGTGAGTTAAGCAGACGGCTACTGAGGCACCGCCGACCGAAAGGGGCGGAAACCGCTATGCCGTCCTAAGATTCAGGCTTGAGGCGTTCTACTCGGCGCACTTAAGAACCGTCCCCTATCCCCCTATATACGAACCGGCCGCCTACCATGGCGGCGGCCGCGCGGCCTTTGAGCCTGGCACCGATAAAAGGGGAGTTTGAGGATTTGGAATAAAAGCGGGGGCGCACTGTGTATTCGGCGAACGGGTCTATAAGCGTCAGATCGGCGTCCATACCGGCTTTAAGCGCGCCCTTGTTTTTAAGGTTTAAAATACGGGCGGGGTTTGAACTCAAAAGCCGGACCATCCCGGCCTTTGAGATGACGCGCTTGTGCACCAGTTCGGTCAGCGTAAGCGGGACCAGCGTTTCCAGGCCGATGACGCCGAAAGGCGCTTTTAAAAAACCGGCGGCTTTGCCGGCCGCGGGGTGGGGCGCGTGGTCCGAAGCGATGACGTCTATGGTCCCGTCGGCCAGGCCTTTGCGGACGGCGGCCCGGTCTTTTGGTTCCCTTAAAGGCGGCTTCATTTTGAAGTCGGCGTTCCCGCCTTTAATATCATCGCAGGTGAGCGTGAAATAATGCGGGCAGGTCTCGGCCGTTGCGGCGATACCGGCTTTCCTGGCGGTTTTTAAAGCGGAGACGCTTTCAAGGCAGCTCAGATGCTGAAGGTGGATCGGCCCGCCGGCGGCCCCGGCCAGCAGCAGGTCCCTTAATACCATAAAAACCTCGGCTTCCCGCCGGATGCCCGGCAGGCGCAGGGCGCGCGCGCGCGGGCAGTCGTGCATGACGCCGTCTCCCGTGATATTAAGCGCCTCCGGGTGTTCCAGCACCGGGATTTTAAGCCGCGCCGCCGCTTTAAGCGCGGCGCAGAGCAGGTCCTGGTCCGCCACGCAGGAGCCGTCGTCGGTAAAAGCCAGCGCGCCGGCTTTTTTAAGCGCTTTAAGACAGGTAAGAGCGAGACCCCGCCTGCCCTTCGTTATGGCGGCTGAAAAATAAATATTGACGGCGGCTCCGGCGGCCCTCCTCTGAAGTTTTCTGAGGAGCGCGGGGTTATCCACGGCCGGTGAAGTGTTCGGCATGGCGAGTATCGAAGTGACCCCGCCCGCGGCCGCGGCGCGGGCCGCGCTGAGGAGGTCTTCATAACGCTCCATGCCGGGTTCGCGCGCGTGGACATGCATATCTATCACGCCCGGCATAAGCCAGAGCCCGGAAGCGTCATAGACCTCCGCGCGGCGGCCGGTTTCAGTCGCCAGCGCATCGGACAACCGCGTCACGCGGCCGTCTTCAACGAGAAGATCCAGCTTTTGTTCTATTTTTTGCTCCGGGTCAATTACCAGCGCGTTTTTTATTATGGACTTTGGCATCTTTTTTCAGGGCTTTCGGCGCGGCTTGCCTGTTGAAGCCGGGCGAAGGCGGGGCCGGCCGGGGGTCGGAAATATTCAGCGGGATACTTCCGAACGGCTGGGACGTCAATTGCATCGGATTGACCGGGGACGGTTTTGTTTCCGGACCCGCCTCTATCTTGATGAGCCGGTATTCAAAAGCGCTGCCGGGTTCCCTGTAAGCCAGCAGCTGAAAAGAGGTTATCAGAAGAAACGCGATCCACGCGGCCTGGAAGGCTTTCCGCTTTAAAAAATCGTGCAGCAGCCTGGCCAGCACGGCCGCAAGCAGCGTGGCGCCTATGGCGGCATGGGCGGCGCTCACGGCCTGAGCGGCCTCCTCGTTCACTTTGGCGCCCATCGTGAAATAGAGCACGGCTATGGCCGTCAGGAACGCAAGCGATACATGATGCCAGCCCCTGCTTTTTTCATCCGAGGCCAGGTACATAAACCGGCTGAGACCCGCCGACGCGTAATAACAGGCGAAGGTCACGAAGATATAAAAACCCTTCTTTATGTTCAAGGCGAAAAGCGCGCTTTTAACGCTCCAGCCGCCCAGGAAATAAAGCACGGCGGCGGCGGCGCCCGCCGCGCTCAGGACAAAGACCAGAGGAGCGGCCAGGCTCAATTTTTTATGCAGCGGATTGTCCGGTGGGTGCGCCTCCGCCAGGCCGAGCGCCAGCAGGGCGACGCCCTGCAGGAGATGTATGGCGTTTGACGCCAGGTTAAAGCTGTCGGAATGAAGCGTCAAGATCTTTTACCCCGCTTTTTTCCTTCCTTGAGGAAATAATACAGTCCGGCCAGAAGAGCGAATACCGCCAAAAGCCACCCGGGCTTTGAAAGCGCATCTTTTTTCCCCGCCCCCTCCGGGGAGGGCGCGGCGCCGACGGCAGGCGCCGAAGACGTTTTTACCGCCGCGGGCTTAAGCTCCGCTTGCCGCGGCCTTCCCTGTTTTAGTTCCGGGCCTTTTTCCGCCTTTTTAACCCCGGCCATAAAAGGCGAGACGATTTTGACGGACGGCTTGCAGGCGTCCGCCGATTTAGAGCAGTCATCGGTCTCCCCCGCTGCGGGGTGGAGGGCGGCGGGCACAAGAGCAAAAGAATACCAGAGCATGATTCCGCTGAAAAACCCCCTGTTTTGGAAATGGCGCGAAAATCGCTCAAAAATTTTCTCTCCAGGATCGCGTATAAACGATTTTTGTTTATCGGTTAAGGTGTTTTGATGATCTTTTTCAAAACTAATTCTGAGCCGGAGAGGGTTTTTCAGCGGAATCAGAGCATAAGAGCCGGGCATTTTTTCCATATTTATGATCGCACCTGTCCGGTTAAAATTTGAGGGAACCCTTCATTATGGTAAAATTATTTTATCGAAGAAAGAACTTTACCATTGGAGGATTCCCTATGTCTCATTATAACACAATAATGCACCAACTCCTAACGCTTATTCCCCGACATCAGTTTGACTTTATTCCGGAGGCCAGAATGTCAACGCATTTAGGCTTCAAAATATGTTTCAATTATACTAGCCTGGATTTCCACGGCGCGGAGTTGACCTAATGTTTTTGGGGTGGGCTCATGTAGGTGGACAGGCGCAGAGGGCGGTTATTCCACCAAGGTATAGGGATGCTTTTGTGGAAGAGATCGGACGCGAG
>JACQYT010000023.1 GCA_016208085.1 Elusimicrobiota bacterium | reverse complement strand
CTACCATGCCGACGGGTTAGGCTCAATAATAGCCCTTTCCGATGGTAATGGTGCAATCGTGGAAAACGTGGAATACCAAGTTTACGGCAAACCAATAATAAAAGACCACACCGGCGCGGTTTTTGATAAATCCACCGTCGGCAATCCCTACCTTTTCACTGCCCGGGAATACGATGATGGATCCGGGCTGTTTTATTACCGCGCAAGATATTATAGTGCGGAAATAGGAAGGTTTTTACAAGAAGACCCTAAGCCGCGCTGGCAGGTCGATCTTTCCAATCTATTCGGCTACGCAGGAAATAACCCCACCAAATTCATTGATCCACGAGGCACGGCTTTACTATCACCAGCCGTCCTCCCTCCGGTGATTGTGGCTATTTTGACGATCAATTGTGGTATAAACTGGGTATTGGCGGGGATTAGCACGATCGGATATAAGGATCAATTTCGACACTGTTTCGTTGCGTGCTCAATCGCTAAAAGCTGCGGACGGAAGGTCGCCGAAGCAGCAGGAGAGATATGGGAATATCTGGAAACGCTCTTCGATCAGCCATATGACCCAGACGATATCCGCGCTAATGAAGCTGGAGCCGCCATCGGGGTGGGGGACTGTAGTTCAGGAGTTCCTTCTAGAGAGGATTGCGCGACAGGCTGCGGGAGATGGGTCGCTACGAATCCGAGGTCTTCTCGATGAAAATTAAATGGCCTAGCCCACATATTTTCGTGTTTCCAATTATAACTTGGCTGACCGGCATCCTTGGCTGGGTATTCTTTTTCTATCTTGCTGAGGCTTATGGAAGAATCGTGGATGTTTTCCTTCCTCGGCAACGGGGCATCGGGCCGACCTGGATAACCGTGTTCAGCTTTACAATTATTGGTGGGCTTACGGGACTTTTTGTCGGACTTATTGATCGCAGAAACTGGCTTACTGCAATATCGATTACCATGGTCCCCATCCTTTTGCTATTAGGACTTATCGCCACATCTGGTTCGGATGCTGCCCCCTCCTGGCGACTGTTCATGTGTGCTGATGTTGTCATTTTGGGTATCTCTGCTTATACAGCCGCCTTTATAACAGCAAGGTGTATCCGAAAGCAAAAAGGTGGCGATAAGGGAAGTTGTTGACTACTTGACTAACAAGGGATATGTCTAAACTCGGCGGGAATATAATCGTTCTTACCTGCGCCGGCCTCCTGGCCGGGTGCGCGGGGATTCCTGCTGTCCGGAAAGACACTAACGATATTGTGCGGTATCATGCAATTAAAATCCTGAGCCAGCCCAATGTCTGCGGTTCCGGGGGCGATCCCGCAACGGGCAACTATTCGGAAGGGTTCCCGGGCTTTTTACAGCCTGGAGCCGCAGGATGACGGCTCCATCAAACTTACACTTCCCGATGGGACTATAATATGGTTTGTGCCTTCCGGCACGCTGAACCCGGAACTCACGGGGAATCTCCCGCAGTTCGACCATGTCGCGGGTTATCAGGGCCTGCTTGTTTTGTCAGGGGGGCAGTACAGCCTGACCGAGAAGGACGGCACGAAGACGTCTTTCATCAAAAGCGGGGATGTCTACAGGCCATCCGTGTTGACCGATCGCAACGGCGGGACGCTGAGCTATGCCTATAACGCTTCCGGCAAGTTAACCGGGATAACGGATGTTCACAGCAGGAGCATCTCCATAACCTATAATGCGGCGGGTAAGCCCGCGACAGTGGCCGATTTTACTAATAGGACCGCAAGTTTTGAATATGATGTAAGCGGAAATCCGACCAAAGCCACCGACCTGGACGGCTCGCAGACCGTGTACGCCTATGACGGTTCCGGGCGGATGACCGACATAAACTACCCGAACGGGGCGCACAAAACAATGACATATGATAATAAAAACAGGGTGCTCACCATTGCGGAAGACGGCGGAAATAACGCGCAGACGGGCAGCGATGTTACGGATTGTTTGAGGGATATTCTGGCGCGCTATGAAGCCAGTCCGTTCATTATCAAATCGGACAGGGCGAAAGTGTTTTTATGCTCACAATGGTTGGGGTTGTTGTCTGTGAACGGCATAACGCCGCACAAGATACGCCCGCATTGTCCGCAGGACCAGGGAATTATTGAAAGGGGAATGCGCGAAGTTAAGACATGGCTTCGGGCCAATAATCCGGTTTCCGAAGAATTCCCCGTGTGCCTGGATGAAGGGATGTTTATGTTGAATTTTTTGAAGCCGAAAATGGTTTTAAATGCTGCTACGCCGGCGGCGGTATATTTAGGTAATAAAATGTCCGCAGTTTGTGATAAATCAAAGAGGGAGGTCTTATGCATAGCAAGCTGATATTAAAGGCTGTTTTGTTTTTTGCCTCTTACGCTATCGCTATGCCTTGCTATTGCGAGATTTTACAGGTTTCCACTGAAAAACTAAATGCGGCGCTCTTGCAGAAATCCGCGCCGATTGTCGTTGACGTGCGCAGCGGTTATGATTTTGAAAAGAAGCATATCCTGGGCGCGGTGAATGCGCCATACAACGCCATAGACAAGGCCGGTCTGCCCAAGGACAGCGAGCTCGTGCTCTACTGCGGCAATGAGAAATGCCCGCTCAGCCATTTGGCCGCTAAAACTTTGGAGGGGGCCGGTTATAAAAATGTGAAGGTGCTTGCC
Source organism: Elusimicrobiota bacterium (assembly GCA_016208085.1). GTDB lineage: Bacteria > Elusimicrobiota > Elusimicrobia > Elusimicrobiales > UBA9959 > JAHJSU01. The sequence goes on along the minus strand of JACQYT010000023.1, from coordinate 4,086 downwards.
GGCGGGCTGGACGAATGGAAAAAAAAAGGTTTTAAAGTGGAAGCCGGGGGACAGGTGAAACAAAAAAAGCCTGCGGTGAATACCGGCGCTGTTTCCGCAAGCGCCCTTAAGAAAAAAATAAAAAGCGGCGGGCCTGTTGTGATAGACACCAGGCCGGAGAAGGAATTCCTGGCCGGGCATATCCCCGGTGCGCGCAATATACCACTTGAGAATTTAAAAACACAGACTTCGGGGCTGACTGCCGGTTCGGAAGTCGTGGTTTATGACAGACAGAATACCAGAACTGTTGAAGCGGTTAAGATGCTTGCGGCCGAAGGGCTTAAGGTTTCCGAACTGTCCGGCGGCCTGCAGGTCTGGTCGGCTAAAAAGTATCCACTGGAAACGGGAGCAAACAAATGATTTTCCCCGGTGGGAAACGATTCGCCGTCTTCTGGCTTTTGATCACGGCCGGTGCGCTCGTATCGCCACGCGGGGCCGCGGCGGCTGTTTGTGCCGAAGTCCGCCTTGAGATAAAACAGGAGGCCACGCTTGAACGCGAGGCTTTTGACGCGCGGCTTGAGGTGAACAATAATTTCCCGGCCTTCGGGCTTGAGAATTTTAGGGTGAATGTGGTGGTGAAGAATGCCTCCGGCCAAACGGCGGACGACCTGTTCTTCATCAAGATCAGTTCGAAGCAGGGCGTGGGCGCGGTTGACGGCACCGGCATAGTGCAGCCCGCAAGCACAGCCACCATAAACTGGCTTATAATCCCCAGCACGGGCGCGGGCGGCGTAAACCCGCTTGGCCTTCGGTACTCCGTGAAAGCCGATATCTCCTACAAACTCAACGGAGTTTACCAGTCTCTTTCCACTTATGAAGATTTTATAACCGTAAAACCGCAGCCTGTTCTCCGGCTTGAGTATGTTCTGCCGTTCGAGGTTTTCGCGGACGAGCCTTTGACCGACACCATTGAGCCCGTGGAACCTTTCCCGCTGGGCGTCAGAATAACTAACATCGGGTACGGGCCGGCTAAGAATTTCCAGATAAATTCCGGCCAACCCGAGATAATAGAGAATAAACAGGGCCTTGCCATAGATTTTAAATTGCTGGGCGCCTATGTGGGGGCGAATAAAATTCCGGACACACTGCTTATCCCGTTCGGCGATATCGCGTCCGGCGGGGTCAGCCAGGCTTCCTGGATAATGGCTACCAGCCTTTCCGGCCGGTTCACCCAGTTCAAGGCCACATTCACCCATACAGCGGAACTCGGCGGGCAGCTTACCTCGCTTATCAAGGATGTTACCACCTACACTCTTATAAAAGACGTGCTGGTGGACCTGCCGGGCCGGGATTCGCACTTTGATTTCCTGGTAAATACCACCACCCCACGCACTGCGATGGAAACCATCCTGAACGGCGGCGGAGAGATCTTACCGGACCTCATACTTGAATCGGACCAGCCCTTGCCCATAGCGGTATATCACGCGGTATCGGAACTTTCCGGTACGCCGACAGCGGCGGACCCCATGCGGACCCTTAAGATTACGGAGGAAGTGGCACCGGGACCATGGTTGCATATTTCCGCGCCCGTTCCCGACAGCGCCGTGCTTGCGGCGGTGAAGCGTTCAGACGGAAAAACTCTCAACTCCGCCAATGCCTGGATATCCCGGTATTTCAATAAGAGCAACATCAGCTACAGTTACCGGCTGAATGTCCTGGATTATAATGTTCCGAAATTAGCCGAGTACAAGGCCGAGTTTTCCCTGCGTTCGGTGGACCAGGCCCCTGGGCCGGTCACTCTTTCCGCCGAGCCGGCCGGAAGCGGCGCCATTCTGCTGACCTGGGCCGCGCCGGGCGAGGACGGAAATACCGGCGATATGATAGGCGGCAGATATCTGATACAAGCCGAGCGGGAAGCCGGGGCTGCATTCAACCCTTCAAATGCGCAGGTAAATATAACCACAAATACCAAACCCGGCACAATGCAGAATTATGTCGTTTCACTCCTGGCCGGCAATACCGACTATTATCTGAAACTGTGGACGCAAGATACTTCCGGCAATATCTCGCCCGCTTCAAATATGGCGCAAGCCTACGCCATGCCGAATCCGCCAAAAGATCCTATCTTCAGCGAAATATCCAGCAGCAGTGTGAAGCTGGCCTGGGCCATAGGCAACAACTGGCTGCCCATAAATTATCAGGTTTTCGCGGACACGGATGCCGCCATTCCCTATGGTTTCGCTTCGGCCTTGTTTGATTTTACCGTGACCTCGCATGTGTTTACAGGACTAGCCCCGAATACCACCTATTTTTTCTTTGGCCGGGCCGTGAATCCGGAGACCCTTGCCGTTTCCGGGGACACCGCCTTCGGCGCGGCGCTTACGCTTGCCGCTTTGCCTGAATCCCCTGTTTTCAAAGATATTACGCCCAGCAGCTTCACTTTGGCCTGGTCCGGCGGCGGCAACCCGGCGGGCACGGAATATCTGATTGAGATATCCACGAATATTTCAGGCTCGCCTGTCGCGACTTCAAGCGGGTGGGTTGCGCAGACGGACTACGCTTTTAGTGGTCTTACCCCGGACACAACTTATTACGCGCGCGCCAAGGCCAGGAACTACTCCGGGGTTGAAACCGCTTTTGTGGACTTGGGTGTTCTGCGGACAAAGCCTTTGGACTCTCTGCCGCCGGCGACAAATATCGCTTTTTCAGCGCCAAACTTCGGCACGGAGCCGGTTTATATTTCCAGCAAAACAGAAATAACCCTGACGGCCTATGATGATGCGGCTGTAATTGGGGACCGGATGGGCGGTGGCGTGGCGGTCACATATTATTCCGTGGATTCGGACACTTTCAGCGTTTACTCCGGGAGTTTCAGCATAACGGCGGAGGGCGCCCATGTGGTGAAGTATTACAGCGCGGACACCGCCGGCAATATTGAAGCCGTAAAACTTTCCAGCGTTACCGTGGATGACAGCCCGCCCATGGCCTTGCTGGCTATAACCGGCCCGTTATATCAGTTTAACGGCGTGGATTATGTTTCCGGCCTGTCAACCGTCACGCTTAAGGCTTCGGATGCTTATTCCGGCGTCAAAGAGCTTTACTATGAAATAAACGGCTCCACATATTCGGTTTTGGCCGATTCCAGGACTTTGACATTACCCGAAGGCATGTATACGATAGCTTACCGCGCTTCGGATAATCTAGGCAACATTTCGGAACCGCGGCTAAGTTCCGTGACGGTGGACAACACGCCGCCGCTTACCGGGTTTGAGGTAATAGGCTCTTCGCTTGTTATTGATGGGAACATGTATGTTATAGGCGGTTCCTCGGTAAGCCTTCTGCCGGCCGACGCCATATCCGGTCTGAAAGGGCTATATTACAGCTTTGACGGTTCCACCGCGGCGGCTTCCCAGCCGGTTTACCTGCTGCCCGGCCCCGGCCCGCACACGCTAGCTTTCTATGCCGTTGATAATGTGGACAATCAGGAAAGCGAACATGTGCTTGAGTTCTTTGTCGGCGCTATGCCTAAAACCATGATTTGGTCTGGCTTGGCCGGGGACGGCGACTGGTATAACCCGGGCAACTGGCGGGAGAATATGATTCCGGGTGTAGATGACAATGCTGTGTTATCCACAAGAGATACTGTTTTTGTGAGTTCTTGTTTTCCTGTTTTAAAAGTGCGCAATCTGGTTTTAGGTGATGTTGAAGGGTTATCCGCGCCCATCATGATTGTTTCGACTGGCGTCATTTCTCCCGGGAAATGGACAATAAGCAAAAATGCAATCTTAATCCAGAACACGCTTGAGCCCTTTAAGATAAATAACTTTTCGCTGTTGGCAGGCGGGAAAATGGAACATACCGCTAACGGCAGCGAAAAGAAAAGCATAATCAATCTGGATATCGCCGGCGATTTCACCATGGAGCGCGGGTCGACGATAAACGTGGCAGGTTTGGGTTATGGGCCGAGACAAGGACCCGGGTCGCCAATAGGTTGTACAGGTGGCGCAGGTTATGGTGGTAATGGCGGTTCGTCGTATTGTTCGGGAGGTGGGGGCAGTTCATACGGGTCTATTGTAAATCCTGTTGATATCGGAAGCGGTGGTAATC
>JACQYT010000100.1 GCA_016208085.1 Elusimicrobiota bacterium | reverse complement strand
TCCTGCACCCACACTTTCACCACCTCCGAATCCGTCGCCGGTACCTATACTTATACCGGCTACGTATATGACGCCGCCAATAACGGCGCATACACAACGCCCAGCGCTCTTAATGTGACGGTTACCGCCCCGGACACCACCGCGCCTTCCGTAACGCAGATTTTCCCTTCCAACGACAGCGCGGGGAAGGTCAGCGTGACGGCGGATATCGCGGACGCTTCCGGCATCCTTGCCGGCTCGGCTAAAGTCTATTATGACGTGAATCCGGCGTTGGGATGCTGGGGCGCTATCTACTGGCGCGCGCCGGCTGCGATGTCGCCTGCCTCGGGCAGCGCTTATAAAGCGACGCTCCCGGATACGTTCAAGAACAACGACTCCGTCTGCGTTAAAGTCGCGGCCAAAGACGCAAGCTCTAACCAGAATGAGGCCTCAGTAACTTATCCGGGCAACCCGTATAAGGTCGCGAGCGCCACTCCTCTGTGGACTTTTATGGTTTACCTGAACGCGGATAACAATCTGGAATCGGCCGGGGTAGGTGATTTCCTTGAAATGGCCCAAGTCAATAACCCCTTGGTAAATATCGTTGTCCAGTTCGACAGGGCTGCGGGATATGATACAACGTACGGCGACTGGCAAAGCGCCAAGAGATTTCTTGTCACGCGCGGCATGGAGCCGACCGCCGCGAATGCGTTGTCCGACCTGGGCGAAACCGATATGAGCAATCCCAACACGCTTAAAGATTTTGTGAACTGGGCTGAAACACGATATCCGGCCGAAAATTACGCTTTGATCATATGGAACCATGGCGGAGGTTCCGGGGGAAGGGCTCCCAAAAGAACGCCCGGGAAACAAAACGCGCTTTCCCCGGCCAGTCCCCTGAAGGGCGTTTCCTGCGACGGAAGCCAGAACGACAACTGTATGACCACGACCGAATTGGGAACTTCGCTTTCAGGGGTTGGACACCTGGACATTCTCGTCTTTGACGCGTGCTTGATGCAGATGCTGGAAGTCGGCTATCAGATACGCAATTACGCCGACATAATGATCGGCTCTGAAGAGATCGTAGGCGGGGACGGGATGAACTACACGACGACGCTTTCCCCAGTTGCCGCCGACACGACGCCGCTGGGTTTTGCCGGGATCATATTCGACAAAAACCGCCCCAGCAAAAATTCCTCTTTTGAAGTTTTATCGTCCTTTTATCTCGGTTCCTCAATCGCGAACCTGGCAAATTCGGCCGGCGCTTTAGCCCAGAAACTGAACGCCGGCATGGCGGCCTACTCGCCCCAGATCAAGACCGCAAGAACAAATACCCAGAAGTTCTATTATCCCGTCTATTCGGACCTGTACCATTTCGCCTCAAATATCCAGTCGAGCATTTCACAGACCGAGATCAACAATGCCGCGAAGGACGTGAAAAACAAGCTCGCGGCCGCGCGGATAAACAACGAAAATTCAGGCGGAGATTATGCGAACGCAAGCGGCCTGTCTATCTATCTGCCGCAATCCAATACGGACATGTTCTTCAGCGAATACACCCATCCCTATCTCTCATTTGCCAAAGACACGCAGTGGGACGAGTTCCTTGTCTCGCTGACCGCCGGCGACTCCGCGCCGCCTTCCATTACGCAGATAAACCCGGCCAATGATGCGGATGGGAAGGTCAGCGTGACGGCCGGCATAACCGATACTTCCGGCATCCTGTCCAGCTCGGCTAAAGTCTATTATGACGTAAATCCCCTGCTGGGCTGCGGCGGCGCGGTCTACTGGCGCGCGCCGGCGGCGATGTCGGCCTCGGGCGGCGCTTACAAAGCGACGCTTCCGGACACGTTCATAAACAACGATTCTATCTGCGTTAAAGTCGCGGCCAAAGACGCAAGCTCAGAGGAGAACGAGGCCTCGGTAACTTATCCGGGCAACCCGTATAAGGTGACCGGGGTCACGGATACCACCCCGCCCGTGATCTCACAGATCACCCCTGCAAACGACCCGGCCGGGAAAGTCAGCGTGACGGCAAATATCGCGGACGCTTCCGGCATCCTTTCCGGCTCGGCAAAAGTATACTATGCCGTCAACCCTCTCCTGGGCTGCATCTGGCCTTACAATTGGTCGTCGCAGGCGGCTATGACGGTTGTGTCCGGCAGCATTTATAAAGCCATCCTTCCGAACACAGTCAAAAATGACGACTCTGTCTGCGTTAAAGTTGAAGTGAAAGACGCAAGCCCAAAGGAGAACGCGGCTTCAGAGCGTTATCCGGCCAATCCCTATAAAGTCAGCGGGGTGATAAACTATCAGTCCACGACTCTCCTGAATAACGGCCCTACGCGGGAAAAAGTGGATATCGTTTTCCTGGGGGACGGCTACACCCTCTCCGAGATGGACGCCTATCGTGCCGACGTGCAGGCGTTCATGGACTATCTTTTCTCCCAGCCGCCTTTCTCCGATTACAAAAGCTTTATCAATGTCCACCGGGTGGACATCATCAGCAACCAGTCCGGCACGGATAATCCCAACTGCAACGGGGTCCAGGTGGACACGGCATTGGACACGGGATTCAGTTCTACCGGCAGTGATTGCCGGCTGCTTTTCACGTATGCGAGAGCCAAAGTGGCGGACGCCGCCGCCCACGCTCCCGCCTCGGACACTGTAATTATCATTGTCAATACCCCGGTTTACGGCGGCGCCGCCAGCGGGTACGGGGTTTTCTATAGAGGCGGCACGGACGTTATGGCGCATGAGCTGGGGCATTCTTTCGGCTGGCTGGCCGACGAATACGACTACGGCGGATCGGGAACATATTCCGGCGGAGAGCCTTCCGGGCCCAACGTTACGATAAACACCAACCGCGCCACCCTGAAATGGGGCGAGTGGGTGCAGCCTGCGACCCCGCTGCCCACCACGACATCAGCCTCGGATACCCCGGGCCTCTACGAAGGCGCGCAGTACAGCAGGTTCGGCATCTATCGGCCTACCTACGGTTCCAAGATGCGCGTCCTAGGAGCCCCTTTTGAAAGGATCAATTACGGCCTGCTGGTGGAGCGGATCTTCGACTATGTGCCTAACGATTCAACTCCCCCCCAGGCCTCCCTCACCTGCGGCCAGAGCGCGGGCGGCACAATGCCGGTTACGCTTGCGGCGTCCGACCCGCAAAGTTATGTCATGGCCTACCGCATTTCCGCCTCGGCCTCGTTCGCGGACACCGCCTGGCAGCTGGCCTCCAACAAAGCCGCCTTTACCCTTAACCAGCCGTCCTGGCCGGTGTCCGCGAGCGCGGGCGCGCAGATCTACGCCCAGGTCAGGAACGGCTACGGGGATGACACCGCGGTAAGCTGCAGCCAGAGCTCGGTCGTCAGCGCGATCTCGCCCGATACCCTCTCGGTCATACCCGCCACGCTGCAGAACAGGTCCGTGACCGTAAGGATCCAGCCCAACTCTTTCAGGGGTCCAGTCACAGTGACCATTAAGACGCCGCGCTTGCTGCCGTCGGCCGCCGATTTCAGCGACAGGCTTAAAACCACGGGGATAAGCATGGAAATAAAGCTGGACACCACCACTCAGCCGGCCGAATACGCGACGATTGAGATTTTCTACGCGGATACCGAGGTTGCGGGGCTGAACAAAGCGGACCTGGTGCTTGCCAGATATGACGAGGCCGGCAAGAGTTGGGTTACTCTTGAGTCGGTTTCGTACCCGGAAATAAACAAAGTGACCGGCAAGACCCTGCATTTTTCACTGTTCCAGGTAATGCTCCTGCGTCCTCTTTCAGGGCTCTCGCAGGCGCGGATCTACCCCAACCCGTTTTATCCCGCGACGAAGCCGCAGGTAACATTTGCCGGGCTGCCGGCGGGAACCTCCGTCAAGCTCTACACGCTTCAGGGCGAACTGGTATGGAAAGGAACGGCTAACAGCTCGGAGATCGCCGAATGGCCGGGGGTTAACCGGTCGGGAAGAGCGGTCGCCAGCGGCCTGTATATAGTCTACCTGGAGTCAGGCGGCTCCAGAAAGACCATGAAATTATCCGTGGTGAAATAAGGGGGATATTGGGATATTAGGCTGCTATTTTGTTTCCTGCCACCTGTACCCTTGTCCGGGAACGGCTTCGATGCATGAGCCCAGCTCGCCAAGCTTTGCTCTCAGCCTGTGCATGGTGACTTTTATCGTATCCTTGGTGGCGATGGAATCATCGCCCCAGACGTCGTCGGCGATGAAAGAATAAGTGAGTATGCGGCCTTTTCTTTTGAGGAACATCACAAGAAGCGCGTATTCCTTAAGATTAAGGTCCAGTTTTTTCTTTTTAACTTCGACTATGCCGGTGTCCAGATTAACCGTCAGCGGCTCCTCCCCCAGCACCCTGTCCATCTGTCCGTGATACCGGTATCTGCGCAAAAGAGATTCTATCCTGGCAAGCAGCTCCGCCGCGGAGAACGGCTTGACCACATAATCGTCGGCCCCTGTCTTAAGGGCTTCAACCTTATGCTTCTCATCGCCCGCCGCGGTAAGCATTATTATCGGGACGCTTGAAGTTGAAACGTTTTCCTTAAGCAGCTTGCAGAACTGCATGCCGGAAAGGCCCGGCAGGCCTATATCGGAAAGTATCAGGTCCACCTTGTGGGTTTTAAGCCACTCAATAGCGGCGTTAGCGTCTGAAAAGTGCACCCCGTCATAATCAGCCGCGACCATCAGCTCCAGGATAAGCTTGGCCAGACTTTCGTCGTCTTCAACGGTCAAGATCCGCGTTTTCAACAATGACATAGCCGTCCAATTCTTTTAACATCCGCCGTCCGCCAACGGCTGATATGCGCGCAGCCCATGGAACGCGCCGCTACTCCATTATATCCTTTGCGGCCGGACAATATCAAACAAATGTATGGATACCGCGGATTTGCGTAGTGAATCTAACGCTTTTCGGCATTTGAAGTTTTTTCCATCTTCCGTCAACCGCAGGGAAAACCGCCATGCCCCGAGTGCCTATGAAACTCTGGGCCTATGGACCCATGACAAAAAGGCCGGGACATGATACAATGTATTACGCTGTTTTCACAGCGCAATACGCTGAAAGAAAAGCGATAAAGGAGATAAAAAAAATGAAAAAGTGTTATAACAGCCTGGCAGTTCCGGCCGCGGCCTTTTTGTGCGCATTTGCGCTGCGGGCGGCGGCGGGGCCGGACCTCAACTTTGACCAGGGCATCAATGTGTCCGACGTTATCAGCGGACTGAGCGAAGCGCCCCAGCCGAAGTTCATTGTCCCGACGCCCCGCGTAACTCTTATCGCTTTAAAGAAAAACCGCGGCGCAAAGACAAAATTGGAGGCCATTGAGGGGATCGGCCCGGTATACGCGGACAGATTGCGGGACTGGGCGGGCATTGCCACGATTTCGGAGCTCCTTGAGGCCGGCGCCGCCCCGAAGGGGAGAAAGGAGATAGAGCGCAGTACCGGCATCGGGCATAAGCTGGTACTGGGATGGGTGAACAGAGCGGACATGATGCGCATCCGCGGGATCAGCGAGGAGTATTCCGATCTTCTTGAAAAGGCCGGCGTGGATACCGTAAAAGAGCTACGCAACCGGGTACCGGAAAATCTCCATAAGAAGCTTCTTGAGGTCAACGGAAAGAAGAAGCTGGTAAGGCGGGTTCCCGCCCTGTCCCAGGTTACGGATTGGGTGTGGCAGGCCAATTGGCTTGCGGCTATAGTGACCTACTGATCGCAGCTATATTAAGAGCGCGCTGTTTCGTATCCCTTCGCTTTGAAGGGACCGGATAAACGAGCCAGCGCGTTCTTATCTTTACAGACCGGGCGCAGTAAAGGTAAAATTGTATAATGACGATAAAATCCGAAACGCATAAAGGCGCTAATACCAAACAGAAAATAACCTCGGCCGCCATCCGGCTTGTGGCGAAACACGGCTTCGCCGAGACCAGTTTTCAGCTGATAGGCGACGAACTGGGCCTGAGCCAGTCCGCCGTGCTCTATCATTTCCCCAGCAAAAACGCCCTGATGCAAGAACTCGTCAGAACGATTATACGGCACAACCATGAAATTGTCGACGACCTCATTGAAATAACCGACGACGCCGGACGCAGGCTGCTTAAATACTGCGTGGGGAACCTGACGTGGGCGCTGCGCTACCGGCGGCAGGACGCGCAAATACTCATATTGCTGTACTACCTGGCCGGCCGCGGGAAAGAATTCTCCGGGATGTTCGCCCAGATGATCGCGGGCGGGCGCGAAAGGATAACGGATCATCTGCTGGCCGGGACGAGGGAGGGCCTGTTCCGTCTTAAAAGCGAACCCGCCGCCGTCGCGGAGGTCATCCAGAACAGCCTGTTCGGCGCCATGCTTTACGCGGCCTCGGCCCCGGACGGAAGCGTCAGCGCCGCCGAGCTGGAAAAAAAATGGAAGAAGGTCATAACAGCGCTCACCGGTTATTCCTGATAGCGTCACGGCGGCGCGGCAGCATCGGCATTATGTTTTGATAAGTTTTACCCATACTTCGCGGTGGCGCGGGCCGTCATATTCGCACAGGCAGATCCCCTGCCAGGTTCCCAGTTGAAGCGCCCCGCCCTCCATAAAAACCGTAAGCGACGGCCCCACCAGCACAGATTTGATATGCGCCGGGGAATTGCCTTCGGAGTGGCGATAGGGAAAATCCTCGGACACGGTCTCGTTGAGCTTGGCTATGATATCGCGCTTCACGTCCGGATCGGCGTTCTCGTTTATCGCCAGGCCGCAGGTGGTGTGCGGGACGAAGATATGGCAGACCCCGCTTTGCGCCCCGCTGTCCCGGACTATAACCCCCACTTCTCGGGTTATGTCCGCCATCTCCGACTTCGCCGAAGTCTTAACCTTGAATTTATGCAGCATCCTTCCTCCAAAGACCTATTTGCGCCGGCGCTTGCCGTAGGCCTGATTTATTAATATCTATTTTCGGAAATATCCTTTTTTGTATGCCGCAAACGGCGTTTCTAAGTGTAAAAAGCCCGGTGCCTTTTTGCAGTCTTACCTTATTTAAATATAGAAAGGACGGCGCCGACCAGCCACAGCGCCAGCGCGAACGCCAGCCCCCACCAGAAACTTGCCACCTCAAAACCCGGCACCAGCCGGCTGACCAGCTGCACCAGCCCTCCGATAATAACGAAAGTGAACAACCCCAGCGTCAGTATGTTTATGGGCAGGGTAAGGATTATAAGGATAGGCCGCAGCACGGCGTTTGCCGCCCCCAGGACCACCGCCACCACCAGCGCCGTTTGAAACCCGTCTAGCGTAACCCCCGGCAGTATCCGCGCGGTAACAAAAACCGCCACCGTGCTCAAAACCAGATTGACGATTATTTTCATACCCCTTATAATACCACTTTCCCCGCCTCCCCCGGCGTCCAACCCAAAAATCGCAATTTAACCTATCCGCTTTGAGGCGGACGGGTTAACCCTGTTTTTTCCGGTCGGGCGATTCGTCCAGCGCAAACCGGGTGTAGATGTAGGAAACGGCGAGCAGGATCAGGCCCATTATTATAAAGCTGATTATTTTGTATAGGATCGGCAGGCCGGCGATATCAACTACGCCGATGCGCAGAACGGCCGCCGCGAACATCAGAAGCCCCGCGTAGCGCAGCGGCTTGTCTTTAAAGCGGAAGCCGGGGGCGAAAAAGAACAGGCCTGAGACGCCCAGCGAAAGCGTGATAAGGGAAGAGGAAGCGTAGAAGAAAATAGCGTGGAGCAAAAACAGCGCTCCCGGGATAATTCCCGCCCAGAACGAGACTGAAAAGCCCGCATCCTTGAAAACCCGCCCGGGGTTTTTCAATTCCGCCCAATACACCCCCAAAAACGCCGCCGGCGCCGATAAGACCGCGCTCCATTTGACCAGGGGCCTGACCCCGGCATAGCCGTCATAGCCGAGCCTTCGCATAAAAATATAGGGCATAAAGATAAAGCCGCTGAGCGCCAGCATATCGCCAGCATATCATCCCGGAGGCCGGCGCCCGCCAGATATAAGGCGAACAGACAGAGCGCCGCGGCCGCGGTTTTAAAAGTGCCTGGCGCGTAATGATCGGCGGACAGCAGCAGTATTATCGCGGAGGCCAGGCAAAGCGCCGGGAGCGATTTTTTCTCAGGCCTGGAAAGCGCCTGTTTCAGCAGGCTTTCCGAGAAAATATAAACGATGTACATGCCCGCGCTGATCGCCGCGGCGTAAGCGAAATTGTAAAGCAAGCTTGGGAATTTAGGCATGGGATTGACGTAAGCAATGATCGCGACCGGCAGCAGCAGCAGCCAGGCCGCCCGCAGCGGGGTATCCGAGCGCAGAACTCCGCAGGCGAAAAGGGCCAGATAACAGCCGGTGAAAACAAGCGGGCGGGACGTCTCGCCGCCGTAATGGCCTATGTGGAATATCAGCAGGAACAAACAGCCGGCATATACGGCAAGCGGGACCATGGCCTCTTCTTCGCTCACGGGTCCGCGCTTGGCCAGTCCCCTGTAGGGCAGATAAACCCCGAGCAATGAAACCAATTGCGCGCCTATCGGCAGCCAGCGCAGCCTTCCGAGATTTTCGTAAGGCTCGGAGAATATCATCGCTCTGCCGGCCACAA
>JACQYT010000053.1 GCA_016208085.1 Elusimicrobiota bacterium | reverse complement strand
AGTGGCATTGCGGTGAGTTCATCTGGTGTGAACTCGGTGAGGACCGCACGAGATGAGGCGCCCAGGGAAGACATGGGTTTGTTCTGTACCCATCCCGGGAACCTGAGGAACAGGTGGGAGACGAAGTACTGAGTTTCGCGCTGGAGGGTTCGTACGACGTGGTAGCGGTAACGAACCAGGCGCTTGAGCGGGAGGTAGGGAGCTTGACCTTCGTATGGTTCGGGCAGCCGGCCGAAGCGGAGAAACTCCGCAATCACTTCGGCGTCGACCAGGTCGGTTTTGTCTTTCTCGGGGAAGGCTCCTTTGAAGTCATGGATACGCTTGGCGTTGATCATGTAGACCAACGGCCGCCAGGGCGCGAGTTCGTGGGTGGCGGTGAAATACTCCGCCAAATGGAAGCCGTAGAAGCTGGTAGCTTCCATCCCCATGCGAACATGTTCGAAACCTCCGGCTTTCAGCAAAGCCAGGAGACGTTGTTCGAGTTCCTGGGCGCCGGGCAGCGTATTGGGGACCTCGAAGGGTTTTCCAAGACGAACACCGGACTGGTCGACAAAGGCCACCGCGGCTTTGCGAAGGCTTATGTCGATTCCAACATTGATGATTTTGGACATGGTATTCACCCCCCGGGATTCCGAGGGAAGTCTTCGCCATGCAACCTCGTATGGCTATGAGCAGTCGAGGAATGCAACTCAGGTGCACCGCGACCAGTCGTCGCGGAGGGTGCAGCTCGCTGCAGCGTGCGCGTCAGCATGTTAAGCGAAGCTTCCAAGGTCGCAGACTTAATGAAACGGTCATGCCGCCAGGAGAAACTGCGTTATCCTCCCAATGTCCTTGAAGCCTTAATGGACATTGTACGGAATCCCGGGTCCTAAATCCAGACATGAAGTTATGCGTTTTATGCATATAATTAACAGAAAGAGAAAAGAAGCAAAAGAGAAAGAGGAACAGCCGACGGCTATCTTCGATCTCTTCATAACATAGTATACGAGGAGAAATGCTTATGTTGAATTCGTCTTTGCCGGGAATAGCCGACCGCGCAGTCCGGGAATTTCATGAGCTTATAGAGCTTGGCCTTATTAATGGCGAGGGGGAGTTTGTTTCCACCTGCCAGTACCCCCCCATGCTGCGGCTTCCGCCGGCGGCGGGGGAAGATCTCTTCAAAGGATACGTTTTTCCAAAGGACGGCCTTTTCGCCATTTACGCCCATCTGCCTTTTTGCATAAAGCAGTGTTCTTTCTGCCATGTTCCAAACGTGATAAGTTCTTCTGAAAGTGAAAAAGATCTGTACCTGGAACATATAGAAAAAGAAATGGGGATATGCTTTAAACGGCTGGGCGCCGGGAGACTGAAAGCCAATTCTATCCTGCTCGGGGGCGGGTCGCCGACTTTCCTTACTCCGGCTCAGCTTGAGAGGTTCTTGAAATCCTTCACCGCCCGCGTGGAGGTCGCCGGCCCGGCCCAGTTCTCCTGCGATATAGAACCACTCACCGTAATTGGGTATGAAGGACGGGAGCGGCTTAAGATATTGAAGTCCTTTAATGTGACCCGCCTGTCCCTGGGGGCGCAGAATTTTTCCGACGATATGCTGCGCAAGATGAACCGCCACCACAACTCCGCCGACACCCTCAGGGCGATTGGGCAGGTAAAAGAGCTGGGGTTTGAACTGGAAATCGAGCTTATTTACGGCTGGCCCGGAGAAACAGAGGAACAGTGGGCCGAAACAGTGTCGCAGGCTTTGAGCTGCGGAGCCGATGAGATCACGATCTACCGGCTCATGCTTATCCCCAATGAAGGCAGGAAGGGGGCCATAACCGGCATGCTCAATAAGAGGGGGGGCCTGCTGAAAGCAAATGAGCGGGTTATACGCCTGAAAGCCATCGGGTCCGCCATGCTTCGCGCCGCCGGTTATGGCGAAACCCTGACAAGAACATTTTCCAGAAGCCCCGATTGCTTTTCCCGCTACCGGGACGACTTCGGCGGATGCCGCCGTGACAGCCTGAGCTTCGGCTATTATGCCCTGAGTATGCTGCCCGACAGATCCATTCAGAATACCCCGGACCTGAAAGAGTATTACGGAGCTATCCGGGACAACCGGCTTCCCGTCAGGACAGGGCTAATCCACAACAGAAGCCGGCAGTTGGTACGGAATCTTGTGATGCCTTTAAAGAACCGCGACCTGTCCAAGAAACAGTACCTGGACAGGACCGGCGTTCATGCCGGCGAAGTTTTCGGAAAACAGATAGCTCTGCTGAAGAAATACGGCCTCCTGGAAGAAACCGCCGAGACCCTTAAGCCCACAGAAAAGGGCCGCCTTTTTATAGACGACGCGACTCAGATATTTTTTCAGACGGATTATCTTCCCTTCCCAAAGGCCGGATACAAAAACGGAACGACAAAATCGTCCAGGAATGGGCCTCCCCGAAGGGGCCAGCCGCTTTTGGCCTGCGCCTTTGCGCTGTTCGGCTTACAGGCCTTCAGGCCTGCGCGCCTCACATCGCTTCGGCTCGGCTCAAAATCGACAGGCCAAATATCCAGTTATTTACGGGACACTACACTAGGAGCGCAGGAAGATCAGCGCCACGCCCGAAAAGACTATGAGAGCGCCTGCTATTTCGTGAGAATAAAATGTTGTCCGACAACATTTTATTGCGGCAAAAATTTTTAGTTAAAAGCTTTTATGAGCCTTTATTCGGCGCTCCATAAAAACCCCGGCTGCTCCGTGCAGAAAACCGCAGAGTTCCTCTCCGGCGAGCTCGGGCTTTCAAAAGAAGAAGCCGCCGCGGCTTACAGGCGCCGCCCGGGCTTCCTGCTTGAAAGCGCGGAACTTGAAAAAGCCTCGGCTTTCAATCTGAGAGCCTCGGCTTACGGCTTTGAAACCGTCCTCATTAACGATAATGACCTCGCCTCCCCCCCGCCCGCGGCGCCTGTAATCAAAATAGAGCCGGCAACTTTCGGGCTTTATTATTTCACGACGGCCGTCAAAGAACATCTGCCTTTTGAAGCCCTGCGCCTGCTGGCCGTACATGCGGCGGAGGTAGAGCTCGCGCCGAGTGAGCCGCTGCACCATGAAGCGACTCTTTTTGAATCTCTCAGGAACAAATATTTCCCTTTCCGCATTCCCCTGGAAAAGCCCGATGACGGGCCACGGCCGCCGCCGGACGTGAGAACAAAGGAAACCGTTTTCACGGCTGATATCATCACGCGCGGCCCCCAACCCCTGCGGCTTAACTGGATTTACGACGCCTTTGATTATTCCGGGCTGGGCCCTAAAAAGACTTATTCAAGCCTTGAAAATCTGCGGCTGCTGCTCGGAGAAATAGCCGCCTTCGCGTTTAAAGCCGGCAAAAACCACCTGCTGTCGGCCTTCCTGAGGAAGGAACAACTGGCGCCGCTCAAGCATCCCTCCCCCGCGGCTTACGAAAAAGAGCTCCGGTGGCTGTTAACGGTAGGATTAAAGTGACATCCTCCGCCCCCTAAAGGGGACGGCATTCAACAGTGGTAAGGGTAGTAAAATGGTGAGATTCCGTTAAAACTTCTTCTTAACGCTTAGCTTCTGCGCGTTACCCAGTTCGCCGAACGGGGACGGAGCAAATCAAAAACTTACTTACAAAAACGAAATTTTTCACGCAACTTCAACTTTTCAATCCACCTCCCTGCCTCCAAAAATTCTTTCTGATAGTGATAATCATGCGGCAGTTTAACAATATTTCTGTTGTGTTTGCGCACAAACTGGGACGGCAAAACCAAAAAATCCGTGCGAATAGTATCCAGTGTGGCGCCGATATATTCCTTCGGCACTTTTACAAGACACCGCTTTATAAACGGAACAGCGCCGGTGGATGCCCCTGCATCGCCAGGCCGCAGGCTTCCATGCCAAAATTCCTGAAAATGCGCTTCAAAACAAAATATCGGATGATAGGAACGCCGGCCATGTTTCTTGGGATTGTAACCTACCCGCGCTCCGGCCTGCTTGCCGTAAATTACAATAACAACCGAATCTATGTCAAAGACCAAAGTTGTGCGTTTGCGCGGCAACGCAAAAAACTGCAAGCAATATCCTACAAAATTTAAAGTATAATTATTTAACAATGGAAAAAATCTCCTGCCCGCCGAAAAACTACGTGGTTATACATGCGCATTTTTACCAACCACCGCGGGAAAGCCCCTGGACGGGCGAGATCCCGCCGCAGGAAGCGGCTTTCCCCTATAACGACTGGAACGAACGCATAGCCAGGGAATGTTATATCCCCAACGCCTACGCCCGCATAAACGATTCCCTGGGCCGGGCGGTGGAACTGGTCAACAATTACGAATACCTAAGCTTTAATTTCGGCCCCACGCTTCTGGCCTGGCTTGAGAAGCGCTATCCCGCCTGTTATTCAAAGATTATCCGGACCGCCGCGAAAAGCAGGAAATCGCTGGGCCATTCCAACGCCATAGCCCAGGGCTACAACCATGTTATAATGCCGCTGGCCTCTTTCAACGACCGGCTGACCCAGGTCATCTGGGGCCTGGCCGATTTTCAGGCGCGGTTCGGCTTCAAGGCCGAAGCCATGTGGCTGCCCGAAACCGCCGCCGATGAGAACACCCTAAGGCTGCTGATAGACCAGGGTCTCGGCTACGCCATACTTTCCCCCTACCAGGCCGAAATGATACGCCCCGTGGATTCCGAAAAATGGACGGATATCTCAAGCGGCAATTTTGACACAAAAAGGCCGTATGTCTGGTTTGACCGCTCCGCGGACGGCGCGCGCATAAGATCCAGGAGCATAGCGCTTTTCTTCTACGACGGCCCGCTTTCAAAAGCCGCGGCTTTTGAGAACAGCCTCAGGGATTCGGCGACCTTTGCCGCGAGCCTGGCCGCCGGTTTCAATCCGAAAAGCGGAGAAGACCAGCTGCTCAGCCTGGCCGTGGACGGCGAGACTTTCGGCCATCATCATAAATTCGCGGATATGACGCTTGCCCACGCTTTCCGCCACGAGTTCAAAAAGCGCGGGCTTGAAACGACCAATTTCGCCGCCTACCTCGCGGGCCATCCGCCGCAATATGAAGCCGAGATAAAAAAAGGCCCGGACGGGGAAGGCACCGCCTGGAGCTGCGCGCATGGGCTGCGGCGCTGGAAAGGCGGCTGCGACTGCGGCAGGGAAAGCGGCGCCCAGACCAACTGGCGCCTGCCTTTGCGCGCCGCGTTGAACTGGCTGGCCTGCGCCGCGGCGGAGTTGTACGCCGCCGAGGGCTCCCCGCTGCTGAAAGATGTCTGGCGGGCCAGGAACGACTATATAAAATTTTTTTTCAATCCCGGCGCAGAAACAGCTTCGGCGTTCTTCGCCTCCCACGCCGCGAAGCCGCTTACGAGCGAAGAAAAGACCAAAGTCCTGAAGCTCCTTGAGATGCAGAAAAACGCCCTGTTCATGTTCACGAGCTGCGGCTGGTTCTTTTCCGATATCTCAAGGATAGAGGCCGTTGAAAACCTTAAATACGCCGCCAGGGTCGCGGCCGCCCTTGAAGAACTGGGCTTCAAAAGCATAGAAAAAGGCTTTACCGCCATCCTGGAACTGGCCCCCTCCAATTATCCGGAATTTGATAACGGACGCAAGGTCTACGAACGCCACGCACGGACCTCGGCGCCGGACACCGAACGTTTCGCCGCTTTACGGCTTATGGAGAAATTCCTTTTTGGTTTGGGGCTTTTAACCGCCGGGCCTGTGAGGTTTTCCACCGGCAAAGAGGAAGAGCTGACCACGGGGGAACTGACGACAGTGACCGGCGAGATCGCCGTCAACAACTCCCTGAGACTTGAGACCACGACCTGCGCTTTCCTTTACGCTAGGTACGACGACCAGTTCCCGCTGGTCTGGTTCGCGGAACCTGAGAAACTGGCCGCTATGCGCGAGCTGGCCGCGAGCCCTGACATGGACGCTTTAAGCGCAGGAGCCGCGGCTCTTAAAGCGCGGCCGGTCTCCTTTGAGGATTTTTCTTACGAGGGCAAAGCCGCCATTATACAGTGGGTCGTGCGCTCCATCCGCCATAAGAACAAGAGCATGCTTGCGAAGTTTCTGAACGACTACCTATATGTGTTCAAAAAAAACCCGAAAACGGACCTGGCCGCTTTCAACGAAATAGCCGGCGAGATAGAGCTCTACGCCGCCGAGGTCTTTGAAATACTCTTTGACGAGCTGTCCCTGTCTAACGACCCGGCTCTGTTTGAAAAGATATTTGACGCCGTCCGGGCCTTAAAATCCTGCCAGCCGGGCATAAAGTTCGCAGTTCATCCGCTTAAAGCCGCCGATTGCGCCCTGGACGCCGTTTCGCAAGCCCTGGCCGCCCCCTCCAAAGAAAACCTGGACCGCCTGCTCAAATTCCTCGAGCTCGCCCGCTACCTGGGCCTCTCCGACGCTTTCTTTCATCTGCAGAACGGCCTGTCGGAGATCTTCGCCGCCGCCGCGGCCGGCCGGCAATGGTCGCCTTACGCCCGTGAGCTTAAAGCGCTCTATGAGCATTCCGATATTATTATCGAAAGGTTCTCGTTAAAACTGGACGAACTGGCGGGCGCTAAAACCGAAAACAGCAAGTTGACTGGTTGATACGTTGATAAGGCTGGAACTACTAAGCCACGCGTAAGTAATGCCCATGTTAGAGGCTTGAGTTTGAGATGAATGTGAGGCGCGAAGTATAAAACCCTTGCAATTTTTCCTTTTAAAAGATTAAATGTCTGTTATGGATTCCAGAGATTGGATCAAACGGATTTCCCGCAGAATCGCTTCAAAAGTCAGACCTAAAAAAATCATCCTTTTCGGCTCTCACGCCCACGGAAAACCGCGCGAATTCAGCGATATTGACCTTCTTGTTATTATCGACAAACCGATCGGCAGGAACAAGCGTTACGAGCTTGTGGACAAGGCAATCGGGGAGCATCTTATGCCGGTTGATCTGCTTGTCAGGAATCCCGGCGAGATAGAAAAGCGTGTGAAAATAGGCGATTCTTTCATGCTGGAAATACTCAAGCAAGGAAAAGTGCTTTATGAGTCCTGATTATGCTGAAGAATGGATTCGCAAGGCCCGGGCCGATAAACTGGCCGCAGAACGCGCGCTTAAAGACGCTAAGCGCAATAAAGACCAGACTGAAATAGCCTGCTTCCATGCCCAACAATGCGCTGAGAAATATATAAAAGCGGTATTATCAATGCTCGGACTGCCTGTCCCCCGAATTCATGATCTTCTCGCTTTGGCCGGAATCCTCAAAAAAAAGGGTTTCCCTTGCGCAAAGCTGGAAAAGAGCTTTCGGACTCTGAATCATTTTGCGGTTGAAATACGCTACCCCGGTTTTTCCGCCGCTGTTTCCGAAGCCGCAGCCGCGTTGAACGCGATGAAGAAAATTGTCGTTCTGAGCGAATCTTTTCTGCGAAAGCATTAAAAATTTTTGCCGCAAAAATTTTTAATCAACTTCCCCCCTTGCCCTACTCGCCGCGCGCGGCGCGCCGACAAACGCTAACCCAAAGCGGTGAGTTTTTCATAATCAATAGTCTCTTCTATGAACTTGCCGGAAAAGCCCAGTGAAAGCGTGTTGCGGACCCGGCGGCGATGGAAAAATCCCCCGCGTCAAACTTGTCCAGTCCGGCGCCGTCCGGGTTTGATAAAGTGGTCCTTTTGATATTGCCGTAATTTAGAATATTGAACGCCATAACCCAGCCATGGCGAATCCGCGCGGCGGACCCAAAGCGCCCGGCAGGGTTTGCGCGGATAGTGAATTGCTGAAGCCGGAAGCAGTCGCCGTTCCGGGCTCTTATCCTGAAATTATAAGCGGTTCCCTGTGAGAGGTTGTAAACAGCCGTTGTATCCCTCCGCTATTGTAATTTCGCGTCTGCCGGCCGAAGACAGCGCTATTTTGACTGCGTTCGTAAGCGTTAAATTCGTCAGGAATTTGACGGCGTCTTTTATCTCCGAATAATCAATAATACCGACATGACAAACTTATTTTTCTATTATATCGACAGTCGGCACACCTATTTTTACTGAAAGAATATCACAAAGCGGATCCCCACAAAGATAAAATATCACCGGAAGAATGAGTGTGGCTATCAGTGTGCAAATCTTCATATTGCTTGCCTTTATTGACAGTGTAATTTATCTGCGTTCGAAATCCTTGTCCGGGAGCTTCCCCTTGCCGTCGAACATCCGGCTATTCCGATTGTATAAGTCCTTAAGCCGGTCTTTTGTGTTCCTATCCAGTCCCTTGCTTAATTCATTGACGTCCGGAGCTTCGCCCTTGGAACAGGACTCTTTGGCCTTTTTCCGGGCGGCGTCTATCAGGTCGTCTTTCCTCTTTTTCCAACCGCACTTGTCCTTGCAGGCTTTTAAGTCGGCGTCAGTCTTCGCAGCCTCGTCATTCAGGAAACTGGTGACCGAGGAACAAAGCTGCTCCATGACGCCGGCCTCACAGCTTTGCGGCATGACGACGGCGAGTTGCACTATGCGCGCGGGCATAATGGCCGCCATTGATTTTGACGGGATGGATAAAGTTGCCGCAACGGCCGCTGCGGCTATGAGGGAATCTCCTTCCGGAATTATTTTGGGAGCGTGCGGCAAAGTTACAATGGTCGCAGCGAGAACCGCTGAGAGCATTAAACCTTTGGTTTTTTTCCTCATGTCCCCCGAGGAAAAACTCTTAACCGGTTAAACGCTGTATATATGATAACAGATAAAACCCGGCATTTCAAGGCCTCGAATCAAATCTGTCAGTAATTTTTTAAAAGTGCATAGTTTTTAAGGGATTTACGATTTAAAAGTGC
>JACQYT010000107.1 GCA_016208085.1 Elusimicrobiota bacterium | reverse complement strand
GGAAGTAATACCAGGTATCGGAGCTTAAGCCGTCAAACGTGGCGCTCGGGCCGGCTTTGGGAGCGGTGCTGAGAGTTACCTGGTCGGTTGCCCCCGCGTTGAAGTCCGGAGCGGTTGAAACCTGCGCAGTGTAGAGGGTGGAGATGTCGCCCATTGGGTTTAAGTTATTATCCCAGTGCGTAGTAAAGCCGCCGGTACCCACGGCGCTGAAAGTGGACGCAACCGCAAGAGGAGGATTTGCCCAGGTGGAAGTGGCGGGATATGCGGACCAGTTGCTTGACCCGTCCTTTGAATTGGCACTCACAAAGAGATAATGAGTCGTATTTGGAACCAAAGCGGGGTCAAAAACAGTAGCGCTGAGATCGCCCAAAGTTGTACTGGAGGCCCAAACGGGGGAAGGCGGGTTTTCCGGCTTTGTGGAGGCTGCCAGCACATAACCCGTGGCGCCGTCCACCAGATTCCAGTCCGCTTTAAGCGAGTATGTGGAAACGCCGATGATGGCTCCAATTACCGGAGACGGCAGATGTAGTGTTCTTGTGGAGCCCAGTTCCGCGTAGTTTGTGTAAATGCGGTTATGGTTAACCGCCTTTACTCGGAAATAATAGGTCGTGAAGCAGCTTAAACCGGTGAAGGTATACGAGTAACCGTCAACAGGCGCTGTTGAAGCCGTGATCTGATTAGTAGCGCCGGTGTTAAAATCCGAAGCTGTTGAGACCTGCGCGGTGTATATGGTGCCGGGCGAATTGGAGTTGTTGTTCCAGGACGCGGTGAAGCCCGTGGCTTTCACGGCGCTAAAAGTGGAAACAGCAGTGAGCGGGATATTGGCTAATGTTGAAGTTCCCTGTGCCGTTGTATAATCTGTGGCAACATCGTTATTGTTAATGCCAGCCACCCTGAAATAATAGGTGGTATTGGCAACAAGCCCTGCCGAACTTAAATAAAGATTATATGCATCTGAACTGGCCACAACCGCGCCGGCCGGGCTTAAAGGGTCTGGCGCTGTTGAGGACTTCACCCTGTATCGCGTGCCTGCCGGGTTGCCGTTGGCAGACCAATTGAACTGTATTGAACTGACGTAGACATTAGTGAAATCAACGAACAACGGCGCATTAGCCACAAGCGTTGAAGTTCCCCGCGCCGTTGTGTAATCCGTGATTATATTGTTACTGTTAATGCCGGTCACCCTGAAATAATAGGTTGTATTGGCATTTAAGCCCGCCGAACTTAAGTAAAGGTTATATGTATCGGAACTGGCCACAACCGCGCCGGCCGGGCTTAAAGGGTCGGGCGCGGTTGAGGACTTCACCCTGTATAGCGTACCCGCGCGGTTGCCATTGGCCAACATTTAAGCCCGCCGAACTTAAATAAAGATTATATGTATCGGAACTGACTACAACCGCGCCGGCCGGGCTTAAAGGGTCGGGCGCGGTTGAGGACTTCACCCGGTATAGCGTGCCGGCGCGGTTGCCGTTGGCCGTCCAATTGAACTGCATGGCGCCGGTTGTCACGCCGGTGAAATTATCAAATACAGGCGCATTGGCAAGCGTTGATGTTCCCCGTGCCGTTGTGTAATCCGTGATTATATTGTTGTTGTTAACACCGGCCACCCTGAAATAATAGGTGGTATTGGCATTCAGTCCTGATGAACTCAGGTAAAGATTATATGTATCGGAACTGACTACAACCGCGCCGGCCGGGCTTAACGGGTCTGGCGCGGTTGAGGATTTTACCCGGTACAGAGTGCCGGCCGGATTGCCATTGGCCGACCAGTTGAACTGCATGGCGGCGGCTGTCACATTGGTAAAATTGTCAAACACCGGCACATTGGCAAGCGTTGAAGTCCCCTGTGCCGTTGTGTAATCTGTGATTATACCATTGTTGTTAACACCGGCCACCCTGAAATAATAGGTGGTATTGGCAACAAGCCCTGCCGAACTTAAGTAAAGATTATATGTATCTGAACTGGCCACAACCGCGCCGGCCGGGCTTAGAGGGTCGGGAGCTGTTGAAGACTTTACCCGGTATAGGGTGCCTGCGCGGTTGCCATTGGCTAACCAGTTGAACTGCATGGCGCCGGCTGTCATACCGGTGAAATTATCAAACACCGGCGCATTGGCAAGGGTTGAAGTCCCCTGCACTGCTGTATAAGCCGTGGCTACATCGTTATGGTTAATGCCGGCCACCCTGAAATAATAGGTGGTATTGGCATTTAAGCCCTCTGAACTTAAGGAGAGATTATAGGTGTCGGAACTGGCCACAACAGCGCCCGCCGGGCTTAATGGGTCAGGCGCTGTTGAGGACTTTACCCGGTAGAGCGTACCTGATGGATTGCCATTTGCCGACCAGTTAAACTGTATGGCGCCGGCTGTCACGCCGGTGAAATTATCAAATACCGGCGCATTAGCCACAAGCGTTGAAGTCCCCTGCGCCGTTGTGTAAGCCGTGATTACACCGTTATTGTCAATAGCAGCCACTCTGAAATAATAAGTGGTATTGGCATTTAAGCCCGCCGAACTCAAGTAAAGATTATAGGTATCGGAACTTGCCACAACCGCGCCCGCGGGGCTTAAAGGATCGGGCGCTGTTGAGGACTTTACCCGGTAGAGCGTGCCCGCGCGGTTGCCGTTGGCTGACCAGTTAAACTGTATGGTACTGGCTGTCACATCGGTGAAATCCTTAAACACCGGCGCCTCGGCAAATATTAAGGTTGACTGGACCGTTGTATAATCTGTGACTATACTGTTGTTGTTAACACCGGCCACCCTGAAATAATAAGTGGTGTTGCCATCAAGACCCGCTGAACTTAAGGAAAGATTATAGGTATCGGAACTGGCCACAACCGCGCCGGCCGGGCTTAAAGGGTCGGACGCAGTTGAGGACTTCACCCTGTATAGCGTGCCCGCGGCATTGCCGTTGGCCGACCAGTTGAACTGTATGGCGTCCGCTGTTACATTGGTAAAATCAGTGAATACCGGGATATTAGCCAGGGTTGAGGTTCCGGGATAGGCTGACCAGGGGCTTGACGCCTGGTCGCCGTTGGCCCGTACAAAAAGATAATATGTGACATTCGACTTTAAGGGATCTGCTTCATAAACAGTGGCGCTATCAACCACCAGAGTAGCGCTGGAGCTCCAGACAGGAGAAGGCGGGTTTCCGGAATTTGTGGACGCGGCCAGAGTGTAACCCGTAGCGTCGGTTACAAGTTCCCATTTCGCCGTCATGGAGGTTACATAAACATTCGTGATCGCCACTATGACCGGAGCTCCGAGTTGACCCGCCGCAAGGGTCACGGTTGATTGCGCGGCCGTATAAGAAGTGATGATACTATTGTTGTTAATAGCCGCCGCCACGAAATAATATGTGGTTTTTTCGGTAAGCCCTGTTGAACTTAAAAAAAGATTATAGGTATCGGAACTGCTCACAACCGCGCCCGCCGGGCTTAAAGGGTCGGATGCTGTTGAGGCCTTCACCCGGTATAGCGTGCCCGCGCGGTTGCCGTTGGCCGACCAGTCCAACTTTATTTTGGAAGCCGTAATACCGCTGAATTTTAAATCCGCCGGGATAGCGGCCAATGTTGAAGTTCCCTGTGACGTTGTGTAATCCGTGGCCACATCATTATGGTTAATGCCGGCCACCCTGAAATAATAAGTGGTATTGGCATTTAAGCCCGCCGAACTTAAGTAAAGGTTATAGGTATCGGAACTGCTCACAACCGCGCCGGCCGGGCTTAAAGGGTCGGACGCGGTTGAGGACTTCACCCGGTATAGCGTGCCCGCGGCATTGCCGTTGGCCGACCAGTTGAACTGTATTGAACTGACATAGACATTGGTGAAATCAACAAACACCGGCGCGTTAGCTACAAGCGTTGAAGTCCCCTGTGCCGTTGTATAAGCCGTAGCCACATCGTTATTGTTAATGCCGGCCACCCTGAAATAACAGGTGGTATTAGCATTTAAGCCCGCTGAACTTAAGGAGAGATTATAGGTGTCGGAACTGGCCACAACCGCGCCCGCCGGGCTTAAAGGATCTGGCGCTGTTGAGGACTTCACCCGGTATAGCGTGCCGGCGGGGTTGCCGTTGGCAGACCAGTTGAACTGTATTGAACTGACGTAGACATTAGTGAAATCAACGAACAACGGCGCATTAGCCACAAGCGTTGAAGTTCCCTGCGATGCGGTGTAATCTGTGATTATGTTGTTATTGTTAATAGCAGCCACCCTGAAATAATAGGTGGTATTGGCATTTAAGCCCGCTGAACTTAATGAAAGATTATATGTATCGGAACTCTCCACAACAGCGCCCGCCGGGCTTAAAGGGTCCGGCGCTGTTGAGGACTTTACCCGGTATAGCGTACCCGCGCGGTTGCCATTGGCCAACCAGTTGAACTGCATGGCGCTGGCTGTCACGCCGGTGAAATTATCAAATACAGGCGCATTGGCAAGCGTTGAGGTTCCCCGTGCCGTTGTGTAATCCGTGATTATATTGTTGTTGTTAACACCGGCCACCCTGAAATAATGGGTGGTGTTGGCAACAAGCCCTGCCGAACTTAAGTAAAGATTATATGTATCGGAACTGACTACAACCGCGCCCGCCGGGCTTAAAGGGTCGGGTGCTGTTGAGGATTTTACCCGGTACAGTGTGCCTGCGCGGTTGCCGTTTGCCGTCCAATTGAACTGTATGATACTGGCCGTCACGTCGGTGAAATTATCAAACACCGGCGCATTGGCAAGCGTTGATGTCCCCTGTGCCGTTGTGTAATCTGTGATTATACCATTGTTGTTAACACCGGCCACCCTGAAATAATAGGTGGTATTGGCATTTAAGCCCGCCGAACTTAAATAAAGATTATATGTATCGGAACTGACTACAACCGCGCCGGCCGGGCTTAAAGGGTCTTGCGCTGTTGAAGACTTTACCCGATACAGGGTACCAACCGGGTTGTTGTTGGCTAACCAGTTAAACTGCATGGCACTGGCTGTCACTTCTGTGAAATCATTGAATACAGGCGCATTGGCAAGTGTTGAAGTCCCCTGTGCCGTTGTATAATCTGTGGCCACATCGTTATTGTTAATAGCAGCTACCCTGAAATAATATGTGGTATTGGCATTCAGTCCCGCCGAACTTAAGGAAAGATTATATGTATCAGAACTTGCCACAACCGCGCCGGCCGGGCTTAAAGGATCCGGCGATGTTGAGGACTTTACCCGATACAGTGTGCCAGCCGGGTTGTTGTTGGCTAACCAGTTAAACTGGACCGCGCTGGCTGTCACACCGGTGAAATTATCAAATACCGGCGCATTAGCCACAAGCGTTGAAGTCCCCTTTGCTGTTGTGTAAGCCGTAATTATGTCGTTATTGTTAATGGCGGCCACCCTGAAATAATAGGTGGTATTGGCATTTAAGCCCGCTGAACTCAAGTAAAGATTATATGTATCAGAACTGACAACAACTGCTCCGGCCGGGCTTAAAGGGTCAGGAGCTGTTGAAGTTTTCACCCTGTATAGCGTACCTGCAGGGTTGCCATTGGCTGACCAGTTGAACTGCATAGCGCTGGCCGTCACACCTGTAAAATTATTGAATACAGGCACATTGGCAAGTGTTGAAGTTCCCTGCGCCGTTGTGTAATCTGTGATTATATTGTTATGGTTAACAGCAGCTACCCTGAAATAATATGTAGTATTTGCATTTAACCCTGTTGAACTTAAGGAAAGATTATATGTATCGGAACTCTCCACAAGCGCGCCCGCCGGGCTTAACGGGTCCGGCGCTGTTGAGGACTTTACCCGGTACAGGGTGCCGGCGCGGTTGCCGTTTGCCGTCCAATTGAACTGTATGATACTGGCCGTCACGCCGGTGAAATTATCAAACACCGGCGCATTGGCAAGCGTTGAGGTTCCCTGCGCCGCGGTGTAAGCCGTAATTATGTCGTTATTGTTAATGGCGGCCACCCTGAAATAATATGTGGTATTGGCATTCAGTCCTGATGAACTCAGGTAAAGATTATATGTATCAGAACTCTCCACAACAGCACCGGCTGGACTTAAAGGATCGGCCGCTGTTGAGGACTTTACCCTGTATAGCGTGCCCGCGCGGTTTCCGTTGGCTGACCAGTTAAACTGCATAGCGCTTGCTGTCACACCTGTGAAATTATTGAATACCGGCGCGTTTGCAAGCGTTGAAGTCCCCTGCGCCGTTGTGTAATCCGTGATTATATTGTTATGGTTAACAGCGGCTACCCTGAAGTAATAAGTGGTATTTGCATTCAACCCTGATGAACTTAAATATGTGTTGTAGGTATCAGACGTAAACACAACCTCGGTGCCGGGATTTAAAGGATCAGGCGCTGTTGAGGACTTCACCTTGTATAGTGTGCCGGCAGGGTTATTGTTAGCGGACCAGTTGAATTGTATGGCGTCGGAGGTTACATTGGTAAAATTTGTGAATACCGGCGCATTGGCAAGGGTTGAAGTCCCTGGATAAGTTGACCAGGAGCTTGACGCGCCGGAACCATTAGTCCTGACAAAAAGATAGTAGGTTGTGTTTGGCTCCAGAGCCGGCTCGTAAACAGTGGCTGAAGTGTTTTGTGTTTCGCTTGACGCGTAAATTGAGGGTGGATTATCTGGGTTAAGCGAAGCCGCTAAAATATAGCCGGTGGCGTCGTCAACCAAATCCCAGCCCGCTGTTATCTTGCGCTCAAGCGCCTCGGTAATACCGGTGGTGATCGGCCGGGCCGGCGCCAGCGTCTCGCCCACCTGCGTCCAGGAATCCCCGCTCGCGTCAACAGTTCCCCCATTGAGCGTCACACTCACGGTCCTGTTGGCGGCAGACATGGTTACGCCGTCTCCATCGTCAATATAGATCCTTAAGGCCAGCCTGTCCCCATTGGACATAGCGGTGGAGGTCGGGGCTTTGAGCCAGTTTTGTTTGGCCAGCGTTGTGGTCAGCTCCGTGCGGGGTATCAGGACCGAAGCTATTACAGATAATATCGCCCCCGCATTATCAGAGCGCAAAAGTTCCGCTGTTATCGTGGCATTGGCCTTGGTGGCGCTTTCCATGGCCCAGATATTAAAAGTTACATCCCCTGAAATAGTAACAGCGTCTATCGGATACGAATACCAGATAACCTCGGTCCCTCCGGATTCAAAGGTGAACTGCGTTTCTACCGTCGGCGGCGTAACCGGTCCGAGTATCGTATCTTTCACATAGGTGACCACGGTAGAACCGGAAAACCTAATCAGCCTCCGCTCGTCGTCGGCGCCGGGATCTATTGAAGAGACGTTATCCCTTAGGAAAATTTTAGTGGCGGCCTGCAAAAAGGATAAAGGATAAAGGCTAAAGGCTAAAAACAGAAAGAGAGGAGCAAAAAAAAGGGCACGCGGGCCCGCGCCGCGTTCCACGCTTCCTTTCGTTATCCTTTCCTTTAAAATCTTAATCATACAGTTTTAAAATAATCCCAAAATCCATCATCCCTCTCTCTTCCTTCTTTCTTCTTCTTTCATCATCTCCACAATGTCGCGCACGGTCAGGCCCACCAGCCAGTGGTTAACCTCTTCGCGCAGCGTCTCGTAAAGTTTTATGGTCAGCTCTTTTTTGCCGGCCTCGGGGGCGTGATTAAAAGTGAGCGCCTCCATCAGCTCCCACACGTTTATATCGTCCAGCTTTTTGCGCAGCCTGTAGCCTTTGCCTTTCTGTGAATTCACCAGCCCGGCGCGCACGAGGGCCTGAAGCACTTTGTTACAGTAGGCGGCGGGCAGGTTCTGTAGGCGGGAAATCTCGGAAACCCGCAGCCATTCGCTGAATTCGTTATTATCAAGGTAGTGCAGGCAAGCCAGCCCGTAAGCCAGCGTTTTATTCATTTTCATATAGCGAATCTCCCGAATATTCTTTTGCTTTCAATTTTTGCTTAAATGTTTCCAGTAGAACAGGCTCTATGCCATAGCGTTCCCGCCAATCACCGGCCAACCGCCTGACGCATAAAGAAAGCACACACAACCCTTTCCAGATTCTCCCGCTATTCGCCATGTTCATTATTCGCGCCATTCGTAATTATTCGTGCAATTCACTATCGGACAAGTTATATCCGATGAGAAGACAAAAAAATAAACAGCCGCCGGCTATTTATCGCTATAATCCGCTTTCTACAATGTAAGTATAGCAGATCTACTTGCCGTTGTCAAGGACCCCAAAAATCGTGTCATTTAACTTTTAAAAGTGAACTCCCAAAAATCCTCATTTCAATGCTCTCCTATTACTGATAAAATCATCATCGCCGGCTTGTGAATACTGTGGACAGGCCGAAGGCCTGTCCAAGCGATTGTGGACCCTGTGGGCAGCCTTTGGCTGTCCACAAGTCCACATGAGCGGCGCGATTCACACGCTTCGTGGGGACCGTTCTTCCTTCTTGGGCCGTGATATAATGGGATAAAAACGGAGGTCCCATCCATGTCACAATTGCACAAGAAGTTCACCGACACGCAAGTCAAAGAGCTGTTGGCTCGCTACTGCAAAGGCGAAATTCCAAGGCGCTATATCCAAGAAGTTATGGGCATCAAGAAGCGGAGATTCTTTGTATTGATTGGGCAATATCGAGAGAATCCGGACAACTTCTCAATCCAGTATCAACGCCAGCAACCTCCCCGGATCGCGGAGCAGACGGAGAAGGCCATCCTCAGGGAGTTTGCCATCGAGAAAAAGATCATCGAGGACAAGGACAACCCCGTACGCCGCTATAACTACAGTTTCATCAAGGATGTCATGGCCGAAAAACACAAGCAACCGGTGTCACTATCCACGATCATCGACCGCGCCAAAAAGCATGGCTTCTACCTCAAAAGAACCAAACATGCGACGCACGACGGGGAGGTGCTGACCCATTATGCCGGCGAGTTGATTCAACACGATGCCTCATTACACCTATGGGCTCCAGCGGCCGGGGAGAAATGGTCCCTCATCACTTCTCTCGACGACTATTCCCGTTTTATCCTCTATGCGGAACTCCTTCGGCGCGAAAGTTCCTGGGCGCATATCTTCGCCCTCCAGTCCGTTTTTCTCAAATACGGGTTCCCCTTCTCCTACTACGTCGATTCGCATTCCATCTTCCGTTTTGTCCAGGGTCGCGATTCCATCTGGCGGGATCACCACAAGCTGACCGACGAGGTGGACCCTCAATGGAAACAGGTCTTGCAAGACTGTGGCGTCAAGGTCATCTACGCCCTCTCGCCTAAGGCAAAGGGCAAAATCGAACGTCCCTACCAATGGCTTCAGGATCGGCTGGTGAGAACCTGCGTCCGTGACAATACGTCCGACATCCGAAGGGCTCGGACTTTTCTTCGGCAGGAAGTCAGCCGCTACAATTTCCGCCAGGTTCATTCCACTACCTTGGATGTCCCGTATTTCCGATTGCAGAAGGCCCTGCGAGAAAAATGCTCCCTCTTTCGGCAATTCCAAATCAAGCCGCCACTGCAATCCGTCAAGGATATGTTCTGCCTACGGACGGAGCGAACGATTGACGCGTACCGCCGGGTATCCATCAACACCAAACAACTTCCGGTCAACAAAGCCAATCCGGACGACAAGTTGACCATCCGGTTTCATCTCATGACCGGCGGCGTAACCGAGCTACGGTTTTGGAGAAACAATCAGCTATTGGATGTCCAGCGGCTCAAAACCACCGATCTGGCAGGTATGCAGTTTTGAACCACAAAGTGTGCACTTTTCAAAAATTCCCAACAGGACCCCAAAAATCGCATGTCCCCAAAAATTGCAAGGAGCAATTTTTGAGTGTTAGCCTTTATCCTTAATCCTTTAGCCTTTTACCATTAGGCCTTTCAGCGCGAAGGAATGGCATATTTTCGCGAACCGGCAGGCGGACTTATTGGGCGCAAACAGGTTTCCCTCTTCCAGGAGGCTGACGCCCGGGCAGCGGCTGCAGAACCCTATATCGCCGCAGCCGAAGCAGTCTTTAAGGTCTTTAACCCCGGTCAGGCGCCATCTTTTAAGCCAGGCGGAGTTCCTCCAGATATCGGCGAACCGCCGCCGGGTCAGATTTCCCAGTTTGACCGGCAGCTGCAAACAGGGGTAAAGATTCCCAACCGGGTCCACGGCGCACACATTGCGGCCGGCGCCGCAAAGGAAGTCAAAGGATAAAGGATGAGGATGGGGTAAGGATGAGGGATGAAAATAGGGAAGGGATGAGGATGGGGCAGGGATGCGGGATGAGAGGTTAGGAGCAAGAAGTTTTACGACCTTTGTCAGCTGCGGGCCGGTCAGGCGCAGGGGGAGGGCGGAGACGTCGCCATCATTGGCGGCGGTTATAACGGGGTCAAAAGAGATATCAAAGCCTTCGTTTTTAGCCAGTTTCTTAAGCCAGACGGCCTGGCCCGCGTTGATTTTCATAAGCGGAGCTTTAATTTTAACCGCCAGGCCGGATTTTTTCAGCAGCCGGGCGGCGGCCAAGCTGCGCTTGAAAGAGTCTTTCCTCCCCGTAACAGAATTGTGCAGCGCGGGCAGCCCGTAAAAACTTATTTCAAAGGCCGAGACTCCGGCTTCCTTAAATTCGGAGGCAAGCTCTCCGGTCAGGCCCAGGCCGGTTGAAAATATCCTTACGTCAAATTTAAGTTCTTTCGCGCGGCGGCATAGCTCCGCCAGGTCCGGCCTCAGAAGGGGCTCGCCACCGGTAAAAACCAGGTAAAGGCCGCCGGCTTCAGCCAACTGGCCGAGTATTTTTTCCCATTGGGCGGTAGTCAGTTCGCGGGCGGGTATCGAACGACCGCTGGTTTCAGGCAGGTAGCAGTGCAGACAGGCAAGCGGGCAGCGGCGCGTGAGTTCCACGGTAACCGTAATCGGGATATTGCGCTCCAGCGTAAGCGTGTTCAGTTTTGCCGAGGGAATCATGCGAATAGCGGAGATATGGAGCGGCGGAGTTTTGAATAAAGTAATCCGCAAAAACCGCCGGCAAAGGGGTTACGGCTCAAAATTTTGCCGCGCACATTTTTCCACGGCACAAGGTGAGGCTCCAGCCGCCCGGCATCGTCGGCTGACCAAACCCCGTCAGGCCCTGTTTTGACCGCCCGATGAAGCAATGTACGTCCTTCAAACTCATACACAAGACAATCCCCTGCAGAAAGGATGAGGGATGAGGGATGAGGGATGAGGCGTAGAACAAGCGCCAGCTCTCCGGGCTTGAAGACCGGGAACATGCTGGAACCCTCAAGGCGGAAGGCTGAAAGCGGCCTGTTCACGAGAGTTTCCTAAGCGTTTTGCAGGCCGTCTGATTTGTGGGCCCGGTTTGGCACTTGCCGCAGGCCAAGGCGGCGGTCTCAAATATTTTTTCGCTTTTTAAAGCGGGTTTTGAATAAGGTTTTTTCTTCTTTTTCATAAATGCGAATCTCCCGAATAATTACCTTCATCAAATCCCCCTTCGTCCCCCTTTACTTAAAGGGGGATTTTATCTACCCTCAGCCGGGGATGGATTTATCAGCCCGGCGGCCGAAAGCTCCTTTATAAATGCCGCCGTATCCTCGCGCGCCGTCTTTCCGGCCACATCAAATTCGGCGCAGACGGCTTCGGCTATGCGGGCTTCGCTTTTTCCGGCGGCCAGGCCTTCCCAGACGATCGACCCGGCGGCGTTAAGCTCGTGCAGCCGTTCTCCGGCCGCGTCCACTATAAAGACCAGGCCGTCTATTTTCCTGTAAGCCAGCCCCTTCCTTATAATAAAGGCCATAACCAATTATACCAAAATCTGTAAATATTCAGTGAACCCATTATTTGCTCTTGTAGTGGCAAAGCTTGCTTTGCCTTTTTTCCCCGTAGCGGTCGCATTTATGCGACTCTTTTCTGGCGGATAAATCCGCCCGCTACAGGCAGAGCAGGCTCTGCGACTACATACCGGACAACAATGAGCTGCGAAGGATACATGGGTTCACCGAATATTCACCAAAATTTCACCAATCAAGATTTAGAAAGCCGGCGTCTTTCTTTGTGAATTCAAGCCTGGAAAATCCGGCCCCGGCCAGCAAGCGCGCGGAATTCTTCATTATCAGCGCGGCGTCTTCCGGGCTCCGGGAGAAATTCACGAGGCACCGCAGCAACCATTTAAGGGCCTCCGCCTTTGAACACGGGGAGAGCCTGTTGGTTTCAGCCTTTTTCAGCAGGAACACCCCGCCCAGCGGCCAGGCGCCGGGGCGTCCGTCCGCGCGCATCTCGCCCCAGAAAGGGGAGCCGTAAACCCGGAACCGACCTTTTTCAAAGCGGATGAGATTCAATTCGTCGCTGATAACAGAACAGCCAGGCGGCCGATTTGCGACTTGCGATTTGTGACCTGTGACCTGCGCAGGCCGGCCGGTTGCCAGCCCGCACAATGTGGATTTGCCCGCGCCGGATTTCCCCAAAAACAGGTGCGCTTTTCCGTTTTTTACCAGCCCGGCGGAATGCAGCATGAAGCCGCCGGAGCGGATAAGCAGGAAACTTATGAAAGAGCGCAGGAAAGCGTCAAGACACCGCTCGTTAGCGGCGGCTTTCAATGTTCCTGCGCCGGTAAGCATATCCAAAACCGCTTCAAAATCCCCCCGCTTCAGTTTGAGGAAACGCTTGCCCAAAGAAATCGCCGGCTTGAACGGATTTTGTCCACCGGAGGCCTCAAAAACCTCAAACCGGTAAGCCGCGCCGCCCGCGGAAACAAACCTGCCGTATCTGCCCCGCAGAACCGAAATGATACCGCCCTGGTCTGATTTAAAATTCAGCCTGAAACCAGCCAGTTCCAGAGCCGCAGAAGCCTTTTTCATAAAAAGAAGTAGACGCCAAGGGGCCAGGGGGGGCCAGGGGGACGCTACACAATATCTCAATTTGCCGAGAGTCTGCCCTTAGTCGCAAGATAGGAAATTGCTCCCGAGTTTCTCCCCAGTTCCTCCGACAGGACTTCCCCCCGTATCCCCGCTTCCTTCGCCAAATAACAATATTCTGCGCGGGCAGCTACTATACTCCTTTCCCGGCTGCGGCTTTTAATTTCTTCCGCTGTCACGCCGGTTCTCGCGCAAACCTGCTTTAACACATCTTCCGCATTGCTCTTAATTTTATGTGGTTTTTCAGACTGCTTAAGAAGTGCCGCCACAAACTGCCCGCTCCCCAATACGCGCGCATCACATATTTTCTTATCACCGCTGCGCCTCATCATTTGGACATTCTCCATGCTTCCAAGACTCCGCAACAGTCCGCCGCCTGACAACTCGCCTGTCTTAAACTTATTTATCCGTTCCCGCAGAAACCGGTCATATTTATGAACAGCCTCTACGGTTTTCCCCGCGAAATGCTCCAAAACATAATCCCTTTCCGCTATTTCAGCGCGCCTAGCGCCGGTTATTTCGCCATGCCCGGTCCAACGATACTTTTCAAGATTTTGATAACCGCGCACAAGTCCTGCGCGCAGAGGGTTGAGATGAATATAAGCCGCGAGTTCAAGCAGGTATTCTTCTTCCTCGCAAAGAATCGCCTTGTAACGATTTTGGAATAGATGCCCGCAACGCTTATGTCGCTGGTTAAAACTTCCCACATAACCGGTCATAAGCCGCCTCATCAACTCGGAAAGAGGGCGCTCGCCACGCAGAATTAAAAGATGAAAGTGATTCGGCATTAAACACCATGCCAGACATTTGTTTCCGGTTTTATCCAGCGACGTGCGCAAGCGGGATAAAAAATCCAAATAGTCTACATCATCC
Organism: Elusimicrobiota bacterium; assembly: GCA_016208085.1. Classification (GTDB taxonomy): domain Bacteria; phylum Elusimicrobiota; class Elusimicrobia; order Elusimicrobiales; family UBA9959; genus JAHJSU01. Next base: position 232 of record JACQYT010000107.1, on the reverse strand, counting down.
CTGAAAATACTGTGCCGTTCATTTCCCCTGGCTATAACATGATACAGACAACCGGCTATATCTATTCTTGCGTTGCGAGGCATATCTAATTAAGTTATTGAGTTAGTCGAGTAGAACGCCTCAAGCCTGAATCTTAGGACGGCATAGCGGTTTCCGCCCCTTTCGGTCGGCGGTGCCTCAGTAGCCGTCTGCTTAACTCACGCTTCTGCGTCCCCTCACAGAACCGTGCTTG
>JACQYT010000061.1 GCA_016208085.1 Elusimicrobiota bacterium | reverse complement strand
TGGGCGACGGGGATTTTACGGCGTCGGTTTTAAAAGAGCTTGACGCGGCTGAAAGCCGCAAGGCAAGCAAGGCGGAGCTTGTAGCTGAAGTGGCAAGGGTTACGGGATTACGGAAGGAATTGATTTTCAGGCATGACCGCATCCCGGGTGCAGTTGCGGCCAAGGCGGTATATTGTTATCTCATGCGGGAAAGGGGCAGGGTTAGCGGAGTTATTTTGGGGAAAGAACTCGGGTTAAGCTCCGGTGCAATATCGCATCTATGCCAAAAGGGCAGGGACCTGGTAAAGAGTTATTAAGATATTAAGAACCGTCCCCTATTTTCCTATTTCAGCGTCAGGATATAGGACTTCACTTTTTTGCAGGGGTAATAGGATTCTTTGGTTTTGGCGAGGCCCGGCTTGCCGAGGTCGCTTTCCTTATTTATAAAGGCATAATCTTTCCTCAGGTACGCGGCGAATTCCCGGTCCAGGAACTGGTAGAGCCCTTTAACGCCGTCAAGGGCCTTTTCAAAATTAAGCACAAAAACATCCTTTGAAAGCCGTCCGCCGAGTCCGAACCCCGTTATTTTATCGTCAATAACGACCATAATGCCCCGCATTTCAAGCAGTTTGAAATGTTTCAGCGCGTTCAAGATCGCCTTCCGCTCGCAGTTAAGCATGTCCAGCCGCTCGCCCGTCTCCGGATCGGCGGCCCATTCGTTCAGAAGGCTTATACAGAGGCCGCTGTTATCCTGGGTTATAGGCTCCACCCGGACGTGGCGGACCTCTTGGACCTGCTTGTTGAACTGGGAGAGGAGATTGCGTTTTTTTGAGTATTTGTGTCCTTTAAGCCCGGCCAGGTCGGAAATATTGTATACGTAATCCATATAGCCGGGCTGTTCTTTCACAGTGAAGAATTTTTCCACTTCCGCGAGTTCCGCGGCCGCCAGGTAACCCTCGGGGGCGTAGTAATATTGCCGGTAGCCGAGCCTGGCCGCCCAGCCGGCCAGTTCCGCGGGGAGGGGGCAGCGGAAAGGGGATGTCAGCGGCAGCAGCAGGCGCCTGTTTTCCGGCTTTTCTATTTCTATCTCAGAAATAAAAAGCAGCTCGTTTTCCTGGCGGTAATAAACGTCGTAAATGCAGTGGTTCCAGGCGATTATAGAGGAAAGGGAGTATTCGCACAGGCTCCAGCCGTGGATGTCAAAATAATCTTTAAAGAGAGGATAATCTTCCGCTTTGAGCTGTTTAAACATGGTTGCTGTTCAGCATCATCGGGTGGGAGCGGGTTATGACCTTAAATCCCAGTTTCCGGTAGAAATTGCGCGAATTATTCTGCGCTATAAGGCCTATCCACTTTATCCCGTCGGCTTTAAGGCGGCTTTTTATTTTTCTCACTATCGCGGACCCTGTCCCCCGCGAACGGCGCTCCCGGAGGACAGTGATATCCTGGATATAGGCGTCGCCGGCCCTGTCGCTTATCGCGCGGCCCATGCCGATTACCCTGCCTTGTTCCAGAGCCAGCAGGAAGCAATGGCTGTTTTTTACTATATTCGCGGCCAGCTCCGGCGTATCTCCCCTTTGCCACCAGCCCTGGTTTTTGTAAAGTGATATAATCTGGTTCAGGGTTTTTCCGCCGGCCTTTTTGATAAATCGGTAGGTGGGCATAACGTTTCTATGGTAACTAATAAGGAGGGGAGAGGTCAAATAAAGGGGCAGGCGATTAGGAAATTAGGCGGCCAGGCTATTAGGAGAACCAGGCAACAGAGGGGAAAGGGTTTCAGTGTACAAGGTTCGGGGAAAGAATATGATAATTGAAGAGAAGAATGGGTTAAAACTGCTTAAATTTGAAAATCTGGCCGGGGCCGCTGAACTCGTGGCGGTGGTTTCAACGCGCGCGGGCGGGGTAAGCCCTGCCCCTTACGCCGGCTTAAACCTGGGCTTCGGCACCAAGGATTCGCCGGAGAACGCGTTGTCCAACCTTAAGCTTTTATGCGCGGCGGTTAACGCGCCGTTTGAGCGCGTGGTTCGCATGCGCCAGGTCCACATGGCCAATGTGAAGGTCATAGACCGTGATTTTGATTTTATTTGCGCCCCTGCCGCATTAACAAATACCGACGCGCTTATAACCGGCCTGAAGAGCGTACCGCTACTGGCCCTTTCATCCGATTGCGCGCTCACCGTTTTTTATGATCCGGTCCATTCCGCGCTCGCCGTCAGCCACAGCGGCTGGCGCGGGGCGCTGCTTAATATCTACTCCCAGGTGATCGCCACGATGCAGCTCCGTTACGGCACAAGGCCCGGGGAAATAATCGTTGGCGTTTCCCCTATGATTTCGGCGGAAAATTACCCGGTAAAAGAAGATTTTATAGAGAAACTGCGGGTTTTTTATCCGGAAGATGTACCGCGTAAATGTATGCGGCTAAAAGACGGCAGGCATCATTTTAATCTAAAGGAACTGCTTAAATATCAGCTTGTTGCGCTTGGCGTTAAAAACTACGAATTCGCCCACATGTGCACTTATGCCGATAAGGACCTGTTCTATTCCTGGCGCCGCGACGGGGAAAACGCCGGCCACTTCGGTTTGCTGGCAATGTTAACAACGTCGTAAGCCATAAGCCGTATGCCAGATGCCGTTTCCTTAAAAGCCCATGGCCTCCGGCATAAAGCGTATGGCGGCTGTTATTTCAGCATATCCCATATTATTTTAGCCAGCAAGGCGTTTGAGACGATAAAAAGCGTCGGCCTGATCAGCCAGACCCCCTTTTTAAGCGCCAGGTGAGAGCCGACGTAATTGCCGGCCATCCCGACCGCGCCCATCGCGAGTCCAAGCTTTATATCCACCAGGCCGAGGAGCAGGAAGGCCAGCAGAGCCGAAATGTTGGAGGTAAGGTTCAAAAGCTTGCTCAGGGCCGTGGCCTTTAACAGATCATAGCCGCAGAACCGGACCAGAGCCACCGCCAGGAAAGTTCCCGTGCCGGGGCCCAGCAGCCCGTCGTAAAAGCTGATAAAAAAGGCGATGAGGACCGCCCGGAAAAGAAGCGTTTTTTCGGCGGTCAGGCCGCTTTGGTCGGAGAGCCCGAAACGGTGCCGGGTTATAATGAAAAATGCCACGGGTGGCAGCGCTATTATCAGCAGATATCTTATAAACTGCGGCGGCAGCAGGGAAATAAAGCGCGCCCCGAGGAACGAGCCCAGCGCGGCGAAAACAACCAGCACGAATAGGAAATCTTTTTCAAACCGGAGTTCCGCGAGGTACTTGAACACCGCCACCGTGGTGCCGAGGCTTGAGGAAAGCTTGTTGGTGCCGAGCAGGCGGTTAAGCGGGAGGCCGAATTGAAGGTAGGCCGGCAAAGTTATCAGGCCGCCGCCGCCGGCCATGGAATCCACAAGTCCGGCCAGAAACACGAAAAAGCCGAGCGTTGCCAGTTGCATCAGCGGGGCATTCAGGTCCATTGTAAAATTATATTAGTTTCCGCAGGACTTACAAAGTGCGTTTAAAATGATAGTAATTTAAAAAGCGTTGTTCAGTAGGGGCATAAAAAAGTAAAATTATAAAAACGCGCGGGAGGACGACCTATGATGGATACAGAAACGAATCTCCGGAACATCAAAAATAACATTGAAACGGCCGGCGGCGGAAAAAAAGTGGACCTCCTGCTGAAAAACGCAAAGGTCATCAACACCTTCTCTGGCGACATCCATAAAACCCACGTCGCCGTGCATAAGGGAAAAATAGCGGGGTTCGGCGTTTACGCGGCCTCGCAGACCATTGACCTCAACGGCGCGTATCTGGCCCCCGGCTTTATAGACGGCCACGTCCACATTGAAAGTTCAATGGTCAAGATCCCCGAATTTGCGAAAGTGGTCCTGCCGCACGGCACCACTTCCGCCGTCATAGACCCGCACGAGATCGCCAACGTGCTCGGACTGGACGGCATAAAATACATGCTTGCCTCAAGCGTGAACAGCGTGCTGGGTGTATACGTGATGCTGCCTTCCTGCGTGCCGGCCACGCATCTTGAGACCGCCGGCGCCGAGCTTTCCGCCCACGATCTGGAACTGCTGCTGCACGATGAAAGGGTGCTGGGCATCGGCGAGATGATGAATTATCCCGGCGTTGTCTTCCAGGACGAAGAAGTGCTGATGAAGATCGCCATAGCCAAAAACAAGGTGGTGGACGGTCACGCGCCGATGCTGAAGGATAAGCAGCTTTACGCCTATATCTCGGCCGGCATCCGCTCCGACCATGAGTGCACGGCCGTTGAAGAAGCCAGGGAGAAACTGCGCGCCGGCATGTATATCATGATACGCGAAGGCACCGCGGCCAAAAACCTCAAAGGGCTTCTGCCGCTGGTCAATTCCGAGAATTCCCGCAAGTTCGTGTTCGTCACCGACGACCGCCATCTGGAAGATATTTTCCGCCAGGGCCACATAGATTACCTGGTGCGCATCGCCATCCAGCTGGGCGTAGAACCCATAAGGGCCATACAGATGGCCACCATCAATACCGCCGAATACTTCGCCGTTAAGAACCTGGGCGCCATAGTTCCAGGCTATCACGCCGACCTGATCGTGTTCGACGATCTAAAAAAGCTGAAGATCTCAAAAGTGTTCAAGGACGGCAGGCTGGTGGCGCGCGACGGCGTTATTGAGCCGCGCGTCATCACCGAGTATAAAGGCAAAACCAGGGGCACCATCAACGTCAGATGGATAGAGCACGAAGACTTCGCCCTGAAGGCGGAGGGGAAATACGCGAAAGTCATAAATCTCGTACCCGACCAGATCGTCACGAAGGCGAGCGTGGAGCCGGTCAAACAGGACGGCGGCTACGTCTCTTCCGACACCGAGCGTGACGTCCTGAAAATAGCGGTGATAGAGCGCCACATGGCCTCCGGGCGCGTGGCGCTGGGGCTGGTCAAGGGCTTCGGACTTAAGAAAGGCGCCATCGCGTCCTCGGTCTCGCATGATTCCCACAATATCGTGGTCATCGGCACCCACGATGGCGACATGTACACGGCCGCGGTGCAGGTGGTGAAAATGCAGGGCGGCATCGTGGCTGCTCTCAACGGCCAGGTGCTGGATGCCCTGCCGCTGCCGGTGGCCGGCCTGATGTCGGACAGGAGCGCCGAGTTCGTCCGGGAAAAACAGAAGCGCTTAAACGAGATAGCCGGGATGCTGGGCTCAAAGATAGACGACCCTTTCATGGCCATGTCCTTCCTGACGCTCCCGCCGATACCTGAGCTGCGGATAACCGACCGGGGAGTCATAGACGCCGTTAAATTCAAAGTGACGCCGCTGTTCGTTAAAAATTTTTGCGGCAAAAATTCCTGATGAAAAAGTTCCCCGTGTTCCTGATTTTAATGAATCTTTGCGCTCCGGCGCGGCCGGCGGCAATCGCGCGGGGGCCTTACATTGAGAATATGGCCGCGGACATGGCGACGGTGCGTTTCAGGACAGACGTGGACACGGTCGCCTGGCTCTCATACGGGGCCTGGCCGGACTGCGAACGGTTTATGACCCTCTCGCCCGAAATGAAGGAACACGCGATAAACCTTTTCGGGCTTTTGAGCGACACCACCCATTGTTACCGGATATATCTGGGCGACTCCGGCGGCGCCGGCGTCTATAAAGCTGAAGAAAACGCTTTCAGAACCTTCCGCGGCATAGATAAGCCTTATTTTAATTTTCTGGCCTTCGGCGATTCCGGTTCCGGTTCCGAGGAACAGCTGGAACTTGCCGCGCAAATGGAAAAGTTTGATCCGGATTTCATCGCGCATACGGGGGACATGGTGGAATCGGGCCTGGACGCCAACGCAAATATGCAGTATTTCGGGCCCTATAAGAAAATGCTTGCCAAATACCCGTTCTTCCTGGCCCTGGGCAATCATGATTACGGCAACAGGAACGAAAGCAAAAAGTTCCTGAGGGAAAACTATATTCCTTTTCATTCCATGCCGAGGACCGGCCTGCCGCCGTACTTTTATTATTTTGACGAAGGGAACGCCAGGTTCTTTGTGCTGGACGCCAACTATTTTAGCGGCGCCAAATGGGCCCAGCCGCTGGACAAGGGCTCAAAGCAGTATAAATGGCTTGAGCGCTTCCTTTCAAAGACCGAGAAGACCTGGAAATTCGTCATGCTGCACCAACCCGTCTATTCCACCGGCGCGCACGGCGCGATAGAGGCCCAGAGAGCCGCGCTTGAACCGCTTTTTCAAAAATACAAGGTGGACATGGTTTTCCAGGGCCACGACCATAATTATGAAAGGACCAGGCCCGTGAAGGACGGCATACCGGACGACAAAGAAGGCATTGTATATATCACGTTCGGCGGCGGGGGGCGGCCCTTATATTTTCAGCGCGCCAACGAAGACTGGTCCGAAAAATTCCTGCCGGTCTATCACTTCGCCCATATAGAGATAAAAGAAAAAAACTTTGCGATGAACGTTTATGACAAAGAAGGCCGGGTGATAGACACCTTTGAAGTGCAAAAGTGACGGGGAAGTTGTTGGAGTTATACATTTTTTTGTGCATTTCCCGCATTTTTCTGCTATACTATATATGCGGGGTAGAGCAGCCTGGTAGCTCGCAAGGCCCATAACCTTGAGGTCGCTGGTTCAAATCCAGCCCCCGCAACCAGATTTCTCTCTACCGACGAGAAAATGCCTGCGGAGCTAAACCGCAGGTATTTTTATTGCTTCTTGGGTTCGCTTACTGTAACATCGCAAGGCTTGGACGGGCCCGGCAAAATCTTCGCAATTGTATGCCGACCTGTTGTATAATCGGATCTATATATATGTGCGGAATTCTGGCGATTCTGGAAATCAAAGACAATGCCGCGAAGCTTCGCAAGAAAGCTCTTGCGCTGATAAAGCGTCTCCGGCACCGCGGTCCCGACTGGAGCGGGATATACTCCGATGAAAGCGGCATTCTTCTGCATGAGCGGCTTGCGATCGTGGATCTCGAGCATGGCGCCCAGCCGCTGGTCGACCGCAGGACCAGGCGCGTACTGTCCGTAAACGGCGAAATTTACAATCATGAAGAGCTGCGCAAACTGCTGACCAAAGAGCACGATTTCCAGACCGCTTCCGATTGCGAGCCTATTCTGTATCTTTACGATGAATTTGGCCCGGAGTTCGTCGGCAGGATGAACGGCATTTTCGCTTTTGCCCTGTATGATCCCGGGCCCAAAGATTATTTTATAGCCCGCGACCCCATCGGCGTCGTTCCGCTGTACTGGGGCCGGGATACAAAAGGGAACCTTTATGTTTCGTCCGAATTGAAAGCGATCGCGGATGTCTGTCAAAAAATAGACGAATTCCCGCCCGGACATTACTACCGCGGAAAAGAAAAAAAACTGGTCAAATATTATAATCCCGCCTGGGCCGACACTGTAACTTTGCCGGCCAAACCCCTAGATCTGTCCGCTTTGCGCGAAGCGCTTGAGCGCGCGGTCAAGCGGCAGCTGATGTGCGACGTCCCTTACGGGGTCCTTATTTCCGGGGGAGTGGATTCCTCCCTGGTGGCGGCGATCGCTTCCAAGTTCAAAGAGAAGAGGGTGGAAGACCACGACAAAACGCCGGCCTGGTGGCCCCGGCTGCACTCGTTCTCTATAGGGCTTCTAAATTCGCCTGACCTAAAAATGGCCGGAAAAGTCGCGGACCACATCGGTTCGATCCATCATGAGATCCATTTCACGGAGCAAGAGGGGATAGACGCAATTCCCGATGTCATTTACCACCTGGAAACTTTCGACATTACCACCATCCGCGCCGCCACGCCGATGTACCTGATGGCGCGCAAGATCAAGGCGATGGGTATTAAAATGGTGCTTTCAGGGGAAGGGGCGGACGAGATCTTCGGCGGCTACCTGTATTTCCACAAAGCCCCGGACGCGCGCGAGTTCCACGAAGAAACGGTGCGCAAATTGGCGCTGCTGCACAAGTATGACTGCCTGCGCGCCAATAAATCCACTGCCGCCTGGGGACTTGAAGCCCGCGTCCCGTTCCTGGACAAGGAATTCCTGGAAGTCGCTATGAATATCAATCCCGGTGAAAAAATGTGCGTTCCCGGCAAGCGCATGGAAAAGTGGATGCTTCGCAAGGCCTTTGAAGGGTATATTCCAGATGAAATCCTCTGGCGCCAGAAAGAGCAATTTTCCGACGGTGTGGGCTATAATTGGATAGATTCTTTAAAGGCCCGCGCCGAAGAGGAAATTTCCGACAAGCAGCTGGAAAACGCCGCCTGCCGTTTTCCCGTCAAAACGCCCCTCACCAAAGAAGGCTATCTCTATCGCGGCATATTTGAATCCCATTTTCCCAATCCGGAGGCTCCCAAGCTTGTGCCGGACGGGCCAAGCATCGCCTGCAGTACGCCCACAGCCGTCCGCTGGGACGCCTCCTGGGCGAAAACGGCAGATCCTTCCGGTCGCGCCGTGAAGAGCGTGCATAAAGACGGCCGCTGATCTCTTGCCGTTTATCCTCAAAAATGTGTGAAACTGGCTATTCCTGACGATGATGAACGCACTTTTATCGACGACAAAAAGCTATAATAGAGCAACTTATAGTTTCCACACAGAAAACGTCCTAAAAGGACGGTTTGTGTGTTATGCCAAAAGGGACCAGAAAAATCCGTTTTTACTTCGAGGAATCCCATCTCACACACTTCGGCGGGATGTGGCTGATTCAGCTTTTTTGCAAATACATTGGACTCAAGAAACGTTTGCAGGAGCACGTTCGGTTTCCTCAGCGGAACCAAGACTATCACGCTTCCGAACTCATCTTGGCCCTGATGTTTGCCATCGTGATGGGCCTGCGGCGCATCAACAAGACCGAAATCCTGCAGTACAACGGAGCCTTTCTGGAAATGTTGGGGCTCAAGCGATTCCCGGATCAATCTACCTTGTGCCGGTTTTTGAAACGCCTCCCCAACAAAACTATTCGACAATTGGTTCGCCTTCACGACAGTCTGCGGGCTTACCTGTTCGGCCTGCCCAGAATGCGCCACAGCTTGATCTTCAACATCGACTCCGCAGTCCTGGTCATCTATGGCAAACACGAAGGCGCTCGTGTGGGCTACAATCCCAAAAAACACGGGAGACGTTCGTACCATCCACTGTTTTGTTTCGAGGCCGGGTTCGAGGAATTCTGGCACGGTTCCCTGAGACCAGGCGACGCGGCTTCCTCCACCGGAATCATTCCTTTCCTGAAAGTTTGTCTGGCCAAGGTGCCCAAGACCATCGCCCGATCCCGCATCCGATTCCGCATGGACTCCGGATTCCACAGCAGGGAGACGGTGGAATTCCTCGACGGGAAGAAATGCGGATATGTGATTGTTGTCAAGGAAGGCAGATACAAGGTTATCCAACCCAAGGCCGTGGCCTGCAAGTTCACCAAGCTCAAAAACGGATGGGAGGTAGGCGAGTTTTGGTTCCGGCCGAACGAAAAGTGGAAAGAAAAGCATCGCTTCGTGGTCGCACGTCGGCCCATCCCGGAAGATCCGGTGGAAGCCAAGCAACTGACTTTGTTCAAGGACACCAAGTATGCCTACCATGTCTTTATCACCAACCTCACAACCAGCGCCTGGCGCGTCTATCGTTTCTATTTGATTCGAGCGAACATCGAAAAACATATCCGCGAGCTGGTGTACGATTACCCCTTGGCCAAAATTCCTACAAGAGACTGGACAGCCAACGTCGCGTTTTTCCAGACCATTCTCTTTGCGTCCAATCTGGTTCACTGGTTCAAGCGCCTGTGCTTGCCCAAGCAATGGCGCTTCGCTACCCTCGATACCATACGTACCGATTTCCTGATGTTGCCCGCAAAGCTGACAAAGCGTGGCAGCCAG
>JACQYT010000089.1 GCA_016208085.1 Elusimicrobiota bacterium | reverse complement strand
GGCAATAATCCTTTCCACAGCGGCGGCGATTTTGGATGAGGCTGGCATGGAGAAAACCGGGCTCGTTGAGCAGTTGACGGATACGGGAGATTGCCTGCCGTTCTTCGAGCGGCAGCGAGGACTTGGTGGGGGACATGGGCTGTTCTAAGACGGGAGGATTTGCTACTGGCTGGCGGTTCGAAATGTTTTTTGAAAAATCAACTCCGGCAAGCTAACCTATTACGGGAATCTTCCGAAGGTTTAAGAGTTCCTCCGGTTTTTTGGGGATCCGGTATCTCGCCGTGATGGCCTATTAAAATAGTTTCACGGGTTTTTTTATTGATTATAACCATAAGGCCACTGTCAAAGCTGGGATGAATCTCACGGTAAACAATAGCCCACTCTTTTATATCTTCAATTATCTCCGGAGTTTCGTACACGCTCAAATCTCTTCCCCTTTCTACCATGTATTTGTTCGCGGTTTCTACGATTTCCGGATTGTCTGTTTCCAGCTTGTCACCGAAACGCGCCTTGCAGGTTTTCAGGTCCAGTTCAACCACAAAATCATCGGGCGGGTCTGTTTTGCCGGCGTAATAAATGTGTAAATACTTATTCTTATAATTGAACACTCCTATGATCTTATATAAATCAAGATTTTTTTCTTTCTTTGCTGCAAATTTGTTTGTATTTTTTATGGCGGTATCAAAACATAAGCCCCAGCGCTCACCCTCGGAATATCTCTTACAGCCGGACAAAACAATGATGCCTGCAACCAATAGTATGGCCAGACTGCCGGCGCTTAATTTATTTGAAAGTTTTCTTTGCATAATTTTTCCTAATAACCGGGATACGGTTCAAAATAGGTCGGATATCCAAATCTTGTGTCACACTGATTTTCGTTATAGACAAACTTCTTGTAATAGTTTATTTGATATTTTAAATCTGCTTTGCATGCGTTGGTCCTTGCCGAAGCCAGCTTGCCCGCCATACAGGGTAAGTCCACCTCCAGAGTGGCACGGCACTCTGATTTTTTACGAAACACTATTTGGTCAAGACTGGTCCACAAATCCGCTTTGTTCTCCGGTTCCCCCTTGCATCTGTCGGGGTATGCGTTCATAGCGTCCCGGATATGGGCGGCCTCATGTTTAAGGGTACAGACCTGAGTGTCACAGGCCTCTTTCAACAGTTTTTGGTTAAACCCAGGGAAGTCAATCCTAAACCCGCCTTTCCCGTCACATTCAACCCAGGCTATATCGCCGCGTTTTTCAAGAGGAACAAACTTATCCCGCAGCGCTATAGCCGCGGCATCCTTTATTTCACGGAGGGCTTTGATGATGCTGTTGAGCATTTCCTTGAGTTTTTTCCATATATCCGAACCCCCGTCGCCTGAGGGACAGTCGGTGCCACCATGGTACTTCTCGCAGCATTGCTTAACGCAATCACTGTAGTCGGTTGTCTCAAACAACGTCCCAGTATCATCTTGCGGGCAACTGCACCAAAATATGTAGGAAGCGGCTTGCGCGCTTGCTTTTGGGGTTGACGTAGGGGCGGTTTTCGCGGAGGCCGGCAGTGTGGTTGATTTGTTTGCTAAACTGAATTCGGACGGAGAGGTGATTTTTTTGATGTCCGGTTCGCTTGATTTCAAGTCGCTTACCTGACCGCCCTTCCCGGTTGACGCGGACGATTGATTGGATTTTACATCAAAGTCTTTGGCGGCGAGTTTCGCGGTGCCATCGAACATCCGGCTGTTCCGGTCATACAGGCTTTTAAGCCTTGCCTTGGCGTCCGTATCAAGCCCGTTGTTTATATCGTTGATGTCCGGGGCTTCGCCTTTGGCGCAGGAATCCTTGGCCTTTTTCTGCGCGGCTTTTACCAGTTCATCTTTATGTTTCTTCCAGTTGCAGTTTTTAGTGCAGTTTTTTAACGCGGTAGCGGCCTTGGCGGCCTCGTCATTCAGGAAACTGGTAACCGAGGAACAGAGCTGCTCCATAACGCCGGCCTCACAACTTTGCGGCATGGTGACGGCAATTTGAACTATGCGTACGGGCGTAACAGCCGCCTCGCAGCCTGGAGGAACGAAATAGAACACAAGAGAAGAGAAGAGAAAGGCAATGGATAGGACCGATATTTTTAAAATTGCTTTCATCCCGGCATCCCCTACTGAAAAAACAAGCTTCTCTTTTTATTATACCACAAAACCCTGATATTCAGCGGACTTTGCCGGATATTGGGGTGCATTCCTCTGATGTCGGACTTTTTCCCGCGATCTGGTAAGCCGCCTTTTATGATTGCTATCAGAATGGTGAATTTGCGTCAGGAAAGCGTGATGTGGGGAAAGATATGCCGTTCGTGTATTTATCTCCGGCGCGCCATGACTAGGTCATTTCCATTTACGCGGTTGACCACATTGCCGCCAATGCCGTTGCCAGCGTCCATCTTCGCAACGGTATAAAGCGCACAAGGCCAGCATCTACTCGGCGCCGGTCTCTGTGTCGCCTCCGATGTTCCAGAATTTCTCGCTTCCTTTCATCCGAACCGCGAACTGCTTGACCCCGGCTTCCACAACCCCGGACCCTATCGGCCAGCCGCGGGAGCGGAATGCGGGGTAGTCAATTGCGTCCCTGTTATTGGGGAAGTAGGAATAGGCGTTTTGGCGGAGAACCTTGCGCGGCGAGCCCTCCGGTTCTCCGTCCGTCGCAGGGCCCAAATGTTCCGAGAGCTTCTGGATGTCGGCAATAAGCTTATCGCGTTTGCCTTCCCAGAGCATCTCACAATGTTTGAGATACCAGTCTTTGGCCTCCGCGCTCGACGGCACGGTCCGCTCAAGGCTTTCCCGGGCCCGTGAAAAAATGCGGAAGCTTCTGCGCGGCCTCCTGGAGTAGACATGACACACGAGGAAATCAGGGAATCGCTTTCCGTTTATTTTGACGGCCAGCTGTGGCCGGAAAAAACGGTGGAAATATCCGCGCATGTTGCGGCCTGCCCGGAGCGCCGCGCCGCGCTTGACGAGTTCCGGGAACATGGATTGAGCGGGAATTACCCCTCTTTTCCGACTCACAGACGGCCAAAAGACCGGAACCGTCTGGGCAATATGACCCATGACAAAAAGCCGCGGACAAGATACAATGTATTACGTGGTTTTTTAAGCGTGATACGCTTAAATACCGGGAGAAAACGATGAAAGCTGGACGAAGACACCTGTTAGCCGCCATCCTGTCCGCGGCCTTCGCGCCGTCCTTGTCGGCGGCTGCGCCGGAAATGGACTTTGACCGCGGCTTTGACATGCATGCGGCGCTGGAGAATAGCCAGGTAAAGATTCCGGACCCGGCGCCGGCGCGGGAAGAGTACACCCAAGCCGAACCGGCAGTTGGACGGGCAATCCCGGCGCAGACCCCGGCAGGGCAGCCGGGCGCGGTAATAGGGGAGCCGCTGGACCCGCTGTTTTTCAGTCTGGGAACTGATATAGAACACAAGTCCAAAGCCGAATGGCAGAGGCGCCTTAAAGCCAATAACGGCAGGGCGGCCCTTGCCCCGCTTGAGCCCATAGATCCGTCAAAAAAACTGGTCGTCTTCATACCGGGCATAGGGCTCAATTTCCAGGACGCGTATGCGCTTGCCGGCTTGAACGACACCTACCAGTTCGTTATTGCCGTTTATAACCAGAGATATACTCTCAACGATAACGGCAAACAGACGGCCGACGCCGTGGAAACGCTGATGCGCTACCGCCTTGCCCTGGCTCAAGACCGGGGAATAAAGACGGACAGGGAACTGCGCCTGATAGGCCATAGTTTCGGCGGCCTGGTAGGGCAGCTGGCGCTTGCAAATCTCGTCCGCAAAGGCCTTGTCCATGACGGCCCCGCCAGTCTTTTCCCGAGGAGCCTCTACCTCTGCGTGGACGCGGGCTGGCGCGGATTTGATGCGCCGTGGATTTTCATGCTTCCGGGCATCAAGCATATAGCGGGCGAAATCCTGCCCAGGATCCCTTTGCCCAAAAGAGCCACGCACAGCGCGCTGACCGTTGTCAACCGCACCGGCTCCATGGACGCCGTGATAAATCTCCGGCTTCCCGACAATATAACCGTGCGGATGGTGAACGTGCCCACCCCCGGCCCCCGAAGGATGGTTGAGCCCGTGGACGGCTGGTATTCTTTCGAACTCGGCAAGGGGGAACTGCGGAAAATCCGGGATTTCCTCAGGCGCCCGAGTTCGGACAGCAACCGCCTGGACGGCTGGAAGTGGGGAATCCTGATACGCAAACAGGGACTCCGGCAGCTCTGGCAGACCCTTGAAAGAGATTCGGATTTCAAATCGTACGAGGGCGAGCTTTATCAGGCGGCCGTCCAGTCACAGACCCTGGAGGAGTTCAAAGTCCGCTACGACGAGATTATCGCCAGGATAGTAGACACGTTCCACGGCCAGCATACCAGATTTATGTGGGAAGACCCCGCATTTATGCCCTGGCTGCGCAAAACGCTGGCGGAATGGTAAAAAAAACCGTCGGGCCTTACGGCGGAGACATTTTTAAAACCCACCTGACGCTTGACGCTAAAAAAGGCCAGTCACTCTCCACATCATTTAATTCGCTGCCCCAGGTCGCGCCGTCTCTGTCTGAATTTTCCTCAATTTCCGGATGGGGTCCGATAAGCAAAACTCTTCCATTTCCATACTCAAAATTTATCGCCGCTTTTTCCCCGTTATAACTCTGATAAGTCGCCAGAGTTTCAATC
>JACQYT010000092.1 GCA_016208085.1 Elusimicrobiota bacterium | reverse complement strand
CCTGACCGGGTCGAAGGTGAAACTGCCGCCGCCGGGGATGCTTACGAAATAAAGCTGCTCGCCGTTCACAAGCGCTATATTCGCGCCGACAGTCTGCGTAAGTTCCGCCCGTGAAAGCAGCAACCCGGCCTGAGTTTTAAGTTCCACCGCAACGGCTTTTGATGGAATCTGCTTTGAACCGGACAAACGCGCTGTAATTACATCCAGCGAGGCCGAGCCCCGGTTGTTGAATTTAAGCCGCACGTTTGAATACGCGCCGCGCACCAACGCTTCCGGGTAAACCTCAACAATGGGCTCCTTTGGATCGCGGACATTGAGCATCAAGTTTTGGACTATGTTCAAATCTCCCCCTGCCCCTCTTTCAAAAAGAGGGGAGTCCGGCGGAAATGTCAAAACGGCCCGGGCAGAAATAGAGGCTGGCAAAGAGGCGCTAATATAAACAGCGGCTGAGACCTCGGCAAACGAACCGGCCGGGATATCAACGGCCGGGGCTTCACCGGAAATATTCCCGGCCAGATAGACCGCGAGCGGCCCCGCCGAAACTGCCTGCGCGCCGTTGTTGGTTATTTTCAGGCGTATGAAATCAAAAAAACCTCTGTTTAACGCTTCCGCACCCCCACCCCCGCCCTCCCCCGTCAAGGGAGAGGGTGAAGAAGGCAGGGAGCCGATGGTGCCGTAGCCTGACAATTCAACGGAAACCTGCGGAATCTCGGCGCGAGCCTTTTCACCCTCCCGTCCTTTGGAGTCTATAGCCGACACCTCATAGACCCGCAGCCCGGAAGCGCAATAGCCCGTGTCCCTGAATGAAAGATCCGTTGTCTGCGCCGGGCCTATATAAAGGCCGTCTTTATATACCTTATAAAGGAGCAGGCCGTCGGCCGGACTTTCCCATTTGAGAACGGCTGTTTTGCCGTCCTCTATCGTTACCGAAAGATTCTTCGGTTTTGCGGGCGGAGGATTTACGGTAAAGGAAATTGACAGGGTTGAGACGTTTCCGGCCTTGTCCCGCGCCAGCGCCGCCAGTTCATATGAGCCGCCGGCGGATACGGAACTGCCGGAGACGAACGGCAAGCCGTTGAGCGCGGCAGTCACGGTGGAGAGATTCAGGTCGGAGACGTTTATGACGGGGACGACGGCAGCCTCATAATAGCCATTGTTTTGGATGCCGGAAACGGCTAAGGCCGGACTGGTTTTATCTATGGTAAATGCGAGGCTTTTCTGCAAGGAATGGCCGGAAATATCCGAGGCTGCAACCGCCAGAGTATAACTGCCTTCAGCGCTGACGGTTGAGCCTGAAACAAACGGGGAAGCATTGAGGGTTATGGTTGAAACTGAGAGGGATAAATCCATTATGTTTATATCCGGACGCGCGCTTGAATTATAATATGCGTTATTTTCAACGCCTGAGATGGTTATGACGGGAGCGGCTCCGTCATACTGAATTTCCGCCGGATTGGAAAGACCGCTTTCATTTCCGGCTGAATCAAGAGCAACGACATGGTAGTAATATATGCCGTCTGATTCAGGAGAATCCTGCGCAGAGGTTCCAATTATAACCCTGTAAGGAATCCCGATTGCGCTTGTCAACACGTAAGTGGAGCGGTAAAGCCTGTATCTGGCCGGTATTTCGCCGGGGCCGGGCTCCCATGTTAATTCAACAAGCGCGTTGTATGCTGTTATTACAGCAGGGGCAGGCGGAGTGGAATCGGAAGTGATATTAAAGGCGTCCGAGAGGGCGCTTTCATTGCCCGCCGCGTCAAGAGCCGTAACAGCGTAAGTATATGAGCCTTCAGAAGGCGTGTCAGCATAAAAGCCGGTGAAATCGGCCGGATTGGGAACAATGTCGCATGTCACCGGCTGGGAATCCCTGTAGAGGCAATAAGCCGAGGGTTTTTCGCCCGCCGGGGCGGACCAGCTTAAATTGACCGCGCCGCCTGCGCCCGGCAGGCCGTTAAGCGAGAGAGGCTTGTCCGGCGCTATGGTGTCCACAATGAAATACGTCGTCCCCGAAAGCAGTTCCCCCTTATTGCCCAGCCTGTCGTAGGCCCGATAACTGAAATTATGGGTGCCTTCGCCGGCGGCCGTATCTATGCTTATCGCGCCGGTCCACGCCGCGGCGTCCGTTGAAGAGGAAAGGGAGATTGTTTCGGTTGAGCCGGATTGGGTTAGATATGAAAGAGCGGGCGTTTCACGCGCGGGCTTGTTCAGACTCAGGTTTAGCGCGTAGGTTCCGGTTTTAAGCGCGGGTTTTGCGGAGGCAAGGCTCAAGCGCGCCGTCGGGCCGTCGGTTTCAAGGTCAAGCGTTTGGCCGGACGTAACCGGCCCGCCGGTATTGCCGGAAAGGTCCGTCCCGCCGAACGAGAATCTGCCCGCGCCGGAGGCCATGTCGGCCGTAACAGTGAAAGTTCCGTGCCAGACAAGCGCGCTTTCCGGCGTCAGATATACCTGGACCGGGGACTGGCCGTAAGGCGTGAAGGTCAGATAGGGCGCGTAGGCGAGGGTCTCCGATACGGTCGCCGTCACGCCGTATGAGCCCGCGCCGAGCGGCGGGACTGAGGAAACGGCCACCGAGGCTGAAGGAGGGACCCTGTCGGAAACAGCGGCGGAGATGTTTGAGAGCCCGCTTTCGTTGCCCGCCGCGTCCACCGAGGCTGCGCCGTAATAGTATATGCCGTCTGAGGGCGGATAATCGGTGTATTTAAGAGCGGTTATGCCGAGGGCCGTCCTGAGGGAGGCGGAATCCACCATGACGGAAAGTCCGGTCTCAGCCGTGGAACGGTATATATTGTATGAAACGGGCGTTTCCCCCTCCGGCAGGGACCACAGAAGCGCGACCGCGCCGCCCGCAGCCGAGCCGGCGGAAAGGTTCCGTGGCGGATTGGGCGCGCCGGTGTCCACAATGACTGAAACGGGCTTTGAGCGCGGGCTTGCGCCTTTTTTGTCCGCAGCCTGGGCGGTTATGGGGAAAGTCCCGTCGCCGGACAGCGTTATTTGCGTTTCGAAGGAACCCGAATACGCATCCAGAGAGGCCATGAAAACGTCGCCGGCGAATATAACGACATAAGTTTCCGGCTCAGCGCTGCCGGAAATAAAAATCGTCGTAGTGGATATATGGGTTCCGTCGGCCGGGGAAGTTATTACAGGCGCGGCTGGAGGGACATAATTGACGGTAACGGGCAGGTCCCACTGCTTTGTATTGCCGCTGTAATCCTCAACCCTTACGGAAAAAACATGATAGCCGTCCGAATAATCGGTTATATCCCAGGTGTAATAAACGTTCAGAGAAGGGGTCTGCGGGAAACCCGTGCTCACCGTTAAGCCGTCAGCCAGATATTGCACGCGGGACAGAGAATAATTGTCCTGCGCGGCGATGGTGACGCCGAAAGGCCTGCCCACTATGGAATCCGCCGGGACAGCGCAAGTCACGTCAAGGGCGGGCGGCTCAAAGTCGGCCACGGCCAGGTTGGACATTACGGACTGGTTGCCGAAATTGTCAACGGCTTTCAGGGCCACATATCGGACGACGTCCGTGGAGGCCAGCGTTAGGACAAAGGTTTCCCTCCCGCCGGAGCCGGTGGAGGCGGCGACTTCCGCAAGCGGCTGCGCCTTGTCCCAATAGGCATCGCTCCAGACGTTCGTCGCGGCTTTGATGATATAGCGGTCCAGTCCCCAGTCCTCCCACGGCGCAGTCCAGGAAAGGGTGATTTTACCTGTGGCTGAATCCGTTGAAATCACTTTAAGGTCGGTCATGTTCCCCGGCGCAATTACGTCGGCGGCGGTGGAGACGGTCTGCGAAAAACCGCTTTCAAGGCCGTCGGAATTGAGGGCCGTAACGCGGTAATAATAAGTGGAGGAGTATTGTAGTGGAATACTATCCTCAAACCAGGTCTCCGCCACGGTCCCTACGGAGAGAAATGAGCCCGGGTCAGGCTCGGCCGCCCTGTAAATGCGGAAGGAAACAGCCGGGGTCCCGGAAAGCGCGGCGGACCAGAAAAGCGATACTTTTTTTGAGGCCGCGCTGAATACGGCGGCCGGGTTTATGGGCGCACCCGGCGGCGCGGCGAAAGTTCTTGTGGACGCGGAAGCGGAATATACAGACGGTATGGAATCGCCGTTTATGGCCCGTACCCGCATGTAATAAGTCGTCGCGGCGGAAAGGTCAGGGAGGTTTGTACCCATTCCCGAGCCGACTATTACGGAGGTGGAACTGCCACTTTGGAAATTATCGGTGGTGGAACTGTTCAACTCGTAGAGCGTTCCGGCCGGGTTGCCCTCGGCGCTCCATTTTACGGTGAGACTATATGAGGAGACTGAAACTATTTCGGGAACGCCGGGAACTGCCGCAAGCGTGTAGACCGGCATGGAACAGGTTGCCGTGCTTGCGCCCACGTTGTTGTACGCTTTGACGCATACGGAATTTTGGGAATTGGTTCCAAGGCCGGAAAGTTCATACGCAGCGGATGTAGCGGAAGATATAAACCCATCGGCAACGGAATAAACGGCGTAGCCGGTCGCTTCGGGTATGATCTGCCAGGTCCAGCTTATGCTGGAGACGGATACAGCCGTTCCGGTCAGCCAGGCGGGAGCATGGGGAACGCCGATGATGGTTATGTTCAGGTCCGGGATTGTAGAGACGGCTATCGGGAAGACCGGATTTGCGTATTCGCCGGAGATGTCGCCGGCGCCGCAGTTCCCGTCAAGGTCAAGGTCGAGGCAGGCTTTGATAGCGTACGAATTGCCTGTCACAGCCGGATAAAACCTGTAAGCTGCGCTGGATATCTCTCCGTTGAACCGGTGCTCGTATCTGAAGGCGCCGTAGCCGGAGGCGGACGGGGTGGACTGCGCCGTTATTATCAAAGGGCCGGATACCGCGCTTATCACGGTGACCGTGCCGATGAAGGTTCCCCTGTCGTAGATGTGGACATCTATGCCGTCTGCGGATTCTTTGGAGTGCAGAAATAAAGGCTCGCTTGCGCTGGTTTCGGGATAGACTGTATTGGGCAGCTGCCACCCGCCCATAGGTTCCATGCTGTCGAAATCCACACGTTTGTTTTTATTAACATCAAGAGATGCCATAACATACCCTGTGGTCAGGGCAGGCAGATTGGGAAGAGTATAAGCGCCGGAGGAGGTGTATACGCCGGAAGACGCTATCCCCTGAAAATGCGGGTCGGTAGAAACAGCGACTATATATTTTACAGTAGGGGGCGGAGTACTATCATATAAAATATTCCCCGAAATAGAACCGGCTTGGGGCGGCCCGGCGTATAAAATATCCATCGGCTTTTTATTGCCTACATGGTCAATGGAGGTGTAAAGAATGGTATGGGTTCCGGGGCCGACGCTGAAGGGTCCGGAATAGCGCGGATTATCGCAGGTTCCGGGCGGGCCGGTAAATGTCGGCTGCGCCGTGCATCCTCCCGGCAGCGGATCCATAATATAATGGATATCGGCCACACCGGAGGCCACGCCGCTGGAAACGGGGTCGAAAGCCGTCAGCGTTATGGAATCCCCGGCGGCCATATATGCAGTAGTTCCGTCTACCAGTCCCAGGCCCAGGACCGAGGCCTGCGTATCAGGCGGAGCGCCGTCGGCATAAATTGTGCTGGATTTCAACTGCTCATAATTGCCGGCATTGTCCATTGCGCCGAATGCCACCGTTCGTGAGCCTTCCTGCAGGGAGAACGGGTCTGTGTAGACATTGAATAACGCCGTGGTATTCGGTTTAAGCCCGGCTGAGAGAATAGCCGTGGAGGGGTCTATTTTATAATAGACCGCGCTCACTCCCGACAAGTCGTCGGTGGAAATCAGCTTCACATAGCCGCTTGAAACCGATATAAAATCCTTGCCGCCGTCATGGTAACGCGCCCCGCCCAGTTCCAGCACGCTCACCGGAGGGGTAGTATCGGACTGTGCGTTCACCCGGACGGATAAACAGCACAAAAGCAAAATAAATACCGGAGCGCGTAAGCGTTCATGGCTTACACTCTCCGGTTTGAAAAGCATTCAGCCCCCGAACTCGGAAAATTGATTATCCCAAACGCCGACATTTAAAAATCAACGGCGGAAGTCCCGTGTTTAGAAGAATAGTATAAGAAGCCTTCAGCCGGCTGTCAAGGCATTTTCGCAATTTATTTTCTAACGGTAAAATTCTGGCGTCCATTTGCAAATTCGCAAGCTTCTAAGGAGTGTTATAATAATTAGGTTACGAATGGCCCCTTTTTCCGTTCTCTCCGAAATGACCCAAGATATAGTCTCTTTCCAGAAAACCGGCTTTATGCCTTCCTGTTAAGGCTCCGTGCCCGCACCACTTGTATTCTTCAAGCTCCCGGAGATCCCGGACCACTCGCCGGCCTGTTTTTCGGATCGCTGTTATAGCAATAACCGGGCGGCGGAGCTATTTTCCTGATTATATCGGCCACGGTGGCCGCGCCGTCCTTTTTAAACAGCACCATAAAATGCTCAAAGATCTTGCGCGTCGTTTCCACGTCGCTCAGCGCCCGGTGCCGGTTCCCGGCCGGGAGAGCCAGCTCTTTGGCTATCGTTCCCAGCCGGTTATTTGAAAAAGCGCCGAAGCCGCGCGCCATATGAAGCGTGTCTATAATAGGCAGTTCCGGGAGCCTCAAGCCCGCTCTGGCGAATTCCATCTTTAGAAAGGATAGGTCGAAATCGGCGTTATGCGCCACTATAACCGAGCCTTCCAGAGCGTCCAGTAGCCTGGGCGCCAGCGCTCCGAAGGAGGGGCTGCCGCGCACCATCTCGCCGGTAATGCCGTGTATTTTAGACACCTCGGGTGGAATAGGGAGTCCGGGATTGACCAGCGAACTGAAATGATTGACCCTGGTATTGCCCTTAAAGCAGATCAGGGCCACTTCGCACACTCTCGAGGTCTGGGGTGAGAGGCCCGTGGTTTCGACATCGATGAAAGCAAATACCGCGTCGTCTATAGCAGTCGTAAGCGGATCCATGCTGTATAGCCTGAGTCTAGTTAAGCTATTGTATTTACATTTGCTTTCAGGGCTTTTTCATAAGTCATGAAAGTGTCTTCGTCGTAAAGCACGAAGCGCACCAACTCTATCCCGGCGTTCTTGTTTAAAAATCTCAACACTTCGTCCAGCGCCGCCGGCGCGGCCAGTTCTGTCGGATACCCGTAAACGCCCGTACTGATGGACGGGAAAGCCAGGGTCTTTAAACCGCTGCTCAGGGCCAAAGCCAGAGATTCTCTGTAGCAGCTTCTCAGCAGCGTCTCTTCGCCGGCGCCGCCGCCCTTCCAGACGGGGCCGGGAGTATGTATCACGAACCGGGATTTCATGCCGCCGGCGGCGGTAATGACGGCTTTTCCGGTTTCAAGACGACCTATGCGCTTTATTATAGCGGCGCATTCCGCGGCCAACGCAGGGCCCGCGGCCCTGTGAATGGCGCCGTCCACTCCCCCGCCTCCCGCCAGGCGGCAGTTGGCGGCGTTCACGACGGCGTCCGTTTTTTCAAAAGTTATATCGCCTTTTTCCAGCCGGAGCCTTGCCGCGCAGTTGTTCATGCTCCCTCCTGCCCCAAGCCTGGGGGTATGGTAAAAATTTTTGCGGCAAAAATTTTTACAAGATGGAACCGTGGTACATATGCCGCGCCCACAGGCCGCACATTACCGTGACCGCCAGGCTTATAATGATATTGGCCGGGGACAGGTCCAGGATCCTCTTCTTCTTGATATAAAACAGCTGCAGGATCCAGGCCAGGGCAAAAGGCAGCCACCACCAGCCCGCGACGAAAAAGAAAGCCCACAGCACTATGCGCTCAAAGATCAGGAAATACTTTTCGTCAAAACCGGGGAACGCCTTGCCGGAGAGGTCTTTTTCCACGAAATAAATGAGCACGGTAGTCACATGGGTAACAAGAGTGAACATGCAGATGATGCCCACCCATTTTTCCGGCAGGAAGAATCCCCTGTCCAGAACCGTTATCGGCGAAAGCATGAACAACACGTAGATGTGCAGGAACTGGTCGGCCAGAAAGCTCAGTGTGCCGTCGCTGAATTCCAGTTTTTTCATGCTGTAGACGCGCAGTTCGTCTATGATGAAATGAACTGCCAGCATAAGCCCCACAGCGCACCAGCCGTTCAGCTTTAAGAAGCCGAAATTGAGCCAGATCTCGCCCATATACCTGTACAGCAGCGCGACCGCAATGATTAAATGCGTCAGGCAATGCAGCAGCATCCCATAAACGTTCTGCCGTTTGAGTCTGTTGACGATATTGAACTGCAGCGTGAAATCGGCCAGAAGATGCGAAAGAAAAAATCTCCAGAATATTTCCATGCGTTACTCCTCTATCCCGAAAATTGCAGCAATTTTCGGGTCCTCGTTCGCTTTTTTAAAACCATCCAACCGGTTGGTTCTACCAATCAACGCCGATGTGTTTATGGTCTACCGGTCAGTTGGAACCCGAAAAACCCGGTCTCCGGGTTTTTCGGGTTATTTCGAAGTAAGATTAAATGTCCCGTCCCAGTCCCCGGGCGCGGCCTCTGAGTATTTTTCCGCCAGCTCAAGATAAAAAGCGCTGGGGCCGTCCTTCGGTTCCACGGCGAGAGCGGCTTTAAAGGCCTTTTGAGCTTTTTCATACGCGCTTTTATAGAAATGTTCCAGGCCTTCGTTATAGGCGGCCGCAAGCCCCGCCGTTTTGGCGTCAAGCCCGCCTTTCCTGGCGAGCAGTTCATAAACCTTGACCGGTATAGCTTTGCCGACAACTCTTATCTGGCCGAGACTTCTGGCCTCCACGAAGTCTTTGGCTTCGTCGTAAGTGTATTCGCTGGCCATTATCCTGGAGTGAAAGAATTTATTGGCGCCCTCAAGCCTGGAAGCCAGATTCACCGAGTCTCCCATGACCGTATAGGACAGCCGCATCTTGGAGCCCATGTTGCCCACGACCATCGGCCCGGAATTTAAGCCGATGCGCGCCGAGGGTTTTACATTGAACTGCGTAAGCTCGGCGTTCAGGCGGGTTATTTCACCCATGCAGTCCACCGCCGCCAGGCAGGCAAGTTTGCGGTGGTCCTTCTGGTCCAGCGGGGCGTTCCAGAAAGCCATGATGCAGTCGCCTATGTATTTATCCACCACCCCGTCGTGCTTCAATATTACGTCGGTAAAGCCGGAAAGATAATTGTTCAGCATCTGGGTAAGCTGCTCAGGCGTCATCTTTTCGGACATCGTGGTAAAACCCGCTATATCCAGGAAGAACGCCGTCATGTCGCGCTTCTCGCCGCCCAAAGTCAGCTTGGACGGATCCCTGGTTATGACTTCCACAATCTTGGGCGACAGGTACTGGCCGAACGTGTTCTTTATCCACTTCTTTTCGCGGCCTTCGACTATGGCTTTATGGACCGTCATAAAAAGGAAAGGGATCATCAACGAAATAACTATCGTCAGATACGCCATGTTATACAACCTGAGGTAAAGCGCGAAATTAACGACCGCGAGCAGGATGACGATGCCCGCCATTATGAACGAGGTCGTTTTTATCGAGTATCTGGACATGAACGCGGGTAGCCACATCAGCAACAGGCAGATCGCAAATATGAGCCAGCTGCTTACCGGTTTGAGAAAATCGCCGTTCCGGAGGTTGTCAATGGTGTTGGCATGGACTTCCACGCCGGGCCAGGTCGGGAAAAAGACCGACGGATAATGGTCAAAAGCTCCCAGGGCCGTGGAACCGACCAGCATGACGCCGTCCTTTATGGCGGCTTTTTCATCCTTTGAAAGCCTGTTTTCCAGTATATCCGCCACCGACACGTATCTGTAAACCGAATTGGTCGTCTGCATTTCGCTCTTTTTGCCGGCGCGCTCGCTCTCCGGCCAGCCCGGATGGGACGGCCTGTCCACCGGCACCCTGAAATTTATGAAAACCGGGTCTGTTCCGCGCTCCTTTTCAATTTCGGGAAGCGGTTTTTTGGCGTGCATCGCATAAGTTGCGACCGCGAGCAGCGGCAGGTTTATGCTTTCGCACTCGCTTGTGCACCTGCTTTTTATTCTCAGGTTTTTATAGGCGATTTCAGGATTGAACAGCGTCACTTTCCGGACCTGCCCGTTGGACTCAAGGGTGTTGTCGACGTTGGGATACGAAATGTACCTAGAGGCTTCCCCGAGGCCCGTTATCGGATAGAGCAGTTGGCCGCTTTCGGCGTCCATGGCCACGAGCGCCGCCACGTTGCCCGCCTTTTTTACCGCCTCCACGAACAGCCTGTCGCTGGCGGGGTCTTCCCTGTCCTTGTCAAAAAACATGACGTCAAAGCCTATGGAGCCGGCGCCGAGCCCGGTCAGTTTTTCTATAAGCCGGGCGTAATATTTCCTCTTGAAAGGGTAGCCGTACTTTTTCACGGTGTGGCCGTCTATCGCGATAATGCTTATTTTCGGATCGGCTTCTTTATTATAGGTTTTGCCTATCCCGTATCTATAATCGCCGGCGCCGGTGGTAAAGAACACTGAAACGAACTTGGGCAGATAGATCCTGGCGTCCGTCCATTGATTTTCTATGGACCTTATCCACCAGCCCTTGGAAAGAATCCCGTCCAGCAGAAAGCTGAACAGCATAAAGATCATGAAAACGGTGTTGAAGATCAGCAGCGTCTTTTTTCCGGTATTTTTTACGGCGCTTTTTTTCATATCGTTCTCCCGTAAATTGCCATGGATATTTTTATTCGTGCAATCTTTCAATGAAACCCGGCTTCAACTGCTATAGCGGCAATTCAAACACAAACCTGCTCCCGCCGCCCTGTTCCGCTTCGGCGCGTATCGTCCCGTTATGTATCTCCACTATCTTCTTCGCTATGGCAAGGCCCAGGCCGAAACCCTGGGGTTCTTCCTCCGGACCCCCGAGCTGCCTGTATTTTTCAAAAACCGTCTTCAGCAGGCCCCCGGGTATGCCGGGGCCCGTGTCCAGGACATAAAACGATACAGCGCCTTTTTCAGGCTTCGCGCCCAGACGCACCGTTCCGCCGGCCGGAGTGAATTTATACGCGTTTGAAAGCAGGTTTTCAAACACGCGCTTCAGGAGCCGCTCATCGCCCCTGAAGACGGCCGGAACGGGACCCGGCTCAAATACAAATTCTACATTTTTTTCCGCGAACAGGGCCTTAAAATTTTTAAAGACCCCCTCAAGGAACTCCACCGTTCTTATCTGGGCCAGGCGCGGCTTTACGTTGCCGGCATCCAGCTTCGCGATATCAAGGATATTCTCCAGCATCTCAAAAAGCCGCGAGCTGGAACTTTTTATATTGGCGAGGTAGCCGGCTGACTTTTCCGTCGCGGCGCAGGAATTTTCGAGCAGCTTGATGTAGCCCTGCATGGTCAAAAGCGGGGCCCTGAGGTCGTGGGCGACGGAGTGGAAAAGCTCCTCTTTCATGCGCTGTATCTCCGCCTCCAGGGTTATGTCCCGCAGCACCATAAAGACCCCCGGCCGGCTGGTCTTTGAGGAAAGCACCTGCATGCTTACGCGGTAAACTTTTTTTTCCCGCCCGTCCGGGCCGGGCATTTCCATAACCTCGCCTTTGGCTTTGGCCTTCAGATTGACCAGCGCGCAGACTCTGCGTCTCAGGCGCTCGTTCTCCGGGACCGGCGTTTCCCCGTCTTTTAAACCCAGAAGGGAGCGGGCCGCGGCGTTGGCGTACATGAGTTCACCCCTGAAATCGCTCAGAATTATGGCGTCATGTATAAGGCCTATAAGAAGCTCCACCTTCTGTTTCTCCTCCAGCATCTTCTCCACCTGCAGGCCGTGGTAGCGGTCCACTTCCCGCATCATAGCGTTAAAAGCCTTTAAAAGCGCGGCTATCTCGGTGATATCGGCTTTTTCCCCCACCGGCACCTTAAAATTCCGCTCCGAGACCCGCTTGGCGCCCTCTATCAGTTCGCCGACCGGGTTGATCAGGCGGCGGCTCAGTATAAGGGCTGAAAAATAAAACACCGTCGAGATGCCCAGCAGAAAGAACATTATCAGCGAGGTGAGCAGGTTGATGCCGCGGAACGCCTCCCGGCGGGCCTGCAAAGTGAGGGCGTAAAGCTCAAAACCGGGAACTTTTGAATAAGAGCCTATGTAATCCGCGACGCGGCCCGAAAGTTTTCTTGAACTCCTGGACCGGCTCAAAAAAAAATTTTTTAGCTCGTTCTGGTCAACCGGCTTGGGGTCACCGCCAAGCATGAACACACGGCCGTCCGGGTCGGCCACGAACACGCCGCCGGTAGAACCCATCTTGCGCATAGCGAGTTTTATGAACAGGTCCCTCAGGTTTACGACGGTGAAAGCGTAATACCCGCTTTCAAGCGGATAGATAAGCCTGCAGATGGGCAGGTTATAAAGCAGCTCGAATTCTCCGAGCGCGGGCCGGCCGGTCTTTACGGCTTTTTTAAACAGCTCGTTCCTTGAAATGTCCAGATAGCCGAAGATCCTTTTTATTTCAGGCGCGCCGGCGCTTAATATTTCCCTGCCGTCCGGGCCGGTGAAAGCCATAAAAAGAAACTCGGGGTTGTGGTCCAGCGTTTTTTTTAGGGCCGCCTGGCTGATATAGTCCGCCCCCGGCTCCCACATGGTGTACATGCGGCGGTTAAGCTCATCCGTCTTGTGGCTTATCATCACCGAGGCCATCTGGGCTATATTCTCGTGCAGGGTCTGTATGTTATTTTTGGCGACGGACTGATAATAGAAAAGAAAAAAGGCGGTCGGAATTATGGGGATAAGCCCCATGCCGAATATGGTGAGCAGCAACCGGTTAAATAAGGTCATAAATCAGGGTATAGGGTAGAGGGTTTAGGGTGTAGGATAAGGAGTTCCTTATTTCTGCACCCTCTACCCTCTACCCTACTGTACTTTAAATGTTTCCTTCAGCTTCACGGCCACAAGGTCCATATCGGCTATAATGCCCTTTTGAGCGGCCAGTATGGCGTCAAGGTTTACGGCTTCGGTAAGATTCCCCGGATTTTCAGCCGCGCCGGTCACCAGAGCCTGGCCTTCCGCGGCTATCCTCAAGCCCGCGTTCCTGGCATATATGCGGGCCATGGCCTGCCAGGCCGGAACGTCGAATTTCACGGCTTCGCTGTATTTGTCCTGCGCTGCGGCTCTTGAAAATACATAAGCCAGCTCGCCCATGGCTATAAGGCTGCCGAGCTTAAAAATCACGTGTTGGTGCCGGGTCAGTTTATGAACCCTGCATTCTTCCATCACGGCCGCCAGCGCCCTTAAGGCAAGAGCGGCGACATCGGCCCCCGTTCCAGGTTTTTCCTCGTGCAGCGCGTCCAGCTCGCCGGCGAGATCGGCGTAATAGGCGCCCCGCGTCTTTAAATGCTCCTGCCAGCGTCCGCGGTAGATGGTCATTTCCATTATCTCGCTGGTGCCTTCATAAATGCAGGTTATCCTTACGTCCCGCTTTATCTTTTCCACCGGGAAATCGCGCGTATAACCGTAGCCGCCAAGCGCTTGTATCGCGTCTTCGGCCGCTTTATTGCCGGCCTCGGTGGCCGAATATTTGGCTATTGCGCCTTCCGTCTGAAGGCCGCATTCGCCGCCGTCCAGCCTGAAAGCCGTCTTTTCTGCATAGGCCCTGGCCGCTTCAAGCGCCACAGCGTGCGGCACAATGAGCTTATGGGTATAGCCCTGTTTATCCGACAAAGGCCCGCCGGCCTGTATCCTGGCCTGGCTGTATCTTATGGCGTGTTCAAGCGCTTCCCAGCCGGCGCCGATGCCGAACGCCGCCACCATAAGCCTGGTATAGCCGAACACCGCCTGCGCCTGCACAAGACCCTGCCCTTCGGTCATGCCGATCAGATTTTCCCTGGGAACATATACATTGTTCAGCGAAAGGCCGGCGGTATTTGAAAGCCTTATACCATGCTTATCCTCATGCTTATTCGGAGAAAAACCCTCCATGCCGCGCTCCACTATAAACCAGGAAGGCCCGCCGGGGGCTATGGCCAGCACCGTGTAGATGTCCGCCACGCCGCCGTTGGATATCCACTGCTTGCTGCCGGTGATGCGGTAACCCGCCAACCGGCCGTTTTTAAGAACATGCTCCGCCCGGGTCTTTAAACTCACCAGGTCGGAGCCTGCTTCGGGTTCGGTGGCGGCGTAGGCCACCAGCAGGTTTTGCCCGGCTACGCGCTCCAGCCACTTCTTTTTCTGGTCAACGGTTCCGCCCACATTGAGCGGGTCGGTGCCGAGGAACGTGGCAAACACCGAGGTGGCGATGCCGAGTTCTATGTGAGCCAGAAGCTCGCATACGCGGTACAGATCAAACGTTCCGCCGGAAAGCCCGCCGTACTCTTCGGGTATCATAAGAAGATGCAAGCCCAGTTTGGAATGGTCGTGCATGTCCTTGATTATCCCGGCCGGGAATTCGTTGGCCTGGTCTTTTTCCCTTATAAAGTCCTGGGTAATGTTCTTTTTGGCATAATTTCTCAAACTATCCAGCATCAAGTTCCGCGATCCGGCGTCCATACTGGGCATAATGATCTCCTCGTAACAGCAGGGTATAGGGTAGAGGGTTTAGGGTTTAGGGTAAGGAGTTCCTTATTTCTGCACCCTCTACCCTCTACCCTCCACCCTCTCCCCTGCCTTCAGATACGTTTTCACTTCGCCGAGCAGCCTGGCGGCGAAAACCTTGTCCTCTATGCCTTCAGCGTTGATAAATACGTTTTCAGCGGCGCATTTCATGGCCGCCTCCAGCAGATATTTGGCGCTTTTATAGTCTGAGGCCACATGCGCCGTTATGCCGTCGGCCCTCTCAAGCTCTTCCATCGCGCCGGCGGCCAGGCTCGCGGTCCGCAGCGGCACTTCTGCGGCGTACCGCAGCGCACCCTGCATCTTCGGCTTTCTGGCGGGATCGTCTTTGGGCGTTTTTGCGGCCGCCATGAAAGCGTCGTATGAGGAAGCGTCTTCGCTGACGCAGTTCTGCATGGCGCTTTTAAGGATGCCCAGTTTTTCGTTCAGGGCTTTAAGCGCCGGTTTTTTAGCCTCGTCGAGCTTTTTGCTTCTGAGAGAGATGCCTATGGCCATCTGGCCCAGGGCGCAGCCCATGGCCCCGCTTATGGCGGCCGCACTGCCGCCGCCGGGCGTCGGCCCGGTATTTGAAAGGGCGTCTACGAAAAAATTTGCGCCGGTCTGCCAGGCGCCCAGGAGTTTTAGAAGTTTTGTCTCAAGCACCTGCGTTTCGGGATTAAAATCCTTTACGTTCAGCGCTTCTATCGCGTAATTCGTAAGAGCTTCCTGCGTAGTAAGGCCGATCAGCTCGGTATTGGCGACCCTGATATTGCGCGGTTTTATTTCTTTCTCTATCTCGTCCATCGCGCGCTTTATGGAGGTGGTCTTATGATCGGTCAGGACGGTGGAGAGCTGCGCCTGGTTCTTTGATTCAAGGAAGATCTCCTTGGCCCGGAGGTTGGGAAGGCCGCCGCCGGAAGTCCGGATCTTTTTGGCCAGGACCTTTGCGAATTCCATGTCGGCGGTGTCGAGATTGACGTTGAAATTGACTATCTGCCGCCTGGCGCCGACGGCTATGGCGCCGGCAGTCGGATGTATTTTATTCGGCCCGAAATCCGGAACGCGGTCGGGATTTGGGCCTATCTCACCCTTCAATCCTTCAAACTGGCCTTTTCTGACCCTGGCGAGGTCCCTGCGGTCGTCCCTTCTGGCGGCGAGATCGTAGAGATATACGGGGATATTGAGTTCGCGGCCTATGCGTTCGCCCAAAGTTTCCGCCAGCTTTACGCAGTCCTGGACCGGAGTGTCCATTATGGGAATGAAGGGGGCCACGTCCAGCGCCCCCATGCGCGGGTGTTCGCCCTTGTGATAATTAAGGTCTATAAGTTCAGCGGCCTTCCTTGCAACCGCAAACATCCCCTCTACGGCGGTCTCTAAAGGAGCGATAAAAGTGAGCACCGTCCTGTTATGGTCGGCGTCTTTTTCCACATCCAGAACCATTACGCCCCCGACAGCGGCCGCGGCGGCGACTATCGCATCTATTTTGGCCCTGTCCCTGCCCTCGCTGAAATTGGGGACGCATTCCACGAATTTACCCATAAAGCCTCCATTTCCGGGTGATAGCTGCCCAGGGGCTGCCGAAAAAGCCCGGAATTCGGAGCATATTATATATATTCTTTAAAATTATGCCCGCAAAAGCAAGCGGCCCCCAGCCGCTTCCAGTCGTACCCGTGCTGGTGGAGCGGCGCCGGAGCCTGCGATTAAACCTGCTATTTTTGCTTTATGTTCTCCGCTTCTACGGCGTCTTTTCCGGTTTTTACGGAAGTTCTTTTGGAATTGGCCTTTTTTTCCTTTTCCATCTCCTGCACGTCAACCACGGCTATGGCGGCCATGTTGACTATATCATTCACTTCGCCTTCGCGCTGCAGGACATGAACCGGCTTGCTCATTCCCATTAAGATCGGACCTATTGCGGCGGCGCCGCCTATGCGGCTGAGGAGTTTGTAAGCGATGTTTCCGGATTCCAGATTCGGGAAAATCAGGATATTCGCCCCGCCTTTGAGCGTGCTGAAAGGATAGGTGTGCTCTATGATTTCAGGCGTTACAGCCGTGTCCGCCTGCATTTCGCCGTCAATCATTATTTCAGGCGCAAGGCTCTTGACGATTTCAACGGCGCGTCTGACTTTGTCCGAAAGCGGATGCAGGGTGCTGCCGAAATTGGAGAAAGACAGCATCGCTATCCTCGGCTCCACGTCAAAACGCCGCGCCGTTTTTGCCGCAAGCATGGCGATCTCGGCGAGGTCCTCCGCGCTCGGTTCTATATTTACCGTGGCATCGGCGACAAAGTAAAGGTCTTTCTTGGTGACGAGCATATAAAGACCCGAAACCTTTTTCACGCCGGAAGCGACTTTTATGATTCTCAGCGCCGGCCTCATCACCTCGGGATAATGATGCGTCAGCCCGGAGAGCAGCGCGTCCGCGTCTCCCGTGTGAAGCATCATCGTGCCGAAAACAACGGGCGTGCTTACAAGCTCCGTCGCTCTTTGTTTTGTCACGCCCTTTCTCTGACGTATTTTGAAATATTCCTCCGTATATTCGGGGAATTTTTTGGAACACCCCGGATCGACGACAGCGATGCCTGAGGGGTCTATGGAAGCTTCAGCCATGAGGCGGCATATTTTTTCAACGTTGCCGAGAACTATCGGAGAAGCTATTTTTTCGTCCACAAGCAGCTGGGCAGCCCTGAGAATCTTTTCTTCTTCCCCCTCGGGGAACACGATTCGTTTGGGATTTCGCTTTGCCTTTTCTATGACCGTCCTCATTATTTCCTGCGCCCTGCCCAGCCGTTTTTCCAGTTCTATGCGGTAGGCCCCAATATCAACGCGCTTCTGCGCAACTCCGGTTTTTATCGCGGCTTGGGCGACTGCGGAGCTCTCCCAGATCAGGACCCTCGGGTCAAAAGGCTTCGGAATAATGTAATTTCTTCCGAACTTCAATTTTTCCCCGCCGTAAGCTTTTCTCACCGAATCAGGCACGTCTTCCTTCGCGAGTTTTGCAAGGGCATAAGTGGCCGCCAGTTTCATCTCGTCGTTTATGCATCTTGCGCCCACATCCAGCGCTCCGCGGAAGATAAACGGAAAGCCGAGAACATTGTTGACCTGATTCGGATAATCCGAGCGGCCGGTCGCTATTATGATATCTTTTCTCGTGGCTACCGCAAGGTCGTATTTTATTTCGGGATTGGGATTTGCCATCGCGAAAACTATCGGATTTTTCGCCATTGACAGAAGCATTTCAGGCGTCAAAATGTCCTCGGAGGAAAGTCCGACGAAAACGTCCGTCCCTCTCAGGGCATCAGAGAGCGTTCTTGCGCCGGTGTCTGCGGCAAACTCCTCCTTGTACTTGTTCATTCCCTTTGCGCGGCCTTTGTATATTACGCCTGTAGTATCGCAGAAAATGATGTTTTCCTTTTTCACTCCGAGAGCCATATAATGTTTTGCGCATGCGATTCCGGCCGCCCCCGCTCCGTTTAATACCATTTTTACATCTTTTATGTTTTTGGCGACAACCTCAAGAGCGTTTAAAAGCGCCGCGCCGGAGATAATCGCGGTGCCGTGCTGGTCGTCGTGAAACACCGGTATCTTCATCGTTTTTTTAAGCGTTTCCTCTATGTAAAAGCATTCGGGGGCTTTTATGTCCTCCAGATTGATGCCGCCGAAAGTCGGTTCAAGAAGCTGGCAGACTTTTATCACCTCGTCGGGATTCTCGCTGGCGATTTCAATGTCAAAAACGTCGATATCCGCGAATCTCTTGAATAAAACGCCCTTGCCCTCCATGACCGGTTTGCCCGCGCCGGCTCCTATGTTGCCGAGTCCAAGCACCGCCGTTCCGTTTGAAATCACGGCGACGAGATTTCCCTTTGACGTGTATTTATAAATATCCTGGGGATTGTCTTTTATGGCAAGGCACGGCACGGCCACTCCCGGGGTGTAGGCCAGGCTTAAGTCCCTCTGCGTATAGCAGGGTTTGGTTGAGACTACTTCAATTTTTCCCGGTTTTGGAAACTCATGATACTCAAGCGCATCCTCTTTTCTCATAATCTATTTCTCCTTATTTCATGTTTTGAATTATGGTTTTTCCGAATTCGGAGCATTTGACTTCCTTTGCCCCTTCCATGAGACGCGCGAAATCATAGGTGACGACTCTGCTTTGAATCGCTTTTTCAAGGCCCTGGATAATCTTATCCGCGGCCGAAGTCCAGCCCAGGTATCTGAGCATCATTTCTCCCGACAGAATCAGCGAGCCCGGATTGACCTTGTCAAGCCCCGCGTACTTGGGAGCCGTGCCGTGCGTGGCTTCAAAAAGCGCGTGCCCGCTTATGTAATTGATGTTGCCGCCCGGCGCGATTCCTATCCCGCCCACCTGGGCCGCCAGCGCGTCCGAGATGTAGTCGCCGTTTAAGTTCGTCGTGGCGATTACGTCGTACTCGGCGGATCTTGTGAGAATCTGCTGCAAGAAAGCGTCGGCAATGCAGTCTTTTATTATTATCCCGTCTGGAAGTCTGCACCAGGGACCGGCGTCAATTTCTTTCGCGCCGAATTCTTCTTTGGCAAGTTCGTAGCCCCAGCGCATA
Organism: Elusimicrobiota bacterium; assembly: GCA_016208085.1. Taxonomy (GTDB): domain Bacteria; phylum Elusimicrobiota; class Elusimicrobia; order Elusimicrobiales; family UBA9959; genus JAHJSU01. The sequence continues at coordinate 85,319 of JACQYT010000092.1, read as the reverse complement.
AAAGCGCCTTCGGTGAATTTCATTATGTTGCCTTTATGAACAAAGGTTACGCTCTTGCGTTTGTTTGCGAGGGCATAGTTGATTGCCGCCCTGATAAGCCTTTTGGAGCCTTCCGCTGAAACCGGCTTTATGCCTATGCCCGAGGTTTCAGGAAACCGTATTTTTTTGACCTGCATCTCTTTGATGAGCCAATCAACCACTTTCTTCGCTTCAGGAGTCCCCGCCTCCCATTCAACTCCGGCGTAGATGTCCTCGGTGTTTTCCCTGAAAATCACCATGTCAACCAGTTCAGGCTGTTTCACGGGAGACGGAGTTCCCTTGAGATACTTCACCGGCCTCAGGCACACATATAAATCCAGCTGCTGGCGCAGAGAGACATTAAGGGACCGGATGCCTTTTCCGACAGGGGTGGTGAGAGGACCTTTGATTGCAACCAGATACTCCTTGATGACTCCGACAGTCTCCTCCGGCAGCAGGTTCACGGGGCAATCCGCTCCATAAGTTTTTTGCGCCTTTTCCCCGGCGTAAATTTCAAACCATGAAATTTTTCTTTTTCCTTTATACGCTTTTTTAACCGCCGCATTAAGAACCTCAACCGAGGCGCGCCAGATATCAGGACCTGTCCCGTCTCCCTCGATAAACGGAATTATGGGATTGTCCGGCACCTGGAGTTTCCCGTATGCGCCCATCGTTATCTTTGAGCCTGTCGCCGGAATCTTGATTTTTCCCGTGGTTATATTCATATTTTTTACCCCTTTTTTTGAGAATTCAACTATTTACTTTTTCTTTGCTTTTCATTTTTACATGAGCAAGAGCGCCGCCTGCGCGAAGTATCCGTATTTCTCTTTCACTCAATTTGCAGACGAGCGGGATCTCCACGCATGCGGTTTTATCCTTAAAGCTAAGAACGCCTTTTTCAAGCCCGGAAGTGTCAAGCTCCACTTCATCTCCCTGGCTTACCAGGTCATAATCCGATTCGTTCTTGAAGGTAAGCCCAAGAATGCCGAAGTTAATCAGATTTGCCAGATGTATTCTTGCGAACGCTTTTGTAATTATCGCTTTCACGCCCAAATACATCGGCGCCAGAGCGGCATGTTCCCTGCTTGAGCCCTGCCCATAATTGATCCCCCCCACTACAAAGCCCGCCTTTCCGTCCGCTTTTGCCTGGAGCGCCCGTTTTGGAAAGGTCTTGTCAACTCTTTCAAATACGTATTCGGAAATAGCGGGCACATTGGAACGTAGCGGGAGAATTTTGGCGCCGGCAGGCATTATGTGGTCGGTTGTAATGTTGTCGGAGAGCTTCAGAAGAACCTCGCCTTTAAGCGCTCCCTGCAAAGGAGCGGTTTGTGGAAGAGGGGCAATGTTGGGACCTCTCAGGATCTGAACCTGTTTTGCCTTTTTTTCAGGGAGCGGCGCAAGAATCATCCTGTCGTCTATTATAAATTTCCAGGGAACTTTTATTCTGGGCGCGGGGATTTTGAGATCGCGCGGATCGGTTATCTCGCCTTTGAGGGCGGCTGCGACGCAGGTTTGGGGAGAAGCCAGATAAACCTGCGCATCTTTTGTGCCTGTGCGGCCTTCAAAATTGCGGTTAAAGGACCGAACGGTTACGCCGGAACTTGAAGGAGCGAATCCCATTCCTATGCAGGAGCCGCAGCCTGTCTCAAAAATGCGCAGTCCCGCTGAAATAAGCGCTTTAAGCCCGCCGTCCCGCGCTATCATTTCAAGCACCTGTCTTGAGCCCGGAGCTATCCCGGCCGAAAGATTTTCAGCCACAACGCGGCCTTTGACCATATGTGCGACCGTCATCAAATCCCTGTATGAAGAATTGGTGCATGAACCTATCGCCACCTGCTGGACCTTCACGCCCCGCACCTCCCTTACTTTTTTTACATTGTCGGGCGAATGCGGCAGAGCAATCATCGGCTCTATTTGGGAAAGGTCTATTTCAAGAATTTCGTCATAAAGCGCGTCGGGGTCGGCTTTGAGTTTCCGGTAAGCTTTGAACCTGTCCTGCGCCCGGAGGAAGGCCCCGGTTATTTCATCCGAAGGGAAAATAGAGGTCGTGGCTCCGAGTTCGGCTCCCATGTTCGTGATGGTGGCGCGTTCAGGAACGCCCAGGGTTTTTACGCCCGGACCCCAATATTCAAATACCGCGCCGACCCCGCCTTTTACGGTTTTAATTCTCAGGATTTCAAGGATAATATCCTTGGCCGAGACAAAAGGTTTGAGTCTGCCTGTAAGTTTTACGCCGATTACTTTCGGCATTTTAAGAGTAAACGGAACTCCCGCCATACTGAGGGCCACGTCCATTCCGCCGGCGCCGATAGCCAGCATTCCTATTCCGCTTGAAGTCGGGGTATGGGAATCGGAGCCGAGAAGCGTTTTTCCGGGTACGGCGAACCTCTCCAGATGAACCTGATGGCAGATTCCGTTCCCGGGTCTTGAAAAATAGAGGCCATATCTGGCGGCCGTTGACTGGAGGTATCTGTGGTCGTCAGGATTCTTGAAATCATCCTGAAGCATGTTGTGGTCGACATAACTCACCGACAGTTCCGTCCGGATTCTGTCAAGGCCTATTGATTCAAACTGCAGGTATGCCATTGTGCCTGTCGCATCCTGCGTAAGCGTCTGGTCTATTTTGACGGCTATTTCAGAGCCGGGGGTCGGCTCGCCGCCGACCAGATGTTTTCCGATTATTTTTTGAGTCAGGTTTAGTCCCATAAAAATTTTTGCCGAGAAAATTTTTACCATTCCCCGTCCGCCTCAAGGCGCGGACGGGGAAAAGAGAGATGAGGGAGAAAAAAATTTCTCCCCCATCTCCGGCACGGGGATAAAGAAAACCCCGTGCCGGGTAGGACAAAATGCCCGTCCGCGCCTTGAGGCGGACGGGCATTTTATTATGCTTTTGCCGTAACCGCTTCTTTTGTGACGAATCCTTTTATCCACCTGGTGGTTACTGATTTGGGCCTCACAATCGGGGAACCGATCGCCCTTGAAATGACCGCCTGCGCGCTTATCCCCATTATCCTGGAAACTCCGAAAAGCACGGTGTAGTAGTCAAACTCGTTCATTCCGAAATGCCACAGGAGACAGCCCGAAGCCGCATCCACATTCGGCCACGGATCCTTTGCCTTTCCCTGCTGCACCAGGATCGGCGGAACCACCTTGAAAGTCTTCTCGGCGATTTGAAAGACCTGGTCGTCCGGGCATATTTTCTTTCCGAACTCCATAAATGCGGTGAAGCGCGGGTCCGTCTGGCGCAGAACAGCATGTCCGTAACCCGGTATAACTTTCCCGCTTTGCAGAGTGTCCCACGCGAATTTGTGCAGTTGTTCGTCGGAAGGCACACCCTTGAACATGTCTTTGACCATCAGAACCCATTTCAGGCATTCCTGATTGGCAAGCCCGTGAAGAGGCCCTGCAAGGCCGTTGAGACCGGCGGAAACCGCGTAATAGAGATTCGACAGGGCCGACGCCACGGTATGCGTGGTGAAAGCGCTGACATTGCCGCTCTCATGGTCCGAGTGAAGCACAAGGTAAAGCCTCATTAAATCCGCAAATTTGCCGTCAGGATCGCTTATGCCGTGCATCCTGGCAAAATTTGCGCTCATATCAAGGCTGTTGTCGGACTCTATCAGCGGGCCTTTGCCGTAGCGCATTCTGTAAATCCCCGCCGCTATCACGGGCGTGCGCGCCACCAGATTAAGCGTATCCTCAAGCATCGGCTCCCAGTAAACATCTTTTTTCATTCCCTCGTCGTAGCGTTTCTTGAAGACCGAATCCTTGTCCATGCAAAGTATCGCTGCGCTGAGCATGGTCATCGGATGCGAATCCTTCGGCATGGCTTTCAGCACATCCCATACATACCGGGGAACGGCGGAGCGATCGGCCATGTCCGCTTTGAGGGATTTCAGCTCTTCTGAATCCGGCAGCTCGCCGGTTAAAAGCAGCCAGAGGATTTCTTCCGGAGTTTTTTCCGTAAGTTCGCTTATGTGCCTTTCCCTGATAATCAGACCGCGGTTGTTGTCCACTTCAGAAGTGTCGCAGACAAGAGATTTTATTCCTCTCATCCCTCCGTATGCCTGTTCGACCGTCACCTCTGAAATCACCCTGGCGGCGTGGTCTTTTGCGAGTTTCTTCAGATCTTCCCGCATGGCCGCGATTTTTCCTGCAAGTTTTTCTTTGAGCGTCATTGCACTTCCTCCTTATTTAATTTAGTATCCGCAAGCAGACACTTGATTGCAGCAATAGCCTGTTGTATCACCGCGACTGCTCGTTGTCATCGTTGCGTTTATATTGTCTATTTTAACAATCGCATGTCCATTAGTCAACATAAAATGTTGAAGCAACATTTTATCCTGCCCGGCACGGGGTTTTCTTCAACACCTTGCCGCCTGCCTGCCGGCAGGCAGGGAGATGAGGGGGAAATTTCTTTCCCCCTCAAACTCCCCCCTTGCCCCAAGGTTACCCCACCCTAAGAAAGGCTAAAGGATAAAAGCTGAAGGATGAAGGAAAAACAAAGAGATTATTCCGGCCTTTAGCCTTTATCCCTGATCCTTTATCCTTTCTTTAAGGCGGGGTATATTAAAAATTTTTGCCGCAAAAATTTTTATGCCATAAATTTCGGCGATAAACCTCTTATAGTTCTGAGAGTGTCCCTTGCAATTAAAAGCTCTTCATTAGTGATTATCACAAAAGCCTTCAGCGCAGAATCATCCGTGGAGATCAGGCCTGTTGCGCCGTTAATCATCGCTTCATTTTTTGCCTTATCTATTTTAAGTCCGAAATATTCCAGGCCCTTCAATATGCGCTCGCGCACTTCGGGAGCGTTCTCGCCGATTCCGCCCGTAAAAATCACTGCGTCCGCCCCGGCCATTTCAGCAAGATACGCGCCGATGTATTTGCGGACCCTCAGGCAAAAGATTTCAATGGCTAAATGCGCCCGCCTGTCGTTATTTTCCCTGTCCTCGGCGAGAAGGTCCCTCATATCGTGAGTCAGACCGGAGATGCCGAGAAGTCCTGATTGTTTATTCAGCAGGGTGTCTATCTCGGAAACCGTGAGACCTTCCTTGTTATGCAGGAACTCAATCAGGGAAGGATCCACGTCTCCCGCTCTTGTGCCCATCACCAATCCCTCAAGCGGAGTAAGCCCCATTGAAGTATCAATGGATTTTCCCGCTTTTATGGCGCAGGCTGAACAGCCGTTGCCCAGATGCAGGGTAATGATATTCATTTTTCCAGGCGGAAGTTTCAGCATCTTTCTGTATTTGTAGGCGACATAACGATGGGAAGTGCCGTGAAAGCCGTAACGTCTTAATCCGTGTCTGCGGTAAAGCTGGTATGGAATCGCATAAAGATAAGCTGTTTCCGGCATGGTAGTGTGAAAAGCGGTGTCAAAAACGGCCACCTGCGGCACTCCGTGTCCCAGAAGCTCCCTGGCGGCCAGTATGCCTTTTAGATTTGCGGGATTGTGAAGGGGAGCCAGGTCAATGGTGTCCTGAATCTGCTCTATCACGGCTTTGTCGATTAAAACGGCTTTTTTGAATTTTTCCCCGCCATGCACGACCCTGTGTCCCACAGCGTGGATCTCGGAAAGAGAGCTTATTGCCTCAATCTCGGCCTCGGGAGACACAAGCCACCGGAGAATATAATCCAGAGCCGCTTTGTGGTCCCGCAAAGGAGCGGCCATTTTCAGTTTCGGTTTGTCCTGGATGTTAAAGGTTATGATTGCCTGGCTGCCTATGCGTTCAAGATAACCGCGAACCAGACATTTGTCGCCGTCCGCGTCAAAGAGTTCGGGCTCGGTTGAAATTATCTGAAATCTGACCGAGGAAGAACCGCAATTCAAAACAAGAATGTTCATATAAAATCTCCCTCCTCTTTACAAAGTATACCAATTTAAAAAGGCGTAGAAATGCGAAAACCCGCTTTTGGCGGGTTTTCGCTCTCCCGTTTCAGGGGAGTTCACATTTAGCGGCTCCAATGGGGCGGCTTTAGCATAGTATAGCAGACCCCCCTTGACTTGTCAAGGGCTCGAATCAAGTCATCTAAAATGTTACCGAACGGACACCTGCAAAAAGGGCATGTTTGGGAGGTTTAAACATGACATCATCGGCAAGGAGGGCAGTACATGAGGGATACTCAAGTTCGGTATCAAAAAGCAAAACCGTCTTTTATGTTCCGACATGATGCTGTCGCTGGATATTGTTATAGACTGGTGGGATCCGAAGGACGACTGAACCGGCTTTATCACTGTGGTTACTAAGACGCTCAACTCGCCGCCACCCGCGGCGAAGGCGTCCGCGGCGGCAGCCCGATGTGTGATAATAACGCCGGGCTGACAGACTTTGGGCTTAGGACCGCAAGGTAGCCCAGTCGGTGTCGCCGCCGTGCCTAAAAGGTAGCTGCTGCCCTTTGCTCCAGGAGCCGCCGCCGGCGCGGGTCCGGCCGGGCGGGGCTTCGCGCTCATTAGGTTAAGCTGGTCTTAAATCCACAATTACCCGACACTTTAAAACGCCGGCAATCTTTTTAAGCATACCAAAGGTAAGATTTTGCTCTCCGCTCTCAATACGCGAAATTGCGCCCTGTCCCGTTCCAATTGCTTTAGCCAATTGAACCTGGGTCATATGCTGATGTTCCCGCATCTCTACGATCTTTTCCGCAATAACCGCTTCCAGGTAATACTGCTCAAAACCCTCTTTAAATCCAGGCTTCTTCATTTCCTCATGGAGCCTGTCACGGAAAGTTCTTTTCTTATTTGTCATTTTCATAATATTCCCCTCAGATCTAAACTTTGTTTCGTTTGGTCCATTCACTCATTGCTTGTTCCGCGCTTGTAATCTCGCCTCCCGGGACAGCCCGCGTCTTTTTTAAAAATCCCTGGTAATTACAATAGTCTTATTCCAGAAGAAATATAAAAATCCGTGTTCAAAAGTATAGAATCCACAACGCAGTTCCCGGATCTTCCCCCGCAGAACATCGGCATGCGGACGTTTCAAATTTGGCCCTTCTTCCTCAAGCCTGGCCATGATAGCCATAGCTTTTTGCCGGTGTTTCTCCGGCATTGTATCAAGGTAATCATCCACTGGCGATCGTTCAGCGCCCGCTTTTTTATAAAACTCGATTTCATAATTTAGCTGATTACCCATTATTCCTTCCTTACTTGCAGCCCGTGAGAAATATTACATTTATAGTATATCACATATATGGTATATAGTCAAGGGGCAACAGCGGGATACAGCAATTCCGCAAACGACCGCGGAATTGCTGCTTCAGCGTTAAAACATTTGCACTACAATAGTGAATTGTGCATAATATTCTAACACGGGAGACTTATGCGTCAATTTATCCGACTTTCCAAAGTTTCCTGTAGCCATACCTGCCGTTGACGCTATGACAAGGCGCAGCAATATGCCATTCGCCATTCAACGAATAATTGTTTGCGGATTTCTTATCCTGACAACCGCCCCTGCTTCGCTTTATGCGGATGACTGGTACACTCACGAACATATAGCCCTGTCATTAAAACAGGTGGAGGATAAAAATCCGGAGGTCCGCAAATTTGCCGCGGAATATCTTGGCAATTATGGCAGACAATGCCTCTGTACCGAAGACGAGCGGAAAGCGATCATCAAGGCATTGAAGAAACGCCTTTATGACCCGGACAAGTTCGTGCGGTACAGCGCGGCGGAGGCTCTGGCAAGGACGAACGTTTTCTTTAAAGCGAAACTGTCCCCCACGGGCCGGAAACCCAGCCGCGCTGCGGAATTTGAGGCCGAACTTCACAATGCGGTTTTGGCGGACTTGAGGACATGGCTTTGCAATAAGGACGCATTTCAACGACATATGGGGGCAGAGCTCCTGGCTGAGAAGGATATCGGCGCCAAAAAGGAGGCCCTGCCGGTCTTGATAGAGGAACTAAAGGATAATGATAAGGCCGTAAATCCTGTAAAGGCCGCAAACGCGCTGCGCTATTTCGGCCCGGAGGCAAAAGGTGCAGTTTCTCTATTGATTGCCCTGATGCGAAAAAAGGGCATATCTTTCCGGGATTATTATCCTTCTTCCGAATATGAATGGGTTTTGGATAAAATCGGCACGCCGGAATCCCTTGCCACCATTAAACCGCTGAAAATAATGCAGGGATTGGCGGACGCAATATACTGGGCGTTTATCTACATATTGGCTTATCCTATATTTCCCCTGGCGGCAAGCCTTTACTTCGCATATTTTATCTGGTGGAGCAGCGTTCAGGCCAATAACGGCGGTAGGATAATTTACCGCCCTCTTGTTATACCGATGCTTGGCTGGGCATATGCGGCCGGCGCTCACATATTTGCGGCAAGAAAATACGGGCTTTTGGAATCGACTTCCAGAAGATCCCTTTCGCTTCTGTTGCTCACCACAACGATCTTAGGCTGCATTCCATGGCTTGTCAGCGTATGGCGATTATGGCGGCGGAAAAAGCGGCAGGCCGCTGATTTGGCCGCGCATATTCCGGAGACACGCCCAGTAATACCGGAGCGAATTTCGGCATTGAAGCTTGCCATCCGGTTTCTTCAGTTGGTTACAGCCTTCATGCTGGTATTTGTTGTGGATATGATGGGGCTTCATCCATTTTCGGTCTTGAGCAGCCCTGGCGATACACCATGGATCTCCGCAATGACCGATCATATGTATCTCTATTCCATTGCGTATATTTGCGCCCCGATACTTATCGTCGCTATCAGTGTGATGGCGCAGCGACGGCATTCTGCTCTTCTGCACAGGTTATTGGAGATCGCCGCGCCAATATTGCTTGGCTTGACGATGCATTATCTCGTGGACAACCAGATAGACGGCTTGCTGAACGGTCATTTTGAATTTTTTTCGAACTTTGCCGCCAATCTGCCGGCTTTTTTTACTTCCTATCTGATGGTGGGATTGACTGTATTCATTCAAGCAATGCTTATATGCTATCCGGTCGGGGTAGGGGCCAACAGGCTGTTAATTTACATTGCACGAAAATTCATTGATCCCCCCGCCCCGGCCGACTGACATCCCCTGACAACCCGCGTTTTCCCTGGCTTTTCCACCGCCCGGCCGCCGCTCTCCTTCTAAGCGTGTCATTGCGAAACATTCATACTTTCATCAGCGTCCCCTGTCCCCTCTTTTGGATGTCATTTTAGAATTTCCAGCGATTTAACTGTCTGGTTGAACTCATCTGCTATTTTTTTGTGCCAATCTGCGTCTTTTTCCTTCATCAATGGAAATGTTATATTGAAATAAACGCTTACACCCTGCCAACTGCCGAATCGCTCCATAAACATATATGGCACCTCATCATGCGCTTCAGACAGGACCGTTCGCCATTTATCGCTGTCCATTACATCGTTAACGATTATATATCCCTCCGCGGCGTTATGGTAAGCGCCGACATCCAGCTCCCTGACCTTCAGTTCAACCGGACAATGCCGGATAATAATAAATGCGTTGGCGCTATGCCGGGTACCGTCAGCGGGCGGATAAGGTATAAAATAAAGCGCTTTTTTTATATCAGCGGTGTTCTGCTGTTTCATTACCTGCCATCTGTCTGGGATTGAATACTTTACCGACTCGTCAAGCCGCTTGATCTCCGGTTGCATGCGCTGCGCGGTCTTTTCACAGCCGGCCAACAGCCAAAAACACGCAAACAACAAGATCATTTGCCCGGTATTAGATTTCATATTGGTTTATTTTATCTTGCCGGGGTCCGGCATCCTGATATTTAAATGAATGTCGGGGCGTATGGTCTCTACGCTGCGGTGCCGGCCTTTGTAGACGGGCAGTTCGGCTTCCAGGCGCGGCGTCCCTTCCCTGCTGACACTGTAGATGCGGCGGTTGACCCGCAGGACCAGTTCCCCTTTGTCATTCAAACCTTATCCACATGAATTCACAAAAAGAAAAAAGAAGCAAAAAAGAAAAAGAAACTGCCGATGATGACATCATTCCTTTGGTAATATTCTTAGATGACTTGTCAAGGGCTGTTTATAAACCCGTAACAGAACACGATGGTCCCAACGATATTATTAATCAGGTCCGCTTCAAAATTACCGCTGTTGACCGAAAAGAGGTGGTGCCAGCGCAGATCGAAACCGACCTTCAGGCCGCCGCCGAAAGGGTAGAGGGCGCCGCCGCCTATATTGACGCCGAGGCTTGAACCGGAACCCGAGGGACGCCCGGTCCCGGCGGAACCGAATGCGGGCTGGCTCCAGTGATAAATTCCCGCGCCCAGGACCGCATAATAAGCGCTGCCCCCGTAGCGGCGAGCGGCCCTGATGAACGGCGTAAAGGAAAACAGACGCACGCTCATCTCCGGAAGCGTCCTGTGTCTGTATCCCGTGTCGTATGAGGATTCAATCCCGTAACTCAGGAGATCGTCAACTTTTTTGGCGGCTGCGAAAGACCAGGCCGGGGATGATTTGAACCCCGCGTCTTTATCCCCCCAGCGCCCGCCGACCGGCGCGGAAACCCCGCCGCCGACGGCGTAATAGTAGCGGTAAAAGCGGGGAAGAGCCGCCTTCTTGGGCGCTTCCTCAAGCGGCTCCATCTCCTCCGGGAAGGAATAATTGTACTGCGCCCGCGCGCCGGCGGAAAATAGAAACGCGCAGACAAACAATAAAATCTTGCTTTTCATGAACGCTGGTTGCTATCCCGAAAAATTCAAAAGAGTGGAAAAAAGCCCTTAAGCCTTCATCCTTTATCCTTCTGTAACGGCGTATAGCCTATGCCGGCCTTTATGCTTTTTATGTCATAGACGCCGTTTGATAAGATATGCCGCCCCCCTTTCATCGCTTTTTGTTTTATAAAGAACGGCGCGTCAAGATCAACAAAGTCAAAGCCGCCAAGCCCCGACGCGAATTGCGCCGCGCAGGTCGAAGCCAGTTCCGTCTCAAGCATTTCGCCCATCATGAGTTTTACGCTTGCAGCCCTGGCAAGCGCCCAGACCTCCCTGGCGCGCAGCAGCCCCAGTTTGGCAAGTTTTATATTAACGGCGGTGACCCGCTTTTTTTTGATCAGGCGCACCGCGTCGGACACCGAATAGACGCTCTCATCGGCGCAGACCGGGATATTAAGCCGCCTTGAGAGATAACCCAGCCCCTCATCATCACCCTTCGCCACAGGCTGCTCTATGACGCACGGCCTGACGCCTTTCTGCTCAAGCCGTTTTACGAAACGCTCGGCGGTGCGGGCGTCATAAGCGCCGTTGAAGTCCAGGTATACACGGGCGCCGGGCGCGGCTTTTTTGACCGCCAGGATCCGCGCAAGGTCCGAATCCGTGTCTGCGCCGGTCTTTATCTTGAATATTGAAAATCCCCGCTTGCGCCAGCGCGCGGCGAACTCATAAGCCCGGGCTTCGGCGCCTATGACGACGGTTATATCAGTCCGCACTGGAACCGGCTTTACGCCGTAAAGCCGCCACAGCGGCCTCTTAAGCGTCCGGGCCAGGGCGTCCAAAAGCGCCATCTGGGAAGCGGCCAAAGCCGCGCGGTTTGATTCCAGAGCATCTTCAAGCCGGACAAAAAGCTTCATGTAATCCGCTATGTCCCTGCCCTTAAGCCATTCGGCGGTCCTTGCCAGGTTCAGATAAGTGGTTTTCTGGGTTTCCCCCGTGATATGCGGCGCCACCGCGGCTTCGCCCCAGCCCCATATCCCCTCCCGGGTCCGTACGCCCAAAAGCGCGTTTTCAAGCGTCTTATGGCTTCCGCTTGAGATGGTGAACGGCTGGAAAAGCTCCGCGTCCAGCATGCGAACGGCTGTTTTCACTATAACTGTTTCTTTCATAAACCCGAAAATTGCAGCAATTTTCGGGCGTTCGTTCGCCTGTCAAACAACTATAGCTGTGTATTTTGCAAATGAACGCCTTAAAATTGCGCTACGCCGGTCAGGGAAGAAGCCGAAAGATAAATAGTTTCTTATCTTTTCCACACCTTCTACCCTCTCCCCTCTACCCTTTCTTTTGTCCTCTCCCTGCCCAGAAGCATCAGCGCCACCACTATGGCGAAGATTATCAGGCTCTGGGCCATTAAGAACCAGGTGCCCAGCGTGGAGGCCGTATGCCGCATGGTCCAGGCGCTCAAGCCCAGGCAGATATTTAAAAGCGTTATAAAACCGACCGTGCCCCCCACGCTCAGGCCCAGCTTCATCAGCCTGTGATGGAAATGGTCCTTGCCGGTGTATTCCAGCCATTCCCCGATATTGTTTACCTGTCCGTTCCTTATTCTTGAGACCGTGGTATAGATGAGGTCAAAGATCGGTATACCCAGCACCAGCAGCGGGGTTGAAAACGCCACGACCGGGTTATTGGTGGCCCAGCTGCCGTAAAGGGCCAGGCAGCCGAGCATGAAACCTATGAAGGTGGAGCCGCAGTCGCCCAGGAAAGCCCGGGCCGGCCGCCAGTTGATCCTCAAAAAACCCGCGCAGGCGCCGGCCAGCGCCGCCGACATGAAAGACAGCGGATACTGGCTGGAATTCCAGCCTATACCCAGGAACAAAAGCGCGCAGACCGCGCCCATGCTGGAGGCGAGGCCGTCTATGCCGTCCATGAAATTGAACGCGTTGGTTATGCCCACCAGCCATAGAACGGAAAGGACGCAGGAGATCCAGTAACCGAACGGGAGTTGCAGCGCGAAGCTGAGACGCAAGCCGAAAAGCACCACTATAACCGAAGCCGCCGCCTGCCATACCAGTCTGGTCTTCGCGGACAGCTGTTTCCAGTCGTCCATGAAGCCGAGAGCGAATATCACCGAACCGCCCAGCATTATGCCCAGGACCTCCTCTGAAAACTGCTGGTTTCTGAACACCGTACAGATAAAAGCGGCGTAGACGGCGAGCCCTCCTACGCGCGGCACCGGTTCCGTATGGATTTTTCGTTCGCCCGGCAGGTCCACGGCGCCTATGCGCCACGCAAGCAGGGAGGTCAGCGGGGAGAACACAAGCGCGATCAGCGAAGCGATAAGGAAAAGGTAGAACCAGCGCAGGCCCTCCACCCAGGTCCAGGCGGAAAAACCGCCGGGCGGCAGCATGACCAGCAGCGCCGCCAGGCTTAAAAAGGCGACCGATTTTCCCTTTTTGCTCATCAGCGTTTAAGTATGAAGTCCAGCAACAGGCGCTGCGGCACGAATCCTTCGGCGTATTTCAGCCGGTCCTGATAGCCTCTGAATACCGCCGCGCTCCTGGCGCTCTCTATGATGGAGAGATTTTTGACCCTGGTCCTGTAGATCTGTGAACAGTGGCATTTTAAAAGCCGCACTTTTTTGTTTATCACGCCGCCGATATCGGAGAAGATGGTCGGCACGAAATTCATGGTGGTAGGCACTTCATAGAAGAGGATATTCTTCCTATAGCGGGCCGCCGTTACAACCGCTCTTGAAACATTGCGGTGGTCCTGGTGCGTGTCGTCGCCGTAGTTGACCAGGATGAGATCCGGTTTCACAAGCGCTATGTGGCGCTCCGCGGTCTGGATGATTTCCCGGCTCATCGGAACCTCCGTATCTCTGAACCCCCCCCAGAACAACTCCGCTTTAAGCAGGCCGGCGGCTTTTTCCTGTTCGACCTTGCGCGCGCCGGGGTTGCCGCCTATATCGCCGCCTGTCATAACCAGCATGTTTATTTTATGGCCTCTGGCGGATAATTTATAAAACAGCCCGCCGCAGCCGAATTCAAGATCGTCCGGGTGAGCGCCAATGCCCAGGATGTTCATATTCAGAAACTCCTTACCCTATACCCCGCCTTATTTGCTGCTCTCTATCGCCTCGATGACTATTTCTGCGCCGATGCGCTGTTCGCCTTTTGAAAAAGCCGTCAGCATGCTCATATTCGAGATATTGTTTATCCACCTGGGTATGCCGCCCGAGCGCTCAAAGACCGTTTCAAGCGCCTCGGCATCAAATATGTTTTCCTTAAGCCCGGCAATCTTCAGGCGGTGGTCCATGTATTCTTTTGTCTCTTCAAAATCCAGCGGAGCCAGGTTATAGCTTAAGACTATGCGCTGGCTGAACTGCTTATTGGCGTCGAGCTTCCCGTTAAGTTCCGGCTGGCCCGCCAGCAAAAGCGTTATCAGGAAGCGGGTTTCGGTCTGGAAATTAAGCAAAAGCCGCAGTTCCTCGAACACCGAAATGTCGTCTATAAGCTGCGCCTCGTCTATGGCCGCCACCACATGCTTGCCGTCCTGGTAGGTGTCGCGCAGGAATTTTTCTATCCCCATCAGCACGTCTTCCTTGCGCGGCGGCACGTTGTAGCCGGTGAAATTATGCAGGATCATTTTTAAAAGCCCCAGGTCGTCCAGGCGCGGATTATTCACAAAGGAAAAGACATACCCCTTTTTTTTGAATTCCAGTTCCAGAGCCTTCAGCACCAGCGTCTTGCCGGTGCCGTAAGCTCCGGTCAGGGCCGCGCACGATTTTTTTTCTTCTATGACATAAGCGAGCCTTGAAAAAGCCTCCTTATGCTTTTCCGATTCAAAGAAAAATTCGGTGTCAGGTGTATTTTCAAAAGGCAGTTTCTTAAGGTCCCAGTGTTTCTGATACATAGTTCAGATATTTAAATATATAAGCCGTGGGCAAAGCAAGCAGTGTAAAAGGCGCCTGGCGCCTTTTACACTATCCCCCTTTTAGCAAAGTAAGGGGGATTTGCATACGGAAGTTTATTCCCCGCCGGAAAATCGCCATTTATTTTTATTTGGGCTGGAGGCGAGGGTGGGTTCCCTGTGCGCTCCCTTCCGGGTTTAAGCCTGTGGTCTGGAGCGGATTTCTATCATTAGGAAACGGCGGTGAATGTTTGAGCCTCGCACTATGTGCGAGGCGAGTTCGCACGCCGGCGGAAGACCACGGGCTTCTTCCTCAAAACCCGGTCTTGGAGCGCACAGGGAATTTACCCTCGACTCCGGCAGGGTCCTATTAATTTTTTAGCTGTAAAGCCGAGCCCACGGCGACGCCGATTTAAAGAGCCGAGGATTTTAGGGGAGTTATTTATTCGTCCAGACTTTGTAGCCGTTGCCCTGGGCGGCCAGGGTCCAGGCGGAACCGGGGTCCCAGTCCAGGTAGCCGAGTTTGACGACCAACTTGTTGTCTATGGAGGCGGTGTAGATGTTCTGCGAGGCCTGTATAATGTTCACAGCGCTGGATGAATTGATTTTCAGGGACTTCCTGAGTTTGGACAGCTTCGTTATTTCGTCTTTCAGGCCCCAGTCGAAGAAATGGGACCAGAAGAGGCACGGGATCCCGGGATGGGTCAGGATATAGGCGTAGCCCTGCATTATCTTGTCGGAGGGGAAAGGCCAGCCCCTGGAGGAACCCGCGCTGACGGTGGTATCGTGATTATCCACGAAAGTCACGGCATTGTCCGGCCACCAGCCGATAAGGCCGGAAGGGCGGTTGCTTGAGTCCTTCAGCCGCCAGTACTGACCGGAAGAAACGGCGGCCTGGAGTATGCCCTTGGTCGTGAAATCAAAAACTTTTATCTCACCGTTGACCGAATCCATCCAGCTGCACAAAGCCTGCCTGTGCGGGTCCGTGTTGTTCAGGTCCAGATCGTCCCAGATCTCGGCCACCGCGAAAACCGGCTTTGTGGCCCTGTTGAACATCAGCATATATTTGGAATCGTAGCCCCGGGCAAAATCGTAGCGCCAGCCATCGTAGCCTACCGAAGTCCTGAGCCATTTCATCCAGCCGGTTACGCTCTGGCGGACATACGGCCTGGTGTGGTCAATGTCGCGCGCGAATGCTACGCCCTTGCCGGTGTCCGGCGCGCCAACGCCCTTGCCCCACTCGTCGTCGGAACAGATTGAATCCGGGCCCCACGCCGGGTCGGTGAAGTCGGCCCAGTTCTTTGTGCCCACGCGGTGGTTGACGACTATATCGGCCACGACACGCACGCCGGCGGCGTGCAAAGCGGAGATGGCTGAGGTCAGTTCTACCGAGGAGCCGTACCTAGAGTTCTGTATTTCCAGCCTTCTGGGCAAATAGCCTTCATCGCTGGCGGAATCGGAAGAAGGCGGCAGCCAGATCAGGTCTATCCCAGCCCTGGACATATCGCCGGTCTTGTTTGCCACCGTGCTCCACCAGGGGGAGGTCTTCCAGGACATCCAGTGGAACCCCTGAAGCATGATGGTGGAATCAAATCTTGAAGCGGCCGAACCGGGGTTATGACCGGAAGCGCAAAAAGCCGGGCCGCCGGAAAGCGGTAATAGAAAGACCGCGGCAATTAACAGTCTTTTTGTCTTCATGGCCTTACTTAATTTCTACCAGATATATAAATTTTGTCAAGGGCCCTGTGGGACTGGGGTCCTACTACCTACCATCTACTTTAGTTTCCGCAATACGGCCGCCCGACAGGTGGAACACCCTATCCGCGTAGGCGGAGGCTTCCTCGTTGTGCGTGACCATAAGCACGGCCGCGCCAGCCGCGTTGACCTTTTTAAGATCGTCCAGGACTATCCTGGCGTTATGCTTGTCCAGGTTTCCCGTAGGCTCGTCGGCTATCACAAGCCCGGGCTTATTTCTCAGAGCTCTGAGGATCGCCGCGCGCTGTTTTTCCCCGCCCGAGATATCCATCGGGAATTTATGCGCTATCATTTCAAGCCCGAAACGCTTTAAAAGCGCCATGGCCGCGCCGGCGTCGCTCCGGCCCATGATGCGCGCCGGCATGTCTATATTTTCAAGCACGGTGAATTCCGGCAGCAGGGAATCGAACTGAAAAACAAAGCCGATGTTGCGCCGCCGCAGCTCCGCTTTTTTCACCTCGCTCAAAGGCTCAAGGCGGGACCCGAAAAGAGTTATGGACCCGCTGTAGCAGTCGTCCAGGACGCCGACAAGGTTCAGGAAAGTGGACTTACCGGAACCCGAAGGGCCGAGCAGCGCCACGAACTCCCCGGCTTTTATATCGAAATTTATATTTTCAAGCACGAGTATCTGCTCGTGCCCCTGCACGTAAGTCTTGCCCAGGTCTTCTATATGAACTATTTTATCCATGAATCTGTGTTAAGGATAGCCATTTGGCTGGCCGCTTTTGGGCTGCGCCTTTGCGGCATTCCGCTAACGTACGTATAGTACGTGTCGCTTCACGCCGCTTCGGCTCGCTCCAAAATCGACTCATCCAAATGTCCATCCTATTCTGTCACAGAGCCTAACCTGCGTCTTCCCATCTGTGACCATCTGCGCCTTATCCATAGCGTATCGCGTCCACCGGGCTTATTTTTGAGGCGCGCACGGCCGGATAGATGGCGCTCAGCATGCATAAGAGATAGCTGACCAGCGCCGTCGCCAGGAGGTCCCTTATTTTCAGCTCCACAGGCACCCTGGTCACGTAATAGATGTCGGACGGGAGTTCCACCACCGGATAGGCGGCGATAAACACCGACAGCCCGACGCCGAGCAGAACGCCCAGCGTTATGCCGCTCAGGGCTATCAGGTTCCCCTCCCAGAAAAATATTTTCCGCACGAAAGCGGGCCCCGCGCCCATCGCGCGCAAAACGCCTATGTCGCGCAGCTTCTCAACGCTCATCATCAGCAGGTTGGAGGCTATATTGAAGGTGGCCACGAGTATTATAAGCGCCAGCACCAGCGACATCACGAATTTTTCAAGATGCAGCGCCGCAAAAAGCGTCCGGTTCATGTCCGCGTAGGTCTTTACCGTATAGCCGAAACCCAGCTCTTTTTTCAGGGCGCCGGCGCTTTCTTTCGCGCGGTTTATGTCGTCAAGCTTTACACCCATGCCGTTTATGCCGCCGGCCAAGCCGAAGAAATCGGACGCGGCCGAGAGTCCGCAGTAAGCCATCGTATTGTCAAACTCGTAATAGCCGGTGCGAATAATGCCGGCCACCTTGAATTTTTTCATCCTGGGCAGGATGCCCATGCCGGTGAGAGCCGGTTTGGGCGAGACCAGTATAACCTCGTTCCCCGTCCAGGCGCCCAGGTTCTTGGCCAGTTCCTCTCCCAGGAACAGGGCCGGCGGCTCGCCGGGCTTAGCCTGCCCCAGAGCCGCCCAGGACCCGTCCACCAGGTAGTTTTTAAGGTTGTTAATCTTAAATTCGCTCTCGGGCTCAAGGCCTTTCATCACCACGCCCGCGGAGCGGTTGTCAAAAGTGAGTATCCCCTGGCCCAGCACGAAAGGGGCGTAAGCAGCAAAATGGGCCTGTTTTTTAAGGCGGGCCGAAAAGGCGGCGTAATCATCCGTTGTTACGGAACCGTAGACGACTATATGCGCCTGCGCGTCTATTATCTTTTTTTTGATATCGGACTGGAAGCCGTTCATGATGGAAAGCGTCACTATAAGCGCGGCCACGCCCAGCCCCACGCCGGCTATGCCTATGACGGTGGTGACCATGGAAAAAAGGCCCTTTCTTTTGGCTTTCAGGTAACGGTAGGCTATGAAAAATTCAGCGGACATAAAAAAGGGTAGAGGGTAGAGGGTAGAGGGTAGAGGGTACAAAAATAAGGAACTCCTTACCCTATACCCTAAACCCTCTACCCTATACCCTATCGTCTCCCGGCTTTAACAGCGGGAAAAATATTACTTCCCTTATGGACGGTTTGCCGGAAAAAAGCATCGCCAGGCGGTCTATGCCTATCCCTATTCCACCCATTGGCGGCATACCGTATTCCATGGCTTCTATGAAATCCTTGTCCAGCGCGTCGGTTTCGGAATTCTTTTCCTCGTCGCGCTGGCGCAATTGTTCAAGAAGCCTGTCTTTCTGGTCCTGGGGGTCGTTCAGCTCGGTGTAGGCGTTCGCGATTTCCTCGTGCCCGGCGAAGAACTCAAAGCGTTCCACTATCGCCGGGTCGCCGGCCCGGCATTTGGCCAGCGGCGTGACGGCGGTCGGATAATCCATCACAAAGGCGGGCTGTTGGAGGTCCGCCTGTATCTTCAAATCAAAGACGCGCTCGAAGATCTTGGCCGAGGGCGTGTCTCCGCCGTGCTCAATATGCAGTCTATCGGCCAGCCTGCGCAGATTTTCCCGGTCGAAAGATTTGCCCGAAAGGATATTATGTAAATCTTCCCCAGTCCCGGCCTTCCAGGCGTCCGGCAGCGATATCCGCGCGAACGGAGGCTTTACGTTTATCTTCATGCCGTTATAGTCAACGGTTTCAACCCCCAGGAGTTCGGAGCAGCGCGCAAACATCTGTTCCACCAGGGCGGCCATGCCGTTATAATCGCTATAGGCCCTGTAAGCCTCAAGCATGGTGAACTCCGGATTATGGCGCGTGTCTATGCCCTCGTTCCTGAACACCCTGCCTATCTCGTATACGCCGTCAAAACCGCCGACAATCAGCTTTTTTAACGGCAGTTCCAATGCTATGCGCATGTAGAGTTCGCTTTTGTAAATGTTGTGAAAAGTGATAAAAGGCCGCGCCGCAGCGCCTCCGGCCTGGGCGCCCAGCACGGGCGTCTCCACTTCAAGGTAGCCGCCGGCGTCCAGTACCTGGCGTAAGCCTGAGATTATCCGCGACCTTTTAACGAAGATATCCCTGACCTCGTCGTTGGAGATGAGGTCCAGGTATCTTTCGCGGTAGCGGGTCTCCGGGTCCGTAAGGCCGTGCCACTTCTCCGGAAGCGGCCTTACCGATTTGGACAGGACCGTCAGTTTCGCGGCGTTTATCGTAAGTTCGTTGGTGTGGGTCAGGAACAGCTTGCCGTCAACGCCCAGGAAGTCGCCCACATGGTTGTTTTTTCTGAACATTTCGTAGGCTTCTTCGCCCACGGCGTCCTTTTTCACATAGATCTGTATCTTCCCGGTGCCGTCCTTGATATGGGCGAAAGTGGCCTTGCCCATCACGCGCATAAGTATCATGCGGCCGGCGCAGACGACCTGCGTGTCCGCCGAAAGCCGGCGCGCCTGGGCTATCTTATGCGTTATTGTGAAACGGTGAGGGAACGGGTCTATGCCCCTGTCCCTGAAATTCTGTATTTTTGAGTAGTTGTGGGCTATTATTTCGGTCAGCGCGGTTTGACTCATTTTTTTGATGCTAAGGGCTCGTTAGGAAATAAATGAACGAATTTTGGGCGCTGAGGCGCTCGACTGGCAAGGCGCGAGGAGCGAGCATACTCGTAGAGTATGTAAGCGACGAGCAACGCAGACAGACGGGATGCATCAGCGTCCAAAAACGGTCAGTTATTTTTTAACGAGCCCTAAGGAAGCGTAAAGCTGCTGCGTTGCTCCTCCTCAATGTAGCACAGCTACACCATCGTCGTCGCGCCTTGCAGGGGACACACCTTGCAGCAAGGTGTGTCCCCGTTACTGTGCCTCCAAATGCTTCGGTTATTTCTTTACGCTTCCTAAGGCGTCCTTTACGATTTTTACGAGGTTTTTGGGCTCGAACGGTTTTTCAACAAAAGCGAAGATATTGGAAGACAGTTCAAAAAGATCCTTCATCTGTCCCTTGGCCGTGAGGATGATGATGGGAATATGGCGCAGTTCGTCCAGCTCCTGAAGCTTGGACTGGAAGGTGTAGCCGTCCATTTCCGGCATCATGATATCAAGGATAATAGCGTCCGGGATTATTTTGCCGGGGCCGGAAGAGGTAAGCTTATTGTAGGCTTCAAGCCCGTTATAAGCCTCCAGCACTTCAAACTGCTCGCGCTCCATCAGCACTTTTATCAGGAACACGACGTCTTTTTCGTCGTCAACTACCATTACTCTGGGCATAAATCCCCCGTTAAACTAATACGCTTAAAACGGTATAAACACGGCAGTTGAAATTTTACAAGATTATTGACGGGTAAAACAAGGGCCGCTTTTTTATTTATTTCCAAAAATGTAGAATAATACAATGGAAAAAACGCTTATACTCATAAAACCCGACGGCATGAGGAGAAGGCTCGCGGGCCTTTCCATAGACCGGCTGGATAATGCCGGCTTTGAGCTTATCGGGGCGAAAGTGGTTTCGGTCACGGAAAAACTGGCCAGGGAACATTACGCGCTTTTAAAAGACCAGCCCTTTTTTGAAGAACTGATAAAATACATCCGCGGAGATTTTCACGGCGTATCCAACCGCCGGGTGCTGGCCCTTGTCTACCGGGGCGAAGACGCCATAAAAGCCGTCAGAGGCGTGGTCGGGGCCACCAACCCGGAGCAAGCCGCCCCCGACACCATCAGGGGAACTTTCGGCAGGATAACTACGCGCGGCCAATTCGAGAATGTAGTCCACGCCTCCGGCAACGCCGAGGATGCGGAGCGGGAAATAAAATTATGGTTTGAGCCGGGGGAATTGGTGGAATAGGGCAAGCAAGTAGGTAGTAGGTGGCAGGTAGGGGCGATATTCCTTTAAAACCCTGCCTGCTGCGTAATATCTACCACCTGCTATCCTCTAATCAAATAATGAAACCCCACGCATTGCTTTTTCTTGCGCTTCTTTTGCCGGCGTCCGCTTTAGACGGACAGAACGCCCATGAGCCCCGCCTAGAAGAACGCATAACCCTCACCGCCGACGACGGCTGGAAACTGAACGCCCGCTACCTCAAGGCCGCAGAATCGTCGCCGACCGCAGTGCTTATCCACAGCCAGAAGAGCGATCTGACCGAATGGAACTTTTGGTTCGATTACCTGAAACGCTACGGCTACGGCTACCTTGCAATGGACCTCAGGGGCCACGGCTTGAGCTTCGTGATGCCGAACGGTTCCACCACGACCTACAAAGCTTTCGCCATAAGCGGCTCCAATAACGAATTCAACAAGATGATAAGGGATGTGGAAGCCGCGATTGCCTACCTGTCCACCAACAGCGTCACCGGCGACAGGATAATCCTTGTCGGCTCCATTATGGGCGCCAATCTCGCCATAAAAGCGGCGGCCATCCATCCCGATATCTCCATGGCCGCGGCCATCTCTCCGGTCCTGAACGTCAACGACGTGCTGTCGGTCAACCCGCTTTACGCCTACGGCAAAAGGCCGCTGCTGATGATAGCCGGCGCCAACCGCGCCAAGCAGTACAAGGAATTCCAGTTATTGAACGACATAGCCAAAAGCGCCTGCGGCAAGGCCAACGTCACCATCATGGTGGAAGCCAAAGGCTTCGGCGCGGAGATAGTCACGAAGTATAACGTAAGGAAAATATTCGACTGGTTCAAGAACCCGAGGCTCCCGGTCATAGTGGAACATTCCACCGCCGCGGTCACGGAGGAACCGTCCGACGCGCCGGTCTACGGAGAGCCCAGGCCGCCGGAAGAGCTGCCGGACGACGAAGCGGCTCCGGTTTATGAGACGGCTCCGGTCTATGAATAAAAAATTCATCGCCTATTCCAGGCTGCCCACCGAGGCTAACAACCCCCGCACCCGCGACTTCGATCGCATCCCGTTAAGAAAGGTCCTTGAAAAACTGAACTATGAGGACGCCCTGGTGCATAAAGCGGTTAAAAAAGCCATACCGAGCATAGAAAAAGCCGCCCGGCTCGTCTCAAAAGTCTATTTGCGCGGCGGCAGCGTTTTCTTCATCGGGGCCGGCACGAGCGGCCGTCTGGGAGTGCTTGAAGCCGCGGAACTCCCTCCCACCTACGGCGTGGGGCCTTCCCGGTTCCGGGCGCTGATGGCCGGCGGGAAAACGGCGGTGTTCCGCTCAAAGGAAGGCGCGGAGGATGTTTTTGAAAACGGGCGGCGGGAGATAGCAGCGCTGGCTGATAAAGGCGACGCGGTCATAGGCATAGCCGCCAGCGGCGTAACGCCTTACGTTAAAGGCGGGCTGCGGGCGGGAAAAAAGGCGGGCGCGGGAACGGCGCTTATAACGTGCAATCCGAAGGAAAGACCGCCCGAGGCAGACATTATCGTGGCGCTGGACGTCGGCCCGGAACCTATCTCGGGTTCCACACGGATGAAGTCGGGCACAGCCACCAAGCTGGCCTTGAATATGCTTTCCACGTCGGCGATGGTGATAAGCGGGAAGGTTTACAGGAACTGGATGGTGGATGTGAAGACCACCTCCCGCAAGCTGGTCTTAAGGGCGGAACGCATTACGGCGTCCGTGGGTAGGGCGCGCCTCAAGGAAGCGCGCAGGCTGCTGGAGCTGACGCGCAACGACGTGAAAACCGCCATCGTCATGGCCCGCATGAAGCTCGGCCTGAAAAAAGCCCGCGCCCTGATCAAAAAGCACAACGGCTTCCTGAAACCCATCCTCGGCTGAATAAAACGCGGATTTCCCGCGTTCTCCCCGCGGCCTACAGGGTCCCGCCCGGTCCGGCTGCCAGGCCTGGGTCTTTGGGCCTATGGGCGTCCGGGCTTAAATACCCTTGCCTGTTTTATTCCCCGATGCTATAGTATATTATCCCTCAATGTAATCTCCGGAATTTTTGGGCCGGGGAGTATCCACCGTCGGACCCTAATCCGGCTTCACCATGGGAATAAGTTCCAGCTCGGCAGAGTTTAAGTTTATCCGAAATCAACGGAATAGCGACGCAGTGAATTAATGATAGTACGGAGGAAATGATGAAACGTGTAATGTTTGTTGCGGTAATCTTAACGTTCTTTTCAGCCGGGGTTTATGCGCAAAAGTATAATCCCAATTTCGATCAGGGACTGAATCCGACAGAATTCTTGAAAGCCGCCCAGGAGAAAAATTTCCCTCAACCATATGTTCCATATCCTAAAATTGCCGGCGATATTATAAAAAGTTTCAATCCGAGTAAAGGCGCTCCACTAAACACCGATAAAGTATTTTCAAAACCTGCCGCGGGATATTTTTATGGTCCATATCATCCACGCATTTTGAATAGTCAGGTTTATAAAAACGGCCAAATCTATCCCCCCCTTCTTAAACAGCATGAGAATCCAACAGCATATCGATTGTTGGCAAACTGGGGCGATGTGGAAACCGTCAGGGGTTCGTTACTCGCTGCGGCATATGCTCTGAATCCCGTGGATAGCACGTTGTATTCCGAAGTGGCAGCGGCAAATCAGCACGCCGTGGAATTGCGTCAAGAAGTGGATAAATATAATGCTGCCGTCGAGGCTTATAAAAAAGATTGCCCCAACGGACCAGTTAATGAAAAATGTCTTGCTACGTACAACAATCTTATTAAATGGCATGATAGGCTGGAAAAAGATATCGCCGATCATAACGCCAATATTAAAAGATCAGAGCAACGTTATGCTGATCTAACCTATCATAAGGTCGATCTGGCTCAGAGAATACTGGACTGGGAAGCCGATATTACCAATTTTATTAAAAATGCTATAGCGTTTTTGTCAAATCCGAATCAGGATGCCTGCAAACCCTGTCCCGAACCCCCAGCCCCGGTGATTGATTACGTTCCGCCCTCTACGCCTCATTTTCCTTGTAAAGGCACACATATGCATTACTTCGTGTATCATCAGTCGCCTCCTCCGGATTGTATTTGCCGGCTTGTAAGATTACTCAAATGTCTTGACAAATCAACCGGTACATCATCATGCGACAAGAATTAAAGACAGCTTCAGAGATAAAAGAATTTCTGAAGAAGTACAACAGTTTCCATGATGCCTTGCTTAAGTCGGCAATGGTTTCTTCAAACGGCTTTGTTTCGAGCAGGGAACAGGCCCTTACTATTACAGGGCAATTCAAGGCTGTTCTCACTTTATATCACTCCAATTATCTGCCAAATGCGGGCAGGAAAACCATGCGGTTTTCGCTGGAGTTGTGTAAAGTCGGCCATGTCTTGTTTAGTTCTGCCGCCGGGCATGAGCCCGCAAACCACTGGGCCTTGACCAAAATGGAGATAAAACACGCAAGCAATGCCAATAAGAGGTGGCTACTGACTGTTTATAGTAATGAATATGACGCTGTTGTTAAAAAATGGACTGAGGTCCGATTGGCCCAAGTTGAATTTGCAACGTTGATATTTCAGACTGACACCTATAAAAACAAAGAATAGGCAACACAAAAAGAGGATATTTAGCGACCATGCTTTAACCCCCCGGGTTAAGGCCCGGGGGCAATTCAAAAGAATTATTCTTATAAACTTGTTATGAGGTTCCTGTGTCCAGGTCTATGATCCGGCAGCCGATCAGCGCGGGGGTCTCGTTGAAGAGTTCGATGCGGATCCTGCCGGTGTTCCGCAGATGGAGCAGGTATTCGGCGGCGGTTGCGGGATCGAGGTTTGCGAACTCAGGGTAAGCCTGGCTGATGGCCTGATAGCATTGTATCAGATTCTTCCTCAGGAGGCCGTCCGCCACCTTATCGAGAGTTTTACCATCAGTCCATCTAGCCATATTTATGCTCTTGCGCGCGCCGGCTCGGTATATCACTTCTATAGTAAATTGTAATCCTTACCACGGCACATTGTCAATAACCCGAATATGACCGACAGTTTAACCGGCGCGTTCCAGTAAAGTATAATATGATACTATGAAAAACATCTTTTTTTCTCTCTCACTGCTCTGCCTGGCCTTTCCCCGGGCCGGGGCGCAGGAACTTAAATGCGAGAACCTTAAGCCGAAGATCAAAAGCCTGAAGGTTATGACCATGCTGCCGGTCAAACGCGACAAGATCTGGCTTGAAGGCGTACCCGGCTCCGTTTTTCAGACCTCCTGCGACTCTGACGGCCTTAAAACCGGGGAAGCCGAATACCAGCAGAAAACGCTGGTTTCAAAAAAACGCTTCGTCCATAAGACCAGGAAAGAGATCGAAACCGTATGCAAAAACATAAAATCGGAAGAAAAGGTTGATAGTTCTTTCGGCGAAGATTCGCGGTCGGCGTTTGAAGATTTCTGCCGGGAAAACCTGAAAAAAGATTTTGACGCCGTTATGGTCCATGACGCCGTTGCGGCTCCGGGCGCCTCCGGCGCCGAAAACCTCATAAAACAGGTCTTCCGGTTTTACAATTCCAAAGGCCTCCCCGCGGAAGACCGCCAGTTCGACGCCTACATGGGGCTGGAAGCCAGGATAGAATATAAATACTCCGGCAAGAACGAATTGGCCGAAAAGACGGAGTACGGCCCGGACGGCGGCAAACTGAAACAGGAAGTTTATTCTTTTGACAAAAAAGCGAACACGCGGTCGGTTTCGGTCTTCAACGAACACGGCCAACTGACGGAAAAAACCGTCTACGAACACCGCAAGGACGGGACACTCTCCAGGGAGGTCCGCACGGAGTACAACGCCGGCGAGCAGATGCTTTCCAAATCCGAAATCTACTGCGATGAAAAGGGCGCGCCCCTGAGAGAGTCGGTGTACGAGGGAAGCGAAAATCCCGCCTATGAATACCGCTATACCTACAAGTCCGATAAGAACGGCAACTGGACGGAGGAATGGAAAACCAGGTTCCTTACCTACGGCGACAAGAGGCTTGAAGACAAGTCGGCGGCCCCCCGCATAGTCAAGAGAGAGATCACGTATTACTGACGTAATTACCCCTCTTTTTGGAAGAGGGGCCGGGGGAGATTTTTACAACTCTTTATTCATTAAATCCCCCTTCATCCCCCTTTGCTAAAAGGGGGACTTACGGAAAGATGTCAACCGAAATTTTCGGGCTAATTGGCCTTATGCGACTGTCGGCGGCAATAATTTTTTTATTCCTTTTTTTCCCGCGTATCACGACGGCCCAGCAGTCGGCCACAGAGACGGTCAAGGAAGCGGCTGAGGCCCATATAGAAATTGAGCTGGACCCCTACTACGCCAGCGCGGGCTTATATAAAAGCCTAACCGGCAAGCCCATCCCCCATCTGAGCGCGGCCTCCGAAATTGAGATATACCGGGAGCTGGTAAAAAAATTCTATCTTCCCCGCACCGCCGTCCTTGAGGCGAGCATTAACCCGCTTCCTTACGCCGGCACGCTTATCCGCGCTCATCAGCCGGGTCTTTACCGCAGCGCGAAAGTCTCGGACAACCTCAACCTGGTGGAGGCGGTCACGGCCGGCTTTGAAGAACCGTGGGCGCTGTCGCTTTTCTTCGGCAACGTCATCAATTTCGATTCCATAAAAAAATCTTACCGGGGCAAGCGCACCGGCTATTCCGGCATACTGATAAGCGGCGGCAATTACCACATACAGCACAACAAGCTGATAAAGGACGCCTGGGTTGAGGTGGAAGGGAAGCTGAAGGGAGAGCAGTACCTCCAGGACAGAACGCTGCGCTGGAGCTTCCGCGCAGGGTTGAAGACCCACGATAACAGCAACATTACCGATTCTTTCTATCTCGGATGCCGCCGCAGCAGGACGGATTTCGGCTCCTCAAAAAATTTCTGGCTCAATAACAGCGGTTTTGAGTACGTGGCGGATTTCTCGCGGAAAAACTTCGGGCCGATACGGCATTTTTTTCTGGTGGAGAAAAAATTTCTCGCGGGCAGGCGCACGATGTTCAGCCTGGGCACGGGTTTCATCTGGACGTCCGGGGAAAAATACACGGGGAAACTTACCGAGAAGGATTCCGGCCGCGGCAATTTCCAGATCATGATACGGCCGAATCTGGAATTCTAGCCCAAATAAAATGTTGTCCGACAACATTTTATCCCTCTTTCCCCAAGGTTACCCCGACCAAAGGTCGGGGCATAGTAAAAATTTTTGCCGCAAAAATTTTTAGTGAAACTTTTAAGCCCATACAAACGTAAGTAGTTTTATGACAAATGTTATATACCGCGCTTGTATGAGCTGCGTTGTCGCACCCAGAAAGTTCATCGGTGAATTCTATGATAAAATTGATATTATGGGGTTGCTCCGGACGTCGATATTGCTTGTATTTCTGTGCCTTCTAACGGCGGCACAGGCGCCGGCCCAGACCGGGGAGCCGCTTGCCTTTGACGAGGCCGCCAGACTCCTGCTTTCAAACAATCCGCAGAGCCTGGCCGCTGCCAGCTTGCTTGAGGCCGCCGAAAGCCGCGTAACCGTCTCCCGCTCGGCTTTATACCCCGGTTTTTCCGTCGGCGCCGCATACAGCCGCGCCGGCAGCGACGCAGCCGACGCGGGCAATTCCTACTCATATGGTTTGAGCGGGTCCCAGATACTGTTTTCCCCCGCGCTTGGGGCCGGCTTGAAGTCGGTCATTGCCGCCTACCGGAAAGCCGAGGCTGATTACGACCAGATAAAAATCGGCCTGCTCTATGAGCTGAAATCAGTTTTTGCCGACCTGATGAACGCGCGGGAGACGCTCCGGCTTTCCGAAGAGACCCTGAAACGCCGCAGCGAGAACGTGGAGATTATCCGGCTTAAATACGAGGCGGGCCGCGAGAACAAAGCGGCGCTGCTTGAGACCCGCTCGGTTTATACGACCGCGCAGTGGCAGCACGAACGCTATAAAAAAAACCTGCGGCTCCTTGAGCGCAAATTAAACCGCCTGCTTGGCCGAGCGCCCGCGGCCAAAGCCGAGGTCGCAGAACTGTCCGAGCCTCCGGCGCCGCCGGAGGATTTCGGCTCTTTTTCCGGCCGGCTTGAGCGCCACCCGTCTTTGCGTTCTGCCCGGGCCGGCGTTGAAATAAGCCAGGCCGCCGTAGAGCGCTCCAGAAGCGGTTTTCTGCCCGAATTCTCGGCCAGCGGCGGCTACACCTGGGCCGGCACCGACTGGCCGGATACCGGCAGGAGCTGGTCTTTGGGCGCAAGACTTTCCCTGCCGCTTTTCACCTCCGGCCGCCTGAGCGCGGACCTTTCCGCCGTCAAGTCCGAGAAGGCCCGCGCCGAGGCCTTGTTAAAGAACACCCGCGATGAAGTCTACCTGGATGCAGAAGACAGTTTTCTGACGTGGCGGGAGACCCGGCTTTACATGGACGTGGTCAAAAGCTCGCTTGAGGCGGCCAACGCCAGGGCGTGGATATTGCGCAAGCAGTACCTAGCCGGCCAGGCGTCCTATTTTGAGTGGCGTAATATAGAGGACCAGCTCATCAGCGCGGAAAACCAGCTTTTAACGGCCAGGCGGAACCTCGCTGTCAACTATGCGGCTTTTATCAAATCCCTGGGAGAATAACGATGAAGAAACGTTTTTTTAAGACCAAAAAATTCATATTCGGCGTCGTCATCCTGGCACTTGCGAGCGGGGGCGCTCTGGCTTACAGGCATTACAAGGCCAAGAAAGAGCTCAAGAAACTGGAAGAGCTCTCTCCGGTGAAAGTCTCCAAAGGGCTGTTCGTCATAAAGACCCAGGCTATAGGCGTAGTTGAGCCGGAGAACCGCGTGCTGGTCACCCCGTCGGTCAACGGCCGGGCCGAGGAAATCCTGTTCCGCGAAGGCGACCTGATGAAAAAAGGACAGATACTGGCCTGGATAAGCTCAAGCGAACGCACCGCGCTTCTGGATTCCCTGAAGATGAAAGATTCCACGCCCGAAGAAAAAAAAATGGTGGAAGAAGCCTATAACCTGACCCCCGTGGTCTCCCCGATAGACGGCATGGTTGTCAAACGCGCCGTGGAGCCGGGCCAGTCGGTAAGCGCGGGCAAGGAAATAGCCGTCATCTCCGACCGGCTGATCATCAAGACCTTTGTGGACGAGACGGACATCGGCAGCGTGAAGGAAGGCCAGAAGGCCGAGTTTTACCTTGATTCTTTCCCCAAGGACAGACATGAGGGCAATGTGCTGTCTATCGCGAGGGAGTCCATTTCCAGGGAAGGAGTGACAGTTTACGAGGTAAAGATCCTGTCCGCCAAAAACATCCCGGTCCTGCGTTCCGGCATGACGGCCGACGTGCGCGTGATAACCGCCGTGAAGCCGAAAGCTCTTTCCCTGCCCAAGAAAGCCATCGCCTACAAGGACGGCGATGCGTTTGTGACCATAAAAGACGAAAAGAGCAAAAAAGTGACCGATAAGAAGGTGGAAGTAGGCGCGGCCAACGAAAAGGCGATAGAGATCATCTCAGGCCTTGGCGAAAATGACGTCGTCTATTACTCCACCGGCATAGCCAAAGAACGCATGACGGTCCAAATCAACTGACATGGAAATTCTGATAGATATCCGCAATCTCAGCAAAACCTATGTCACCGGTTTGTTCAAGGTGGAGGCGCTCAAAGAAGTTTCCCTCAGCATAAAAGCCGGCGAGTTGATTTCTCTGGTCGGGCCCTCCGGGTCCGGCAAATCCACCTTGATGCATATACTGGGGTTACTGGACCGGCCCGACGCCGGGGAATACTATTTCGCCGGCCACCCTACGGCCAGCCTCGCCGAAGGCCGGCTGGCCGCCATCCGCAGCCGCATGGTCGGCTTCATTTTCCAGTCTTTCCACCTGCTTAAAAAGACGACGGCAAAGGACAATGTTATTCTGCCCATGGTATACAGCGGCCTCGGAACGGATTCTCAAAAAGCTCTTGAATGTCTGCGTCTGGTAGGCCTTTCGGACCGGTTGAAGCATAAATCCAATGAATTATCCGGCGGCGAGTGTCAGCGCGTGGCCATAGCCCGCGCGCTTGTGAACGACCCGCTTATCCTGCTTGCCGACGAACCCACCGGGAATCTGGACGCCAAAAGCCGCCAGGAAGTGATGCGGGCGATAAAAGACCTTAACGACCGGGGGCTTACCGTGGTAATAGTCACGCACGACGAAGAGGTCTCGGCGCAGACCCGCCGGGTGGTGCGCATGAAGGACGGCGCGATAGTTTCCGACGATACCCGCCGCGCCCAGGCGTCCACAACGATTTCAGCGCCTCTTAGGCCCTCCGCAGGGCTTCCGAAAGCCAGGCTCGGCTTCACGCCGTCGGAGATAAGCGAGCAGTTCAAGGCGGCCTTTAAGGCTATCTGGAGCCATAAGATGAGGAGCGCGCTGACCGTGCTGGGCATCCTGATAGGCGTGGGCTCCATCATTTCGCTGATGACCATAAGCGAAGGCTTCATGAAAAGCCTGCTTAGCGGCGCTACCGAAGACGACGCCAAGAAAGTATGGGTCTCGCCGCGCTGGGAACGTCTGAAAATCAGCCGCCAGCTCACCTACGGCGATGTGGAAGCCATAAAAGCCGGCTGCCCGCTTGCGGAAAAGATCACGCCCATAGTGTCCGGCAACGCCGAAGCTTCCGCCGGGAACAGACACCTGGCCGCCTACATCAACAGCGACGAAGGCATCACGCTGGATGTCCAGAAGGCAAAAAAAAACCTCTTTGAGAACCGCAAAGTGGAAGGCCGTTTTTTCACCCCGGCCGAGAACGCAGGCCGCGCCCGCGTCGCCGTCATCAACAAGACGCTGGCAAACAAGCTTTTCGGCTCGGAACCGGCGGTCAACAGCGAGATACGTCTCAAGAACATTACTTTCACCGTGGTGGGCGTGATCGAGGACGGCAAGGAGCAGCAGATTTTCGGCGGACGGCCCGGGGCTATTATTCCCTTAAATACCGCCTCCAAACGCGTCTTCGGCCATAGCCGCCTGAACTACATAGAAGTCACGGCCCGCGCCCCGGCCGACGCGCCCGAGACCCGCAAGCAGATAATCCTGGCCCTGCGCAAACAACATCCCCCCAGAGAGGACCAGGAAGACTTCTTTGACGTGCGCACTTTTGAGGCCCAGATAGCAAGTTTTAAGGACGGCATGGGCAAGCTCTCGCTGGTGGTCTACGCGATAGCCGGCATTTCGCTTCTCGTGGGCGGCATAGGAATCATGAATATCATGCTTGTCAGCGTCACCGAGCGCACACGCGAAATAGGCCTGCGCAAAGCGCTGGGGGCCAAGAACTCCGACATTCTGGGCCAGTTCCTTATTGAAGCGGTCACGCTTTGCCTCATAGGCGGGGCGCTGGGCGTAGCCCTGGGGTTCGGATTGGGCTGGGCGGCTTACTTTTTTATTAAGGTGAAGCCGGCGCTGGGGTTTGGCACCATTTCTTTCGCTTTCGGTTTTTCCACCCTCATCGGCGTGAGCTTCGGCTTCTGGCCGGCCCTGCGCGCCGCCCTGCTGGACCCGATAGAAGCGCTGCGCTACGAGTAAGCCTGAAAATTGCAGTTGACACACTTATACCGTCGTAGCCATACAGATTTTTTTGTCCACCCTCTCCCTCACCCCCCCTTGAGGGGGAGGGCAGGGGTGAGGGAAAACTGAAACTTTCGGGATAACCCCGGTTCAGCCCCACGCGCGTGGGGAACATTTTCCTGTATAGTGGGGGGGGTAAACACCTTTCGGTTCATCCCCACGCGCGTGGGGAACATACTTCTATTTGCGCTCAAAATGCCCTATAAACATTTTGTAGGCTGAAAATCGTCCGGTAACCGATTTTAAGACCCACCAAATTGTCAAAGAACTTACCCATCGGATTTCTCCTCGGGCATGAAAGAAACCAGTTTTAAGCCGTCCATTTCCACAGGTATACGCCTGTTTTCACCCAAAGTTACCAAATCAAATCCTGATTCTGTTGGGGCGTCCCATATCATGACAGCATTGCCGTTTTCCAAGCCTTTCTCAACCTGGTTCCAAATCATTTCCCTGACTTTTACGGAGTAGTTGCCGATATACACGCCGGTTCTGGCCTCCAACAACCAGACCGCAAGCCTCCCTCTCAGCCGGGGAGGGGCATTTTCAAGCACGATGGCCATCATCGCCCAAACTCTCCTTATTTGGTATGGCGGGGCCGACCGAATACTCCGGGTTTTCCGGAATGGGAATTCCCCCAGCCGCCAGGATTTCTTCAATGCCCGGAATTATCCGGCTAAGCAATTTTGTGGTTCTGAAAATTTCCCGGCAGGCATAACGCACCGCTTGTTCAGGATTAACGGGCTTTTCCGAGGCGATTTTAAAAGCCGCCGGAACAACAGTTTCAAACTTATAAACATCCGCGATGTCATAAACGAACGAAAGCGGCTTGCCGGTATGTATAAATCCGATAGCCGGGGCATAGCCTGCGGCAAGAACAGCGGCCTCGGTAATGCCGTAAAGGCAGGCCGTCGCGGAACTCAGGCATCTGTTGGGGATATCGCCGCTCCCCCACTTTTGGGCGTCGTAATCCCGGTGCTTCCACTCGACACCATAGCGTTTTGCCAGTATTCCGTAGATTTTCCTGACCCGTACGCCCTCTATGCCACGCAACTGCTGGATGCTTCTTTTGGCCGGCGGCTCTTCCTGAAAACGCAAAGCGTACATCTTCCGGACGACTTTCAGGCGCAAATCCTCATCCAGCGCGAGTTTCGCCTGATAAAGCAGCCGGTCGGACCTGGCGCCTCCCGGCTGGCCGGAGGAATACAGCCTTACGCCGGCTTCCCCCACCCATACAAGCAGGCAGCCGACCCTGGCGGCCATTGCGGCGGCCGCATGGGACACCCGGGTTCCCGGCTCAAGCATAAGGCAGGTTACTCCTCCGACAGGAATATGGGTTCTGACTCCGGTAGCGTCCACCACCACAAAAGCGCCGTCGAGGACGTCCAGATGGCCTTTTTCAATAAATGCCAATGAGACGCGCTCTTTTATGCTTATCGGCGAAAGCGGAGGCAAAACAGGCTCAGTCATGATTTTTTTGTTCCAGCCTTTTGCGGCTTTCCGGCTCCGTCAGGTAATTTTCAGCGGAGACAACGCGTTTCCCCGTCTTTTTTTCCAGGTCTTTCCTGGCCTTCCCCGCGACGCCTCCGCCTTTGACGGCGGCGCGGCGGTTTTCCGGAAAGCCGCGCACGTCGTCGGCCCTGGCGATCGCGGTTGTGGATGCCTCGCCCAACATGGTAAAGATCAGTTCCATATCCGTCATATGATCGCGCAGATTTTCGCGGTCCAGCCCCTTGATTTTCTTGTGAGCGGACGGGGTCACTCCGAACGCGGCCTTTGCTATTTCCGCGGTCAGGATTTCATACTCTTTGGGCTGTTCAACATCCCGTTTTTTCCACTCGTCGGTCAATTCTTCGCGGATGGCGATGCCGCGCATTCGCTTTTCAATCCACTCATCGGAATAGCCTTTTGCCCTGAACAGGACGCGGGCTCTTTTTGTGCCAAGTTCGGGATCCTCTATCTCCTGCACCCGCTCATAACCGACTTTAGCCAGCCAGCGTTTAAAAGGTTCGGCCTTGGGGGAAGGGATGGATTGTATGATACGGAATATCCCTTCCGTATTGGCGCAATTGATCTTTTGAGGCCCGCCTTCAGTCTGGATTACAAGGGGGGCGGCAATTTGCCCCCACCCTTTGGAAAGCTCGTCATCCCTGCGGCGCATATCCTTAATATATCCGGCCGGGTCCAGAGAATCCGTAAGCGCGGCTATAACATCGGAAATAACAAACCACCACTCATTTTTATACAAGGTCCGTCTTATTCCCTTGCCCCTGAAAACGACCATTTTATTGTCCATAACGGCTCCTACCGCATATTTTATTATGAAACCGGCGCAATTGAAAGCAGGCCAAGACCCATGGTTTTCCCATGCCCGATACCTTTCTGCAGAGTCTCCAGGAATTTTCCCGGTTCGGCGACAGTCAGCACCCCATCGTACAACGCCGAAAAAACACGGATTTCCGCCCTGTTTCTTCTGTGTCCGCGCAACATCTGCTCCTGGAAAATCCTGACCGCAACACGCGGGATTTGCCCCTCCTTTGTTTCAGGGCCGGCCAAGTACGGCAGTGTAAATCCATGCTGCTCCCGCCCTTTACGGTCCAGCCATAACTCCTGCCCGGGGGTATTAAGCAAGCCCAGCCGTTTGCCGTCGCGTTTCACGGAGGGATTGGCCCTCAGGCGAAAACGGAATTTTGCGCCAGGCTGTAATGATTTAAGATTCAGCCGCCTGCTTTCAAGCAGATTGATCACATCAGATCCGGATGGCGGCTTAACCAGCCAATCTCTAATATTTATCCGTGACCAGTCGGGAAAGGAACGGCTTTGTATTATTACACGCGGATTCCCCTCTTTATCTGTTTCCGGTTCAAGCCGCCAGAGAAATTCTCCTTCGGGACACTTTGTGTCCGAAGGGGAAAAAGCCCGGCAAAGCGTGGAATGCAATTCATAGGGATCGGCGAGGTCCCGCCGCACTTCCCTGCTTTTCGGGTTAAGATGTATTTTATGCAGGAACATTCAGCACCTCCCGCGGGAACTTTATCCATTCCGAACGCACGAATCTGGCGCCGAAGCGCCTCGCGGCGAAAGACGCCAGCGGCTGGTCCATTTTAAGCGTTCCCGAACCGTCATTGGATTCAAATGAAACCAGCAATTTTTCCGGGCGTTTCTCCCATTTCCGCTCCACGGCAAGCCACGGCCATTTTGATAAAACTTCCAGCAGCGGCGCGTCCTGTATTCCGTTCTCGAGCCAGACCGGCTCAGAAGGCACATAGGATTTGCGTCCGAGTGAAAGCTGCCATTTCGGATTTCGCAGTGCGGCATCCGCGCGAACAAGCAGGGATTCATCCTGGCTTTCCAAACCCGCCAGGAAAACGGCGTCGGCGAGATAAAAACGGCGCGAGACCACTCCGCCGGCCGTGGAAAGCTCGCCGTTCGCCTTGATAATGGAATCCGCCATTGCGCATCCTGCCGTCTGGTAATCGTACTTCGGGAAGCCGGGCCGGTCGTGTCGTACACCCATAGCGAGATTCGTCAAAGGCTTTAGGTCCGTCCAGTTTTCCTGATCAATCCCCATAGCAGCAGCCAGAAGTCCGATAACTCCGGATTTGCTTGGCTCCTTTCCCGTATCACGCTGATCAAACCGGCTGGTGGTACCCCATGACTGCATGGGGCCGGCCAGCCGGAGCAATAATGTGGACATATCTCACTCCTTAACAGCAGCGCAGACTTTATCAAGAAGTTCAGGCAAAGAGTTGACTTTTATCCCCATCCCATCCGATTTGGCTTCGGTAAGGTTAAGAAGGAATGTCTCCTCCTGGCCGCCGAACACATCCCGCAGAGCCTTGGCTTTTTTAACAAGCTCTTCGGCCGATTTTGCAGTAACAGAATCGCCTTTGCGGATATAGACAGATTTTTCAAAGGCGTTGGCCAGGCTGCGAGGCGCGGTATTGCGCCGCACCGATATGGCGACGAATTCCGGCGGATTATGCGCGGCGAAACTGTTCTGCTTGCCGGTAGGCTCTGCGATGACAAACCCTTCAAGGAAAGCGCGCAGTCCCTTTCCGGACAGTTCCCTGTCGTCCTGCAGGTTCTCTAACAGTGTTGCCAAGTCAACAACGGCGTAGCGGTAGAAACAGGCGGAGTTGAACTCCACGGTCCCCATCATATCCGCACCGGCGTTGTCTTCCGGCTTTAGGTCGTCTACCGCGGTATAAAAGTCGAATTCCCTTTCAACGGCATGGGTTGAGATGGCATGCGCCACCTGGCACGCGGCATTCTGGTTCTTCTCTGGCATATCCGCAAGCATGCGGCCGAAGAGGGCGACATCAACGGCCTTTCCTCCATTGAAAACTGCCTTTATCCGCTCCTGCACTTCCTTGGGCGCCCCGCCTGCCGCGTCTTTCTTTTTCCCGGCATCAGTGGTTTCTTCTTTTGCGGGAACGATCTGTTCCCAGAATTCATTGATTATTTCCGCCAATCCCTTTATTTCCCGCTGCCCAAGGAAAAGGAGATATTCAGTTTTGCCGGCGTCAGCGGCATTTAATTTAACATACGACAAAGCGATTCCCGCCTTGGCGGCGGCTGCCGCGCCATCCCGCTTTCCCTTGAGCGAGTCCGCGATGGCCTGATAGACCCGTTTTGTCCTGACTGCAAGTTCCTCGGGAGAAAAGAACCCGTCGGTTTTTTTCTGGCCGAAATATCCCCTGACCGCGCGCTTAAGGCACTGGCTGGAGATGCGGGCGCGGCGGGTGCCGCCGAAAAAAGCGTCTTTCGGCGCTCCCGAATCGTCCCTGTTCAGGTTTGAGGGGGCGAAGTTCTGCAAGACATGTATTTCTATTAAGGTTTTCATTTGTTTTTCTCCTGTATATTAAGTTCGCTTTCCGCGTTATATACCTCTGTAGAAGTCCCGGGCCCAGGAATTCTGGGTGGGTTTCCGGTCATCATTCCAGCGCAGCAGCCCGGCCAGCAGATTTTCACAGTCAACCGGCTGATCTTTCAGAAGGGCCAGCAGTTGGCGCAGGCGGTACGGCAACTGGTCCGTATCGGAATTCAGCATGGTTATAAACCGCCGTTCCGGGCCAGACACGGCATCCTTATTATCTTTTGCGCGGCGCTTTTGCTCCTTATACAAAAGCGCACAAGCCTTGCCTATAGATACCGGGGGGCCGGCGCGCTCTTCCCTCCAATGCGCAGCCCAGAGCCCCGCAACAAGATAGTGCATTTCCCGTTTCCACTGATTTTCCTCGCCGGTCAAAAACGGCTCCACGTACGGATATGCCGGAACATATGCGCCGGGCTCAAAAGCCAGGCTGCGGCGCAATACGGCCCTGGCCTTCCTGCCGTCGGCATTGATTTTTTCCAGCCATGCCATAAACCCGCTCATTGATTTACCTCCTGTTTTGCGTATTTTGCGATTTCCTCGTTCAGTTCGTTTATTTTAGTCAGTACCGGAACTTCCGCTTTCACAAGCGCGCGTATCGCCCAGGCGTCGCCGCCGTCCACCGAGGCGGAGAACTGTTCCCAGGCGTTTTTAAGCGCGTCCCGGACATACCCCAGCCACTGGCAGCGAATATCATCGGCATCGCGGTTGGCCGAGTACTCACCAAGGATCTCATGGAACCTGGCTTCCAGAACGGACCAGTAACCAGGGAGAGCGGGCAATTGAGCAGCAAAGTTCTCGACATCAAGAGCCTCTATTTTTCTCCCACCATGTCCAAGCATTCCTTTCGCAAAAATTTTACACACATCAGATAATTTATCAGCTACATTTTTGGCCTCAACAAGAATAGCGTGAATTTCAAACCGCATATCATTTCTACTGAGTATTGCCCTTGGCAACACAAAGTATTCTTTTCTCCAGAAAGCGATATTTGGTCTCGGCGGAAAATACCGCTGCCCAAGCACCATTACCCCTCTGGGGAATCGTTCTACATCTTGCTTTGCTAGTGTTATAGCATTGTCTATAACTTGAGGGGCAAGTTGCGCACTATCCGGCAAAAGCGAATCAAAATCCTTCCAGGCCCCTTCTTCTTCAAATTTCAGGGAAAATCTTTTTTTTAGTTTTGTGCTTGATTCTTTATCCGTCACCTCTCTAATCGTATATGCCAACATTGGATCTGGCATAATGGATTCTTTATAGCCGATGCCAGATGCAAATCCAAGTTTTTCAATATTCCCAGAGTTCAGCTCTTTCAAAATAACAGAACGAGTTCTCCATGTATAAAGGTCTACTATTCCTGTTGCCGTTCTTTCTACTGTTCTATATTTTGAAGAAGCTCCCTTTTCCTTATTGGTGACTCTGACTTTAGTTTTAAGGTAATCCATGGTGTCTGGTTTACGCTCCCATACAGGGATATCAGTTGTCATAATTATCCGGTTCTGTGGAACCAAGCAAAAAATAAGGGTATCTTGCAGATTTGACCCAATAGGGATCGCCATTATTGAGTTAGCAGATGGGGATGTACCAGTATGAGAGATTTCACTTTTCCCGGTCGAGACGGCAAAAACCTGACTAGCAAGCAACCACCGACTGGCCGCTGCCATGCTAATACTACCCGAAGCACTTTCATGTGTGTGATCAAAAAGGACTTTTGCGGTATCAGCATTATATTCCACCGCAAGAGCCGTCCACTCCCTCCACTTTTTTGGTTTAAATGAGGGGATCTGATAAAAAGGATACTTTTCATCAAACAGCCAGAACCTGGGACGCCATTTTTCAAGATAGTCTTTTATAGGTTTGTCCGGCAGGCCGGACTTGAACAGGTACTTAGCCTGCTCGATATCCGCAGGGCCCTGCAGGGCGCGGTAGAGCACGGCCAGCAGGAAGCGGTGCAATGACGCGACCACCAGCGGAGAATTATCTTCGATCGCGGCGATTTCTTTGGCGCGCGACAACGTATTGCTGATCCCCAACTCATCCCTGGTTCCGTCCAGGAATCTCACCGGGATCCACTTTTCGTCAATAAGGTTAAACTTGCTCATGCCGTCTCCTTTGTTCCATAAACCACGCCGAGGTCTTCGTCCAGACTCACGGAATTATCCAGAATCCAGTTCCCGCCCGCATCCAGGATCAACGGAAAGCAATTACGCAAAAGCGGTGACTTCTTCCAGCTTTCCGGCACGCCGGCGTTTTGCAGCTTAGCAACAATTCCTTTGCGCGATAAACTCACAGTTCGCGCAAACCATTCTGTTTCTTTAGCAGCGGGCAGTTCACCGGGATCATACCCATCATCCGTGAACAGCGGAATGGCTGGAACTGAATTATTGCCCAGACGCGTATTGGCCATCAGCGTCCTATGCACACCGGGTTCATCTTCATCGTAAAGCACAAATCTTTCCGGCTGGTTCCAAGAGGCGTCATCCGGCAAACCGATAATAGCCTGATTGGCCTGTTGCTGCTCGGCCAGAACCTTCCCGTACTGCGCCTCGGCGTTTTCCATGCGTTCCCGCAGGAATTCAGGGATGTCCGCTTCCCCTTCATAAACGGAACGCACAAAGGCGTCTATGTCGTCCGGCAGATTAAAAGTTTTCCGCCCTTTCAGCAACAGCCAGGTGCGCAATAAAATATCTTCCCTGTATACCTTACCCCACCACAATGGTTTTTTAAACGATGGCGGCTCTTTGCCGGCAAGCCCCGCCACAAACAGCGCCGGATCGGGCAGCGGCCTGGCGGCGCGCCGGCGCCGCCACAAACGCCCGGCTCTCTGTAAAATAAGGTCTATAGGTGCGAGGTCGGTAATCATCAGGTCAAAATCCAGGTCCAGGCTTTGTTCCGCCACCTGAGTGGCGATAAGGATTTTTCGCCCTTGCCGCGCGCCGGCCTTGCCGAACAATTCGAGCGCCTGCTCCTCGCGTTTTTGCCGACAATTCGACGGGAACCGTGCGTGGAATAAATAAATCTCTGTCCCATCGGGCAGCTTTTTTCCGACGCGCATGGAATCGCGCTCGATGGGAGTTCCGGGAGGGAAACGGCGATATAAATCCTGGGCTCTCTGCACTGTATTTAACAGCGCCAGCCCCAGCCCGCCTTTCTCCAAACAACCGGTTAAAGCCGAATATAAACTGCCGAGGGCCTCCGGTATTTCATTAACGGCGACGGCCCGCCTAAGCGAAGAAGAAGCCTTAAAATGCGTCTGCGATACTTTTCCTTTGGAAAAAAGCGACAGACGCGGATAATCCGCTTCCTTATTAGGTGGGACAGCCCCGACGACCTCGGCCAGCTTGCGCCGTATGGACGACGGCAGCGTGGCGGAAAGAAGCACCGCTGACGAACCCATTGCCATAAGCCATCTTAACAAGTGGACAAGAAGCGTTCCTGTGTATGCGTCGTAGGCGTGGATTTCATCAAAAATAACCACACGGTTCGCAAGCCCCCACAAACGCATAAAGTTGTGGCGCACCGGAAGAATCGGCATCAACGCCTGGTCCACGGTGCCGATGCCGTATTCGGAGAGGAGCGCCTTTTTCCTGGAGGTAAACCATTCCGCCGCCCGAACCTCCCCCTCGGCCCCCGGCTCACCGATAGCCGTAAAGCAAAGTTTCCGGAAAGTTTCATTCTGCGCCGCGGAGCCGTGCAGTAATTGCAGGTCAAGGCTGCGCCCCGGAGCCTGTCGCCGCAGGAATTCCAGCGCCCGCGCGAACATGGCGTTCCCGGTGGCTTTTGTCGGCATGGCAACGTACAGCCCGCGGTGTCCGAAACGGCGCTGCAACTCTAAATAGGCATAAAACCCCGCCTCGGTTTTCCCCTCCCCCATCGGCGCTTCAATAAGGATGATAGCGGGAGCTTTCAGTTTGCCTGCCGCCCTGGCGGCAGCTTTTTGCAAAGGACGCGGCTCGAAATTCAGCGCCTGTTCAAAAGTTTTTGCCACAGTTGAAAGCGGCGTGCGGGGCAGCCAGCCAATTTCATCCAGGGCTTTTTCAGCTATCACCTTTCGCTTTGCGAACCATGCCGGAAGGTCGGAACAGTCCTCAATTGTCCCGAAACGGA
Source organism: Elusimicrobiota bacterium (assembly GCA_016208085.1). Lineage (GTDB taxonomy): Bacteria > Elusimicrobiota > Elusimicrobia > Elusimicrobiales > UBA9959 > JAHJSU01. The sequence continues at coordinate 44,492 of JACQYT010000092.1, read as the reverse complement.
AACGGTTTTCATCCGACCCTATCCAGTCTGAAAAACTGGTAAGACCGGCAAGCAGCATGAATTCAGGACCGGAAAGGGTTTGTTTAGTTACCAAGGGCACGGCATTGTCCGGTTTAAAGGTATCAAGCGCCGCTGAAATAAGCGCATTTCGGGCCTGAGTCCAATCACTACCTCCGAGTGCGTGCCTGTTTCCGGACAACAGTGCCAAGGCGGAAGGCTTTGCTCTTTCCCCGTGGTGGCAACCGACAGCGTCTCCAAGCAGATCAGCCAAACCGGCCGGCCAGTTTTTCTCCCGTTGCAGCCATTCAGAAAGCGCTATCTGGCTGACAAAACCATGGTTTATCCTGGTATCCGGCACACGCGGCATGGCAAGGCCGTTGTTTATTGCACCGGGCCATTTCGCCTGAAAGCCGGGGCAAGCTTTGCCAAGATCATGGCATGAAACAGCCAATAATATCCATGGGCGGGCATCCGCCCATTTCATACCAAAAGCCGCGGCAATATTTTCCCTAGTAACGGAAGGCTCCCGCATTGAAACGGCTTCGGCAACAGCCGCCACGTCCAGCATATGAAGTATGAGCGGATGCCAGGAAGCAGAGCTGTCTTTAGAAATCTTTGCCCAAATATTATGCAAATGCTCATCCAACGGCTGCAACGCTTTCTGAGGCGCGGGGATGCCGTCCGGTTTGTTTTTCGCGTGCGCACAATGTTTTTTTACCATCGTTTTCGGCCGCAGGCGCAAGTCCACATAAATATCCTACCATACCACCCCGACAGCGTCATGTCGCGTTGATTTTCGGCTACAATCCAGATTTTACCCTTACCACCTGACCACAGGCGGGGCAGCGGGTTTTGCCACGCTTATCCCTCCCGGGGAAGCGCAGACCGACATTGTTTTGCCTATGCGATATTTTCCTCCCGGCTATATTATGCCTCTTTAGCGCGCAGGGCTCAAATATGCCGCCCGCTTCTCCTTCGCCGTGAAGCCGATCCGTTTCCCGGACTTTTCCGGCGGGGTCATAAGTTCCCGGATAGCGTCGAAGACTATATCGCGATATTGACGTTAACCCGACTTCCGCAGTAAGCCCCTGAAATTGCCTGTTTTTGGGAATTCTGATTTTCTCTCTCCGACGGAGAATTCTTCCCGGCCGGTCAAAAAGGCATGTAGTGTAGCGGCGACTTTTGACTTTTTGCCTCTCCGTCGAGACTGCTTCGTGCAGGCCGTCCACTTCCGCGCCCGAAGCGGAATAATTGTTTATAATGGAAGTAAAAGCCAGAGTCCTGCCTTTCTTTGTCTTCAGGTAACCGGCGTAACCCCTTACCCCGCTCAGCGAGCCCGACTTTATTTTCAGGACCTTCTCCAGTTTCGTATTCACGCCCATTTTTTTGATATGGCCGGTCGCGTCCGGATCCGCAGGCGAGGCCAGCGAAGCCAGGTAAACGCTGAAAAACTTCTTCTTTGAGAGCTTGCTCAGAAAAACCGTAAAATCGCCCGCGTTCACCAGGTTCAGACGCGACAGGCCCGAAGCGTCCGCGAGTTTCAGTTCCGACACGTTTACGCCGTTGGCGGCCAAGTAATCCCCGAGGGCGCTTATGCCGTTATCGGCCGTGCCGGGTTTCCCTTTTGCCAGCGCCAGATGCCGGAGCAGCATCTCCGCGTACAGGTTGAAACTGCGCTTATTGGTGACGGACACGATATCTTTCAAAGGCGCCCCCTCGGTTTCGGCTATAAATCTAAGCGCGCCGTAATTTTTGCCGTCCTTTATTCCGGCGGGGCTGCCCGCCACATTGATGCCGCACATCTCCAGATAAGCCGTAAATTCCCGCGCTAAAAAAAGCGCCGGAGCGGGGATGGAGCCTTTAACGGCAAATTCAGCCGGACCCTTCGGTATGGTGCCGCGCAAAGTGGCGCTGTATTGCTCGGGGAAATTAAATATGTAGCCGTTATCTCCGGAGCCTTCCGGCCCCGTGCGCATAAGATTATTGAACTCAATGCCCTCTATTTTCGGTTCCGTGCGCAGTACTTCGGCCCGGGCGCCCACTTTGGCTCCCGGCTTGAAATAAAGCTTATAGAGGTTGTCGTTTACGGCCAGGGCTGTCGGCTGGGCGGCGTAATAATTGCCTATATCCTCCCACGCCCAGGAGCCCGGCAGCGCCGGCCCTTCAAAAAGCGAATCGTCGGCTATCACGGAACCGCTTATTTTATTTATCCCGGCCGCTTCAAGCGCTTCCGACCATTTGCCGAACTCCGCCTGGGCCGGAGGCGCGCCTTCGATAAGGTTGGAGCCGAAAGACGGGTCCCCGCCCCCCCTTATATAGAGCGAGCCGGTCAGCGTCCCGTCTGAAACAGCGCCGTCGATATAGACCTTGGTCTTGAATTTATGGCCGGGACCGAACGCCTCAAGCGCGGCGGCGGTCACAAAAAGTTTCAGGATGCTGGCCGGGACCAGGCTCTTGGTATTATTGCAGGAGACGACTTCCCTGCCGGTATCGGCGTACCTGACGCTCAGTCCCCAGACCGAATTTTTAAATCCCGGCCCTTTCGCCCTATTCTGGAATTTGCACGGCGCGGCGTGAAGAAAGGGTAGAGGGTAGAGGGTAGAGGCTAGAGTTAAAGAAAAAAACGTCAAAAAAAGCTTCAGCCTGTTTTTTTTAGCTCTTTCCATAATTTCTGCCGTTCCAGCGCGCCATCCCCTATCCCCTCCCCCCCTATACCCTCTACCCTCTACCCTGTTTTTTGTCCCCCCTTGGGTGCGTCTTATCATATACTTCCTTAAGCCGCTCAAGCGAGACATGGGTGTAGATCTCGGTGGTCTCGAGATTCTTATGGCCCAGCATCTCCTGCACCGATTTTAGGTCGCAGCCGTTGTCCAGCAGGTGCGTGGCGAACGAGTGCCTGATGGCGTGCGGGTTCAAGGGCCGCGCGAACCTGGCGCGGCGCGCCATTTTTTTGATTATCAAAGCCAGGCCGTTGTCCGCCAGCCTCCCGTTACGATGGTTAAGGAAAAGCGGCATAGCCGGCGCGAGCGGACGCGGCCTGGTATTTAAATAGCTCCTCAACGCGTTTAATGCCTTATCCCCCACCGGCGCCAGGCGCTCCCTGGAGCCTTTGCCTATAACGCGCACGAAACCGCCGTAGAAATCCACGTCGCCGATGTTTAAGCCGGCGGCTTCCGAGCGGCGGATGCCGGTTGAGTAGAGCAGCTCAAAGATGGCGAAGTCCCGCTCGGCGAATTTATAATCCCCTTCTTTGATCCTGACCTCTTCCGGATCATTATAGGCGGCCAGTTTCCCCGCCTCGCCTTCGCTCATGAACCTGGGCAGGCGTTTTTCCTTTTTAGGCGCGGTTATCAGGTCAAACGGATCGTTTTCAATAACTTTTTCGGTTATAAGGTAGCTTATGAACGAATGGACGGCCGAGATTTTTCGCAGCAGCGTGTTCCTGGAGACCTTATGCCCGCTTATAAAGGCGATATAGCCGCGCAGCAGCATCCTGTCCAGCGCTCCCGGCGAAGCTGCGTTATGCGCCGAAGCGTAGGACGCGAATTGGCGCACGTCGAATTTATAAGCCCTGAGGGTATGCCGGGAGAAAAAGTTGATAAGTTGATAAGTTGATAAAGTGAAAACTGCTGTTTCCCACTTATCAACTGTTGTTTCTTACTTATCAACTTATCAACTGCCGTTCTTCGGCCGCGCGCCTTTTATTATCTGTTCCACTTCGGGGTCGGCGACTCTGTCTATGTTCCGGCATTTGGGGAAGCCCGAGCAAGCCAGGAAATAGCCGCGCGCGCTCCTGCGCAGCAGCATTTTGTTCTTATTGCACTTGGCGCAGATTTTTTCGGTGGGGATCGGCCTGAAGACGTCCACTTTATTGCCCTCCCTGTCCAGCGGGGTCTTGCCCTTGCACTTGGGGAACCTGGAGCAGGAAAGATACTTGCCGTAGCGGCTCTCGCGCATGACCATGGGGCTCAGGCACAGCGGACATTTTTCGTCGGTCTTCAGCACGTTCGGCCTGGTTTTGATCATGTCCTGGTTGGCGGCTTCGAGGTTCGCCGCGAACGGGCCGTAAAATTCCTTTATCATCTTCACCCAGCCTATGGCGCCGTCGGCTATATCGTCCAGCTTATCCTCAATGGAGGCGGTATACGAAATATCCATTATATCGGGGAAGAAATCCTTGAGCTTTTCGGTCACCAGCGCTCCCAGCTCGGTTATTAAAAGGCGCCGGTCCTTCTCGCGCTTGATGTAGCCGCGATCCACGATGTTCTTGATGATGACGGCATAGGTGGACGGGCGGCCTATGCCGTGCTTTTCAAGGGTCTTGATGATGCTGGCCTCGTTATAATTGGGCGGCGGACCGGTCTTGTGCGATTTGGTTATGACCTCGTTCAACACGAGCGTATCGCCCTCTTTCAGGGGCGGGATCATTGAGGAGTCCTCGTCTTCTTCCTCGCCGGCGACGGTGTCTTCCTTCTCTTCGCGGTAGACTTTCAGATAACCTTCAAATTTCATCGTGCGGCCGCTGGTCCTCAAGACCGCGACGCCGTCGGCGTCGGTTATCTCGACGCCGACCGAATCAAACACGGCGTCCTCCATCTGGCTGGCCGTGAAGCGCCTCCAGATGAGCTCGTAGAGCTTGGCCTGGTCGGGGCTCAGGTAGGCGCCGACGTCTTCCGGTTTGTGGTAAACCGAGGTCGGATGGATGGCTTCGTGGGCTTCCTGCGCGCCTTTCACCTTCTTCAAATAAAGCGGCGGCCGGGCCGGCGCGAACTCTTTGCCGTAAAACTCGGCCACGAATTTTGCCGTCTCTTTCTGCATCTCGGCCGAGACATTGAACGAATCGGTCCTCATGTAGGTTATAAGGCCGGCGCGCTCGCCGCCCAGCTCCACGCCCTCATAGAGGCTCTGCGCCACTTTCATGGTGCGGTCCGACGAAAAACCGAGCTTGTTGTAGGCGTCCTGCTGCAGGGTGCTGGTGATGAACGGCGGCTTGGGCTTCTGTTTTACCGCCTTGGACTCTATCTTTGAGACTTTAAGCGAGGCATTGCGCAACAGCGTGGCCGCCTCAACAGTGTCCTCGATCTTCTTGAAGATTGAGGTCTTATAGCGGTAATCTTCGGCGAAAAGCTTGAGCAGGATGGTTTGTTCCACCGCGGCGCCGCGCCAGCGGAACAACCGGGCGTCGAATTCCCTGCTGTCGGCCTTGGCCAGTTTGGCGTAAAGGGTGTAATAATCCTCTTCCCTGAAGGCGGCTATCTCTTTGGCCCGCTCGGCGATAAGGCGCACCGTCACCGACTGCACGCGGCCGGCCGACAGGCCGCTTTTGATCTTCGCCCACAGCAAGGGCGAGAGCTTGTAGCCTACCAGGCGGTCGGTTATCCTTCTGGCCTGCTGCGCGTTCACAAGGTTCATGTCCAGTTCTCTGGGAGATTTCAGCGAAGCGGCTACGGCGGCCCTGGTTATTTCATGAAAGCTGATGCGCTTGAATTTGGTCCTGTCGGCGTTCATGGCCTCGGCCAGATGCCAGGAGATGGCTTCCCCTTCCCGGTCGGGGTCGGTGGCAAGATATATGGCCCCGGCATTCCTGGCCAGGAAATTCAATTCAGGGATTATCTTTCTGGCCCGGTCTATCAGCACGTACTTCGGTTCAAAACCATGTTCCACGTCCACGCCCAGCTCGCCTTTGGGCAGGTCGCGCACATGGCCGTAAGAGCTTCTTACCGCATAATTGCCGTCCAGGAACCGGCTGATGGTCTTTTCCTTGGTGGGCGACTCCACTATTACCAGGCTTTTCATGCCTTTAGCGGGAGTTGCGCTTTTCGGTTTAACGCTCTTTTGGGGCTTTTCCATTTTTGGAGTCTTTTCAGCTGCCATAATTTGTTTGATCCGTATCGGCGCGAAATTACAAAAGCTATATTCTATACTTTTTTGCAGCCCAAGGCGACAATTTTCGAAAGGCTAAAGGATAAAGGCTAAAGGAAAAACGCTAAAAATCCTTTATCCTTCCCGAAAAACTTAATAAAGTTTTTCGGGTTTATACCGCCGGTTTATATTTATCCGCGCACTGGCTTATAAGCTCGGAGGTCTCAAGCTCAAATAAGGCGGCGGCTATGCGCTGGACCGGCCAGCCGAGTTTATGTAGTAGGTTGTCCACGCTAAGACCTTCCCGGCTTTCCTTTATGGCCAGATAAGCGGAACCGGCGTCAGGCGAGAGATCTTTTAACCGCCCGGCGGTTGTTCCGCCGGTCTCTTTTTCAGCCAGGCCGGCGGTCTTAAGCCCGAAGAGAGCCTCGGCAGGCAAAGCGGTTATTATATCCAGCGCGTTCTCGGCCAGAGCAGCCCCGTTTTTGATGAGCATGTTCGGCCCCCGGCTCATGACCGAATCTACGGGCCCCGGCAGGGCCAGGACTTCCCTGCCCTGCTCAAGCGCCGAGCGCGCGGTTATCAGCGCGCCGGACTTATAGTCTCCTTCCACTATCAGAACGGCGTATGAGAGCCCCGAAATGATGCGATTGCGCCGGGGGAAATGCGCCTGCATGGGCCCGGCAGCCATCGGAAATTCGGAGACAAGGGCCCCGCCGGACGCCGCTATTTTTTCGGCCAGTTTTCTGTTCTCCCACGGATAGCAGACCTTCAGCCCGGTGCCTAGAACGGCCCAGGTCAGGCCGCCGGCTTTAACCGCCGCTTCATGCGCCGCCGTGTCTATGCCGCGGGCAAGCCCGCTAACGAGCGCAAGGCCGGCGCGAGAAAGTTCCCTGGCGAAGCGCGCGGCGCTGCGTGCGCCGTAATCGGTGGGTTTTCTGGTGCCCACTACGGCGACCGCAGGCGTTCCCGGCGGTATTTTCCCCCTGACATAAAGGGCCAGCGGCGGGTCGTAGATGTTTTTAAGGAGCGCGGGATAATCTTCTTCCAAAACCGTCAGAATACGGACGCCGGCCCTGCGCGCGGCTTCCAGCTCGCCATGGGGATCGGCATGGCGCGTCTCGCGCACGAAGCGTTCGGCTGTTTCAGGCGACAGGCCGCCGTCCGCGGCCAGGTCCTCGGCGTTCCGCTCAAGCAGCGCCTGCGCGCTGCCGTAAAGTTCTATAAGCTTCAGGAGCCAGTCGCAGCGCAGGCATGAAAAAAAGTTAAGCCTTATGCGGGCAAGTTTCTCTTCTTCAAGCTTTATGGGCATAATACGTTCAGGAGACAGTCCCTATTCTACCGCTCGCCTGCGGCTCGCCGGTAAATAGGGACAGTCCCATGCATCTTTACTTCTTAACCACCTGCCCCTTGTTTATCGAGGTGCTGGCGTCTAGGACTCTGGCTTTAACCATATCGCCGTCCACGCTTATGACCTCAAGCATGCCGGTCTTCTGTATTTCGCGGCCCAGGTATTTGCCTGTTTTGTCAAAAACCGACGCGCCTTTAAGGTAGGAGGTCACGAGATTTCCGGGCTTGAAGGCGGCTGGACTGGCGACCCGCACCAGCACGATCTCTCCGCTGAAAGCGAGACCATAGTCGCCGCCGTCGGAACTTTCCTTGGCGGTTATGACACCGGCCTCGGTCCAGTTGTCGGGCGCTATCTTCACGTCGGTCCGCCATTCCCTCATATCCTGCGGCATCTCTTCGGAAAGGTCCGTGGAGACGAAATCCAGGAATTCATCCCTCTTTTCAAGGCCGGGCGCGGCAGCTTTCGCTTCCCCCGCCACGGGGGGGGGCGGCACGGCGGGCAGCGCTTCACCGGCGCGCGCGATATCGGTTATCGTATCCGGCTCCTCCAGGCTTTGCCTGGATGGGGCGGGCTCCGGTTTTACCTTCTCGGTTATATCGGGTATCACAAGTTCGTCCGCCGGGTAGATACGGTCGGGATTCTTGACCGTGGCGGTATTGGCGTTATATATCTTTCCCCATTTAAAAGGATCGCGGTAATATTTTCGCGAGAGGTCCCAGAGCGTGTCGCCCCTGGTCACGGCATGTTTCTTGTCGACCACAAATCCGCCCGCGTCCGCGCCTTGAGGCGATTGGGTAAGCCCCGCCGCCTGGGGCGACTCCCCCAGGCCTGGGGGGGCGTAGGCCGCCCGAGCGGGTGGCGGAATACCGCTTTTCTTTTCCTCCGGTTGGGAGGCGGGAGTGGCAGACTGCTGGGCGGCCGGAACGCTGGAAAGCTGGACGGCCGGGGCTGTCTGGCTGTCTGGCTGTCCGGCTGCCTCGCTGCCTTGCTGTCTGGCTGCCTCGGCCGGTGTCTCCGCTTCCGGCGTCGGCATTATTATTATGATCTTTGTGCTAATCTCCACCGCTGTCTTCGGGTCATCCTCACCAAGCAGTTTGGTTTGTTGGGCGTTTAGAAAGCCGCCGAGCGTTAAGCTCACGGCAATTGTTACAAGAAATTTCATTATTCCTCCATCTATCCTGCTAATATTTAGTCACTAATTCCGCCGTCTTATCAAGGGTCCTGTACTGCATGGCCTCTATTATATGCTCTTTTTTAAGCCCGGCTACGCCGTCCAGGTCCGCGATGGTGCGCGCAAGTTTAAGTATCTTATCCAGAGACCTAGCCGAGAAGCCCAGCTTATTCATGGCCGTCTCAAGCAGGTTTGAAGCGCCTTCGGGCAGGCGGCAGTGTTCCCGCAGTTCCCTGACGCCCATGAAAGCGTTGGTCCGCGTCCTGGAACCTTTAAATCTTTCCTGCTGAACGGCCATCGCCCCGGCCACTCTTTCGGCCACTGCGGTAGAAGATTCCCCTTTGGGCAGGCCTTCCCAATCGGCGTATTTTATCGGCGAGAGCTGCAGGTGGATGTCTATCCTGTCCAGCAGGGGCCCCGAGACCCTGGCGCGGTACTTATGGATCTGCAAAGGCGTGCAGGAGCATTCCCTGGTCGGATGACCGAAATAGCCGCACGGGCAGGGGTTCATGGCGGCTATCAGCAGGCACCGCGCCGGATAGACGACCGTGTCCCTTACCCGCGAGACGGTCACCTGCCAGGATTCAAGCGGTTCACGGAGCGCTTCCCTGGCGGGCCGGGAAAACTCCGTAAATTCGTCAAGGAACAGCACGCCGTTATGCGCCAGGGACACCTCGCCGGGCCGGGGAACGCTGCCCCCGCCTATCAAAGCGGCGTCGGAGATGCTGTGATGCGGCTCCCGGAACGGGCGCTCGGTGATCAGGCTGGAGGATTTTATCAGCCCGCTTACCGAATATATCTTTGTCGCTTCAAGGGATTCGTCCGCAGTAAGCGGCGGCAGGATGGAGCCGAAGCGTTTCGCCAGCATGCTCTTTCCCGCGCCCGGGGGGCCTATCATTATGACGTTATGAAACCCGGCGGCCGCTATTTCAAGCGCCCTTTTGGCCAGGGCCTGGTTTTTTACTTCGGAGAGATCGCCCGGCGCGCAGCCGCGCTCCGGCGACTGGACAGCCTTGCAGACGGCAAGCTCTTTAGCGCCGGCGAGCCAGGCCGCGACGTCTTTAAGGGTTCCGGCGTAAAAACAAGGGAGCCCGCTGACCGCGGCTTCGGCCGAGTTCTCCCCGGGCACGATAACGGCCTTTATGCCGCCGACTTTTTTAAGCGCGAGCAGCATAGGCAGGACTCCCGCCACCGGCCTTAAAGAGCCGTCCAGGGCGAGTTCGCCTATAAAGACCAAAGTCTCAAAACTGCCGGCGGCTTTTTTATCAATATTGCCAGAAGCGGCCAGCACGCCCAGCGCTATGGGCAGGTCAAAGTGCGTGCCGGTCTTTTTAACCTCGGCCGGCGACAGATTGATCGTTATTTTTTTGACCGGAAAATCAAACCCTGAATTTCTGACGGCGGCCGCCACCCGGCCCTTGGATTCCTTTATGGCGGCGTCCGGCAGGCCTACTACGGCGTAAGACGGGAGGCCGGAGGCTATGTCCACCTCCACCCGTATTTTAAATCCGTCTATGCCTTTAAGGCCCAAAGTCCAGAGTTCGGACAACATTGACGATCCTTCCTATAACGACAATTACCCCTCTTGGCGGGCAAACAGCCAACTCCATTTATTAAATCCCTCTCCGCCTCCCTTTGCAAAAGGGAGGAGTAAAATCCGACCTCTGACCTCTGCTTACTTCGCCAGCCGGCAGATATCCTTCGCTCTGGCGCTTGCGCCGGACGCCTTCACGAGCTTCGCGATGGAACAATCGCCGGTCTCGCCGCAGTAGCGCTGAACCTCAACTATACCGATATACTCTTCCCTGTGGCCCATAACCTTATTAGTCCTGGGGTTACGGATCTCGGCGCCCTGATGATAACAATCAAGCCTGGTACCCACATCTATGCCTGATTCCTGGCCGGCGTTTAGATAGATTTCTTCGCCGGCAGCGTCGGCTACCATGCAGGACCAGGCCTTTTTATTGAGCTGGCTGGCGATATTCTCCACGAACTGCACTATGGCGGCCCTGAGCGCATTGTCTTCAAGCGTCTCGTCATAACCGCCTTTGGTGCCCATGCCGAGAAAAGAAGCTTTCTTGGATTTGGCCACCCCCTTGCCGGTATCGGACATGATCTGCTCGCCGCTTTCCACGTCTATAAGACTTATATTTACGGTCGCCTCGGCCACCTGCTGTTTGGACTGGCTTAAGAGGTAATCCGAGCCTTCGGTCTTAACGCCGAATCCCGAAATCGAACCCGTCACTATGGCCTCAATTCCCATTATTCCGCCGATCTGCACGGCCGTGGCCGGGTCCACCATGCCCTGGGCCTGGAATTTCTGCTGTTCCATAATTTTTTCCATGGCGTCGGGGCGCAGTACTATAAATTTGCCGGATTTGCCCAATTCGGTACTCAAGATGTCGGAAGCCGCACTGCCCAGGCGCTGGCCGTATTTGGTCTTATTGGCAAATTCCACCACGCCTATCCTTCTCTTGGGGCCGGTGTATTTCGATTCCACTTTCTCGGTTTCTTTGACCGACATTGCCTGTTCCCTTTTTACCGATTTCGCGGGCGCGCAGGCGGCCGCCAGCATAAGCGCGGCCCCTATCACCATAAGCTTATTTTTTTTCATCTTGATTCCTCCTCGTATACTGGTTACCGCTTACCGACTACCGGTTACTGGTTACCGGTTGCCGGTCACCTCATTCCCGCCGCTACCGGCGCGGCATTCTGTCGAATATCCTGTAGACGGCCGTTTCAGCTTCTTTTTTAAGCGGGCTTTTCAATATATTCTGGACCAGCTTGACCGCCATTGCTTCCACTAAAGCTCTCCTGGCCTCATCTTTGTCCAGATAAACCTTAACATCCTTGCCGGCGCCGGAAGCCTCAAATAAAGTTTCTCCGGTGGCCGCGGAGACGAGCTTAAGTCTGAGCCTGACCGACTTCCTGACGACAAAACCTACGTTCTGAAAAGTGAAGTCTTCAAGGATGCCGTAGCACAGCAGGTCCGCGCCGAAAAGCCCGGCCAGGCCCGCCGGACGCGCCGACGGCAGCTGCCCTCCGTCCGTAATGCCTATTTCCCGGAGCCTGGCGTCGGTTTCTGCCGGTTCAAAGGGCGCGTACCCCCATTTGGAAAACCTGTCCGCCACAAATCCCCGGAGCATTTCGGGGGCGGCCACGTCGGTTGTCTGATTATCAAAGGGCAGAATAACGACGCGCGGATCGGCCGCGGCGCGCAGATCCGGCGAGACGAGATAAGCCTCCCTGCCGGCGCAGGACGCCAAAAGCCCCGCGGCCAGCAGCGGCAATAATCTTTTTTTAAAGCCTTTCATCTACTCCTGATTGAAAACACCGCTTCAAGCTGGCTGACGCTTTCAAGATCCATGACGAACACGCCTGTTCTTAAAAGCGCGCTGGCAAATTCATGAGCGTCGGGCCTTTTCAGCATTACCGTCATCACGGCTGTGCCGCCGCCGTAACTTTCAAAAGCGGCCCCGGCGATATCAAGCTTTTCCACCGCTTCCTTGAGCTTTCGCGCCGCCTCTACGGCGGGAAGTCCGCTCACGCGCAGGGTAACGGGGATCTCCGGTCTCAAAATTTTATCCAGCCGGCCGGCGAGCTCGGCAGCCAGGAGTTCGCCGGCCGCCGCCAGCGCTTTTTTGAATGCCGCCTCCTCGGAGACATCAAGGGCGTTTGCCTGACTTGAGACTTCGCTGATCCGCTTTCCGGACGTTTCAAAGATCTTCATCCGGGCCTCGGCGCGCGCCGGGTAAAACCCCGGCTGCGCATTCTGGGCCGCGGATAAGGGGAGGGCTTCGGCTTTACACAGGAAGACCAGGCCGGCGCCGGCCGCGCTTGCGGCGTCAAAAAAAGCGCTTACGTCCGCCGAATTGCGCTCCTCATCAAGCCAGGACTGCGGTAAGGTCCACCCGGTCGCAGGAGCTTTAAGGTCGGCGAAAAACAGCGTATCCCGGCCTTTAAAATAGCCGGCGAAGGCATTGGCGAAATCGCCGGCGGCGGAGGGCCTGGCGTTGAAATATTCGCCCGCCATAAGCGCGGCCTTCCGGTTGCGCCCCGGCTGGGCGGAAAGCTGAAGGCCTTTTAAAGCCGAGTTCACCTTGTCCACGTAAACATAAGCTTTGATCTTTACCTTGTAAAACGCCCCCTCCGCGCCCTGAGAGAGAACCTTGTGCTTTTTCACGTACAACTGCGGCGTTTTAAGCAGGTTCTGCCTGAAAAGCTCGTATTTTTCCGCTTTGGCGACCGGGTCGATAAAGAGCTCCGCCACGGCGGAGACGGCATTTTTCTGGGCCTCTATTATCGCGGCATTGGCGGCGGCCGCAGGGTCGCCGCCGTTATAAGGGAGAGAACCCTCGGTCGTGACCGGCTCGGCGCCCGCCTTTAAATCCCTGGCGGAGAGGTCGCCGGCGCTTGCCGCCAAGAAAACCGCCAGCGTTGAAACCGCCGTAAATTTAAAAACTTTATTCATAAAGCTTCTCCTCGATTTGGAGGGGTCAGGGAAGGATTTCCTTATTTCTGCCCCTGGCCTCTCGCCTCTATCCTCTACCCTCTCCCCTTTCCTTGTCCACCGGCAGGGCGAAGCAGAACTTGGAACCCGCGCCCGGTTTTGATTCCAGCCAGATTTTCCCGCCGTGCTTTTCCACCACTGATTTTGAGATGGCCAGCCCCAGGCCCGTGCCGGGCACCTGGCTTGCGCTCGCCTTGCACCTGTAAAATTTGTCAAATATAAGCGCCTGTTCTTCCAGGGGGATGCCCGGGCCGTTGTCTTCCACGCAGATGACCACCACCTCGCCCTTATTATGGCCGCTGACGTGAACCTTTGCGCCCGGGCCGGAATATTTGATCGCGTTAATGACGAGGTTGTCCAGGACCTGGATTATCCAGCGTGTATCCGCGTGGACGGGCGGCAGGCTCTTGTCCGCGACCGAGGTAAGAGCGATATTCTTCTCCTTGGCTTTAAGAAGCATGGTTGAAACCGAATTCTTGATAAGTTCTTTTACATTCACCACCGAAAATTCCATCTCCACCTTGCTGTTCAAACGTGAAAGGTCCAGAAGATTTGAGATAAGATGCGTCAGACGGTTCACCGACTGATCCACGACTCCGAGAAAATTCAGTTGCTGTTCGTTCAGCGGGCCCACCTCGCCGCTGAGTATTACGGAAACGAACCCCTTTATGGTGGTCAGCGGGGTCTTGAGTTCATGGCTGACGGTGGAGAGGAACTCGTCTTTCAGCTTGTTCAGCTGGGCCAGTTCCGTGGCCGTCTTTGAGAGGTTTTCGTACAGGGTCACCATCTCTATGAGGATGGCCAGCTCGTCGGCGATCACGGACAGGAATTCCAACTGGTCCTGGGTGAAAATGCCCTTGTTGCGGCTTCCCACCCGCAAAACTCCTATTACCCGGGAATGAAGCGCGATCGGCACTATCATCAGCGAACGGACATTCCAGAGTTTGGCGTAATGGGTGATCACCTCGGGATCGTTCTGGGCGTCGGCGCTGATAAAAGGTTTCCTGCCAAGGAAGGTCCTGACCGAAGAGGACGCGGTGTTGGAAACGCCCAGACTGTATAACATGCGCTCGTCGTCCGAAATGCCGTAAGAACCGGGATTGACTACAAGTTCGTTTTTGGCCTCGTCAAACAGCAGACAGGCCACGACGTCGGCGTCCATCATCCTGGCCACGACGTTCATGATGGCGGCGCAGCCCGTTTTGACGTCCTTTTCATCGCCGGCGCCCAGCGTGACGACCTCATAAAGGGCTTTGCGCTCTTTAGCGCGCTGGATAAGCCGCGAGCCGGTCATGTTAAGTTCCCTCACGACGGCGTCAAGCTCGCTTTTGAGCTGGGCGTTGTCCTTTTTTGAGGCGAAGACCTTCTCCGAGATCTTGTAAACGGCGTTAAGCTGCGAAACGATAAAATGCAGATAAGGCTCGGCCTGGTCGAAGAAATCGCGCCTGGCGCCGCCGAAAAGCAGTATCCTTGCGGCCTGGGCGCCGGAGTACATGAAAGGGCAGAGCAGGGCGGCTTTTATGTCGAAGATTCTGAAAAGCTCGGCGGCGCCCGCGTCGGAACCGCCGGAGATGTTTTCCAGCCTCACTATTTCCGAATCGCCGGCGGCCTTATCAAAAACGCCCCATTTATAGGCCGTCATAAGTTTGGGTTCGGTCTCAAAATTCTTAAGGTAGTCTATCAGCCGCCATCGGCCTTCGGAACTTTCAAAGACCAGCATGGAACTTTCGGGGAAGAGCTTATGCAGTTTTATCAGGTAGTGATTGGTGATGTCGCCGTAATGCTCTACGGAATCCGGGATATAGCTGTGGCCCAGCGCTTCTCTTGAAAAAGCGGTGAACCGTTCAAATGAGCGCGAAAGGTCCCTGGTCCGGGCCTCGAGCGGCAGGACAAACCTGAACTTTATGCACCAATAGACGCCGAAAGCGCCGACGACGCCCATTATAAAATAGGCCGTGAATTCGTTCATATCAGATTCATCAGGGTCTTAACATAAGCGGCCGCGGATTTTATATTGCCCGAAGGCAGCCACGCTCCTTTGACAAGGAAACTGTCCAGGATCTTCATGGTTATATGCCTGAATTCCGCCTCCTGCGTGCCCAGGGCGGAGGTCGGCTGGGGACCCAGGATTATGACTCCGTTGGCGTTTTTCTCGCTGGAGAAGTTGCCTATTTTAAAATTAATGCCGTAAAGCTCGTCCGGGTCGTATTCTTCCAGAAAGACCTGCTGCCACTCTATCCTTAAGCCGAGCTCCAGGATCTTTTCGTGCAGCTTGACCAGAACGAACCGCGCCTCGGTCTGCATGCCCCTCGGATAGAACAGCCCCCACTTGAACCACGAGTCTTTGGCGGAAGGGTTCCAGGACTGCGCCGCGTCGCTCTCGCCGCCGGAAAGCGCCATGCCGACGGCCGTTTCGCTCAGGCCCAGCAGCATATCCAGCAACTGGGCGTGGGAAAGCGGCGACGCGGCATTGACCATGAATTTTTCAAGCTTTTTCATGCTTTCAAGCGTCTTTACGGCCTCGCCGAAAGACATCGCCCTGGCCGTAAAGATGTTGTTCATCTCGTCATCGGCGAGCTTCACATCCATGCCCTGCAGGAGCTGGTTCAGGATGACTTTATAGCTGGCCGCGGCCGGCGCCTTCAGGTCCACCATCCAGCCCTGCGTGAACTGGAAACCCACGCTTTCCTCCAGCCCGCCCAGCAATTTGGGCGGGAATACGGAAGTGACGACGATCTGCTTGTTAGCCGTCATAAACTCGTTCAGCCATCTTGAAATATACGGTTTATTGGCTTCCGTCAGCATCAGCAGGTGAATATCGTCGATAATGAGGGCTTTGACCCTGGAGATCGTATCCGCCAGTTTTTTTATGCTGCCCTCCCTGACGGCGAGATCCACGCCCTTTGACAGTTTTATCCCGTCCGTGACGAAGATATTGCTCTGGCCTATGGAGGAGGACAGCCCGTATGAGATGGAATGTATGAAGTGCGTCTTGCCGGTGCCGGGCACGCCGAAAATAAGCAGCGGATTGTAGATCATGCCCGGATTTTCCACCACGGCCATCGCGGCCGCGTGGGCGAACCTGTTATGCGAACCGGACACGAGTGTCTGGAAGCTGTAAGTAGGCACCAACGGCAGTTCAACCGACCACCTGGTCTTGCCGATCCTGGTGCCGGCGCCGGGTTTGGGCGCTTGCGCCGGTTTCGGCGCTTCCGCCGGTTTTTCTTCCGGCTCTGACTTTTGCAAAAAGTATTCTTTTGCAAAAGCCAGCGCTTCCTGCTTTATTCTCGCGGAGGCCGAAGGCGGACCGAAAGGCATGGACCTGCCTGTATCCGCCGGTTTTTCTTCCTGCGGCGGCTGCGGGGCCGGAATCGGCGAGGAGGCAGGCTGCGGCTGGATCCTGGGCGCCGGAGCGGGAACCGGGGCCTGGGCCTGAAACTGCGGCTGGGGCGCAGGAACCGGCATGGGCGACGGCGGCACATGCGGAGTGAAAGTCTGAGGAGCCGGGGCCGGGGCCGGCGCGGGCGACGGCTGCGGCTGGATCTTGGGCGCCGGAGCGGGAACCGGGGCCTGCGGTTGGGATACCGGGGCAGGCGCCTGAGGCCGCGGCTGCGGGGCCGGAGCCGGGGCGGGAGCCCGGGGTTCCGGCGAGATCTTAAGTTTCGGCTTCGGGAGTTCAAAAGGCTGGGGCTCGGCAAAAGGCATCGCTGCTCTGGGCGGCGTTTGCTCCGACGGTTTGCTCAATTCCGCCGCCAGAACTTTTATCTTGGTCACCGTATCCATCTCAAGCTGCGAGAGATAGATCAGAAAATTATACTCGCCGGAGTGCTTTTCCGGGCGGGAACAAAGGCCGCCGAGTTTCTTGACGATAAGAAAAATATCCTTCATCTCCCCATTGATCAGGAGTTTATGCCTGCCCGGATTCTTATCGCTTGGCGCCGGCGCAATATCCCATTTTTTGATCATTTGAGGATAAGTTCCGTGACAAGGTCCAGCATTGCGGAATGACTGAAATTATCCCTCTGCACGTGTTTGAACGCCATGCTGGAAGAACTAAAAACGTTTTCTATTTCGTAGACGGTTTCCTGCGGGATGGAGCCCACGCACAAAAGACCGGAGGCTTTGATATCGGAAGCCATCTGCAGGACATAATTGCCGTTCATGCCGGTCTCGCACACCTTCACAAACCCCCTTTTGATGAACATCGGCTTGGCGGATGATTTAAGGCAGATGGCGTCCAGCTCCGCCAGAACTTCGGCGCATAATTCCTTGTCTTCCTCCATGTAAAGCAACGCCAGCGTCCGCAGGCGGTCTTCGGGAATGCCGTCCGGCGCGGTTTTAACCGACAGTTCATTCAACTCGCCCTTGCTCCGCCTGGCGGCGGACAGCTCGGCGCCGGCCTCATACATGACGGTTTTCTCTTCCTCGGACTGAGACGCAGCGGCCGGAACGAGCAGCATGGTCTTTTCTTCTTCGGGCTGAGGCGCCGGCGCGTCGGCGGACGGAACGGAGCCGGTGTTGGATATTTCAAGAACCAGGGCATTTTCTCCAGCGGCTTCAACGCCCGCCTGGTTGTAAGGCTCAAGAACCACGGTCTTTTCCTGGGCGGCTTCAGCGCCCGTGCGGCCGGCAGGCAGGTCCGCCGCAGGCGGATAGGCGGGCCCGGCAGATGCGTTCTGCTCCGGGCTTAAATTCCCGGCCGGTTCAGCCATAATGCGGGGCTCAAGTTGTATGCCCTCTTCCCCCGCGCCGGGGGCCGGCAGGGGCGCGGATTCTTCTTTTTTAAGGTCTTCTTCTTTAAATTCCACTGTTCCCCCTTCGGCAGCGAGCGGTTCAATAAGTCCGGTATCCTGGTCGCCGGGCTTATCATCGGACTGCCCTTCTTCATGTAGTTGTAGGCCTTTTATTTCCTCGGCATAAACAGCTTCGGCCTGCGGAACGGGGCATTCAACAGGGGGTTCGGCCTGAGCGGCCGCCGGCGCTTCACCGACCTGCGGCCCCGCCGAACCTGTTTGCGACATTTTCATCAACATGTCTATGTCCGGCACGCCGAAATCCCGCGTGCCCGCATACGGGCTGTCGCTGATTTTAGCTTCGGCCGCCGTATCTTTTTCAGAGGATTGCGCGACTGCCTTTGTTTCCGGCTCCGCAGCCGGCAGGTCCGCGAGCGCGTCGGTTCTTATTTCGGAGATTTCCGGGGCCGGTTCCGAACCGTCGGCTGAGAGCCCGGGCGCCGCGATATCCGGTCTTACCGGTTCAACCGGTTCCGGCTTTATCATCCCGGCCGGCCCGGTATTATTTTCTTCGACCCCGCCGGAAAACATGGATTCTCCAAGCGTCTGGAGCACAAACTTATCTTCCGCTGTTCCGGCGTCCGCCTCAAGGCGCGGGCGGGAAAGAGTATCCTCTTCTTTATTCCCGGAAGCGTCCGCTCTTCCGAGCTCTTTAAGATCGATGATCCGCTCGAAATTTCCGCCGACATCCATGGTTTCGGGGACGGCGGAGGGCTTTTCCTCAAGGCCGGGAGCAGGTTCGGGGGCCGGTTCTTCCCGGAATGCCGGATCAGCGGCCTGCGCCCGGTCATCCGCTGTTTGGAGCGCCTCTGCCCGGCCGGAAAGCGGCTCCGTCCCGGGCGGACAGGAGGATTCAGCCGGTTTTTCTTCTAACGGAACGCCTGCCGCAGGCGCGCTCTCCGGCGTCTTGACGCCGTCGAGAATAGAAGGCATTTTGCTCAAAATATCGTTCAAGTCGGCCAGTATTCCGTCTATAGACTCTTTTTTTTCTTCGTCTTTATCAGTCATAATGTTAAAACCCCCGAAAGAATCGTTCGCACAAAGGAACCATGCGCTCTCTACTTTACAATATAAATAAACAGCCCGCTTATCTAGGAGCCTGTCCGAGTAATACAATTTCGGCTGCAATTTCCGCTTTTGGCCTGCGCCTTTGCGCCGCTCAACTTACAGGCTCCGTTGAGCCTGCTCGTTTCGCGGCGCTTCGGCTCGGCTTCAAAATCGCAAATTTCGCCATGAAAGCTATTACTCGGACAGGCTCCTAGGGTTTATTATTGATTATAGCAAGTTGTTTGCGCAAATTTAACGAAAATTTCGCATAGTCCGCCGCTTCAAAGTCGGTATCCGATGCGGAAATTTTTTTAAGCAGGGGAACGGCCTGGGGACTGGCGGTGTAAGCGAGACATAAAACGGCTTCTTTCCTGGTATTGGCGTCCGGGTCCAGGGAGGCCCTGAAAACCGCCAGCGCGCCTTCTTCAGAGCCAAGACCCGCCAGGGCGCAGGCGGCATAAAGCCGGGTCATGGCCGCCGGTTCATGCCTGAAAGCATATTCCAGCCTGCCTTTAAGACCGGACATCTCCGACATGGCGGCCAGGAAATAACCGGCGGATTTTACGATATCAGATCTGTCTTCCATCAGCGCGCGGACTTTTTTTTCAAGGTCCGGCGCCTCGGCCGGCTTTATAATGCCGAAGCCGATGATAAGCCCGGTCTCCATCGCGGCTTCTTTCCTGACCGGTCCGGCGGGGTCGTTCAAAGCGGCCATAAGCCGCGCTAAGAACGGAGCCGTGTCCGGGATAACCCGCGCCTTGAGCCACGCTCCGGCGGTTTTCACCCCGGCGGCTCTCACTTTTTCATCCAGATTTTCAAAGGCGGCAAGCGTCGCGGCTTTTTCTTCGGCGCCTAAAAATCTCAAAGCCGCCATCTTTTCAAGCGTGTAGATCACGCCGTCGTTGGAAAACGAACTCCCGGCAGCGGGAGTTTTTTTATGCGTTCCGGCAGCCGGGAGATCACGACGGACAGAAAAGTAAACTCCGATAGCGGCCGCCAGCAGCGCTAAAAAAACGATGTCAAAGTCTATCTTCCGGCGGATATCCCCGGACGGCGCGTCCGCCTTCAAGCCGGAAATATCCCCCCCGCAGATGCCGCATTTAAGTCCGGCATCCTCATTTTTATAGCCGCAGGACGGACAGGTCTTCATTGGACCGCCTCTCCCGCGCAGGTCCCGCCGGCCGCCCCTGTTATCCGGGCGTTCACGAAAATTCCGCTCTTCAGCGCGCCGTCAAAGGCGACATTGAGGAAGTTGGAAGCGAGTCCCAAAGCAAATCCGTCCTTGTTCTTAAGCGTCAGGGTCTTAAGCGTCCTGCCGCACATGGAAGCGGAGAACGCCGCGCGCAGTTCTTTATCCAGTCCACGGAGGCGCGCGGAGCGCTCTTTTGCGAGGGTTGGAGAAACGGCCTTGAGCGCGTAAGCCGGGGTGTCCGGCCGTTTTGAGAAACTGAAGATATGCAGGCCGGCCAGGCCGCATTTGCGGATGAACGCCATTGTCTCCCCGAACTGCGCTTCGGTTTCGCCCGGATAGCCGACGATAACGTCGGCGAAAAGCCCGGGTTCTTTAAAGTGTTTTCTCAAAAGACGGAGCTTTTCAAAATAGGCGGCCGTATCATAAGGGCGGCCCATCGCCTTGAGCGTTTCGTCGGAGCCGGATTGGAGCGGCAGGTGGAAATAATCGCAGAACCTGCCGGCGCCGGTCTTTAATATTTCTAAAAGACCTTCCGATATTTCCATAGGCTCAAGCGAGGAGAACCGGAGCCTGAAATCGCCGTCCAGTTTAAAGATTTCTTTCATCAGTCCGGCAAGGCCGAGCCCCGTCCCGGCGCATTTATACATGCCCAGCCGCGTGCCGCAAAGCACGATCTCCCGGAACCCGCAGGCGGAAAGGTTCTGTATCTCGTTAACGGCGGCGGCCGAGCTTTTGGATTTTATATCGTTCCTGGCCCGGGGCACCAGGCAGTAGCCGCAGCCGAGGTCGCAGCCGTCCTGGAGCTTTATAAAAGCGCGGGTGCGGCCGGAAAATTTCCGGACGCTGAAGAAATCCGGTTCAGGCGCTCGGCCGGAGAGCATGTAAGGTATCGCTTCCTTGTCCTTGTTCGGGAAAAGCGAAGCGGCGGGGGCGAATTCCAGTATTTTTTTGGGGTTCAGCGTGGCCAGGCAGCCGGTTACGACCAGGCGGGCTTTGGGGTTTGAGGCGGCGGCTTTCCTGATGAAGCTTAAGCCGTCGCGGTCGGCGCGTTCGGTGACGGTGCAGGTGTTGATTATCAGCAGGTCGGCGTCGTTTATGCCGTCGGCGGTTTGATGCCCGAGCGCCGAGAATTTTTCGGCCAGGCTCTGGGTCTCCACCTGGTTGACCCGGCACCCGACCGTCTTAAAATATATCTTCACCCCAATATTCTACCAATTATGTTACCCTAGCCCCCTTTTAGCAAAGGGGGACCAATTAGCAAAGGGGGACCAAGGGGGATTTGTACACAATTGACTACTTACGCCGGCGGGCTGCAAGTTCGAGGTCCTGCCGCGCTTCCCGCCTTTTCGCTTCCCTCGCTCCACCCATCCCCTGCTAGGTAGGCGAGAAGTGGGACTCTGTTCACCTTCCGCTGCGGGGTCGAAAAGGCGGAAACCGCGTCACCCCTCCACCGATACCCCGCCGTCAAAAAACCGTTCACCTATTTTTATGTAAATGTTCCCCGCCCTGCCGGTGCAGCTTTACCCGCCCCCAAGGTCGCAGCCAGCTTATAACCACAAAGTTTAATTGCGGTTTGGGATTTAAAGCATTTTTTGGCCGTCTGATGCACACTGTGCACTACACGGCACCTACGCACGTATTGTATTATAATCTTTGTGAAACCACGATTGGTAGATGGCCGGATAAAAAATATGGGCGCCTGGCTGTTGATTGTTTGCCTTGCGGGCGCCGGGCTTTGGGGATATTCCCATTTCTACGGGCGGGGTGGCGTTTCCACTTCATGCGCCCGTCAAAAGTAGTTGTTCGGTTCTCCGGCGCCGGGACTTACGGCATATCTGACCGATTGCGTTTTTGAGGACCTGGTGCTCAAGTCCCGGCTGCCGGTTCTGGTGGAGTTTTCAGGGGTCCACTGTGCGATGTGCCAGGAGGTTAACCCCGTTCTGGCCGCTCTGGCCCGTAACTTGCAGGACCGTTTGCGGGTCGCCGTTATAGAAAAAGGCGACGGTCCGGATTCCTTCCGGCAATATAAAGTTCCCGGGGTTCCCACCTTTATACTTTTCAATCAGGGCGGGGAACTGAGCCGTATCCCCGGAGTTTCTTCCACAGATCCGGAGGTTTTCCGGAAATTTTTAAAAGAATGGGCGGAACAGGAACTGCAAAGAGCGGAACAGCAGGGTTTCCCCGCCCTTAAGGGCGGGGAATGGTAAAAATTTTTGCGGCAAAAATTTTTATTCGGAGGAATAAATGAAATCCATATTCTGCGTTGTAATGTCTTTAGCTCTTATACTGCCTGTCCTGGCCTCGGCACAACAACCGGGCGGGCCCGCGAAACGGGCTGTTATAAAAAAGCGTCCGCTTAAGGCGGCTGCCGTGAAAGAACCGGTTAAAGCCGGCGGCGCGGTTCCCATGTTCGCGCTTAAAAAATTCGGCGGGAATTTTATTTTTCTTAAGCGCTATTGCGGGAAAAGCAAAACGAACCCTGCCGTAAAAGCCGTCCTGCTGGACTTTTTCGCCACGGATTGCATAGCCTGTGTTGCCCAGCTTGACGAACTTCAGGCTATGGCCGGGCAATATGCGCCCGGGCTTGAAACTTTCCTTATCAGCATTGACCCGAAGCCCGAGGAGGCGCTGCCCGCTTTTTTAAAGGAGAAGAAAATAACCCTTACCGTGCTGACGGATATGTATAGAAAAACACTTTTAAACTATGGATTCTCCATCGTGCCGCAGACAGTGCTTATTGACGGGGAGTGTAAAGCAGTTTATGTGACGAAGAAGGAAGACAAAGGCTATTCCGCTGTCGCGGCCCGCCTGGAAACCCTGCTGAAATAATGTAACTACTTACAAGGGGGCAGCAATTGATGGTCTGCGCTTCCGCTATTGTAAGAAGATGAGAACCTGCGCCAAGAGCCGCGCAAGCAGCAACGGCCGAGGGGTGATCAATATTCACCCAGGGAAATCCGTCTGCCTGAGAGACTGCTGCACCGCCCATATTCTTTGCTTCATATTTCATAACATAAAAATCACTTGTTCCTAGTGTTGCGCTTCCCGGAACAAGCGCCCAGCCTTCTCCTTGCTTTTTTTTTATTACTTTATCGTCCAGTTTTTGAACATGTTTTATAACGGCGCCCGGCATTCCTAAGCTGAACCCCGCGTACGCCCAATGCGTCAAAGCCATGCATAGCGGCAAAACCATGAGAATTTTTATAACTGCCCAGGCAGCCAGATGAGTGTAACGGGGAATCCCCCTTTTAGCAAAGGGGGACGAAGGGGGATTTGAATAAAGAAATTAAAAAAATCTCCCCTAACCCCTCTTTTTAAAAGAGGGGCAGCCGCTCTACCTGAGCAGTTACATTTCATCACATTATTCCCGCTCGGAAGCATTGTCAAAAACCGGGCTCTAACAACTCTCTAACCGCCTTTTTAGTATTATAGCCTTTAGCACGCAGACCAGGCAAATTAAAGGTCCACCTTTAGTATATAAATTTATCGCGGGGGGACGGGCGGGGCGGGGATCCGGCAGTAGATCCTGTTGCTGGGAAATTTTCCCGCCGGGGTCAGGGCCTCTAGGTAATACCAATAGGCGGTGTCGGGCTGGATGGCGGCGTCGGTGAATCGGGTGTTTTGCAGCCTGGTTAACAACGTGAAATTCCCGGGCATCTCCAGGGCGGCCGGGGTTGCGCTGGAAGCGCTGGAACGGTAAACAGCGTATTCCGTGACAGCGTCAAGCGGCGGTTTGGCCCATTGGAGTTCCACGCTGGAAGAACCGACGACTTTCGCCGTTGACAGGATAAATTGAACCGTGGGGAGGGCCGCCAGGCTTTCTTTAGCGGATTTTACAGTTTCATTATCCGGAGCGGCGGAAATAATAGCGTCGTAAATCTTCCTGGCGCGGTCATAGTCAAGGAACTTTGCCCACAGCCCGGCTATCGTTAAATACGCTTTCACCCTGAGCGCGGCAGGCAGTAGCGCGGCGAGATCGTTATATTCCCTGAGAAGCGTTTTTACCGCTTCGGGGTTATACCGCTCAGTCGCCGAATTATAGTCTTTGACATCCTTAAGGCCGGAGGTAAAGGCCGTATTGGCGCGCGTTACGGCGGTGTCCGCGAATTTTGAGCCGGGACGTTCCTTTAGAAATCGTTTTACTTTATTGAATTGCCGCTCAATATAGCAGGCAGTGAGACCTTCGCATTCCCCGACCATTGAAAGCTCCGTAAGCTCGTAAGCCGCCTCCTGGGCGGATTCGGCCCCGGGGAATTTTATCAGCAGGTGCATGAACTGTTTTCCGTTATAAACATAATTGTTCCCGATTTCGTTGTGCAAATACTCGCCGGGATGCTGCCTTGCGTACGCGGCGTCATTCTCATTTTTCTTTTTTAACCGGCCCAATAATAAATAGAGTTTTGCGTTTTCCTCATCCTGGGGGTTGTTCTCAAGCGCCTTTTCAATCGCTTCCATCGCCGGCCCGGGCTCGGCGCTTGAAATATTCACCGTATATTCATAGGCGGCCTGAATATTTTTTTTATCTTCCGCATATTTTTGGGGGAGAGCAAATCCCAAATCTTTATAAAGCGAAAAAGCCGACTCCCTGACTCCGGGGTTTTCATCTTCAAAAAACGTTTCTATCTCTCCGGCGGCCATTCTGGCGCCGGAACCGCAGAGACGCAGTCCTTCCAGCCACTTTTGCCTGATTCTCGCGTCATTATATTTCAACAGCGCGCCAAGCTGAGCCACCGCTTCCCCGCTGCCGTGAGCCTCAATAACCGTCTTAAGCCCCTCTTCGGCGGCCTGCCTCTGTGTTCCGTCCAGCGTAAACCAGCGGATCAACCGAGGCAAAGCTTTTGCGGCTCTGGCCGGGTCGCAAGCGAGCAGCTTTTTGGCCCTGGCGGCTCCGAACTTGTTCTGCGGCGCCAAAAGCAGGTTTTCCACCCCCTCCTCCGGGAACCAATCTCCTCCCGGAGGCGCGTTTATGGTCTCTTCTTCCGCCACGCGGGCATGATATCTTTTGTCGCGCATGGATGCGGTTTCCACAATTTCAGTTCCGAGCAAAAGCCCCGGAAAATCCTCGGCGGGGAGCAGCCCCATATCCACAGTGAAAACTTTGCCCGGCACGCCGTTGACCTCTAGGACCATGCTTTCAAGGTACTCGCCTTTCTTTACATCCAGAAGAACAAGTTTCCGCAGGTCCGTGGAATAAATCCTGAGTTTCCCGTTAAAGCGCCGTTTAAGGATCACATTGACCGCAAGCGGGGTTTGCACAGCCAACAGCCGGGAACCGGAATTTAACTCAAAACCCACAAGATAGCCGGCCTTATTTTCGCGGACAAGAGCCCCGGCGGAAAGGTTTCCATCTTCCGCCGCGGATGCCGGAACCGGCGCCGATTGTGGCGCCGCAGCAGCCGGGGCAGGCGTTTGGAGAGAGCCGGTTATAAGCGCAAGGTCTTCAACAAAGAGCCAGTTTTCAGAACGCCGGACAATTCCGAATTTGCCCTCCAGAACGGCGTTTAAGTCCTGCCGGCAGGCGTCCTCTTCAAGGACATCATATATGACAGGCGCCATAACAGTTCCGGTGGAATCAATAAATCCGTATTTCGCGCCGCGTCTTACACGATGGAATCCGCACCGCGCGTCGGCGGCGCCGTCGTAATCGGTCGTTATTTTGACCGCGCCGCTGTAGTCTATAAAGGCATACTTGCCGTTATTTTTTACCAGGCACAATTTATTCCGGCAGTTCTTCGCGTCTTCCAGCTCCGGGCGGACGGCAATGTTCAAATTGTCCGCATAGCCGTACTTCCGGTCCGGAGTGGATATTATTTCCATTCCTTCATTGCTCACGCCCGAAGCCTGGAAAAGCGTTTTTCCCTGTTTATCTATCCAGCGCCGTGTCATTACCGGCGGCGACGGGGAATAACCGGTAGCGGGCGCCGTTAAAAACACGGCAACGGCCCGGCCGTCCGAGAAATTAAAGGCCGCCTCATATTGGGGGCGTATGACGATACGGCCTGCTTCATCAATATATCCCCATTTCCCGTTCAAAAAAACAGGAGCCAATCCTTCCTGAAAATTCTCCGCCAGGTCAAAAACCGGGGCTATGACTGTTTCATTCGTTATTTTGTCGCGATAGCCCCAATATTCCCCCGACTTAAAGGCTTCAAAATTCCGGAATTGGGAGGTCTTTACAGGCGCATGCCCGCAGGAGATCACGAAGAGCGGAAGCAAGACTAATAACAGAATTTTCATTATTTTATAATCCCGGATAATACTCCCGCAATAATATTTTCGCAGACATTATGGCGGCTTGTCAACCATGACTCTCCCGTAAAAAGTCCGCATTCCGGAAAATTGTAGCGGCGGGATTACTATCCCGCCCAATGGAGGCGAATAGTAATTCGCCCGCTACAGAACGACAAAATGACTTTTTACGAATGAACCAACCATGGTTTTCCAGGTTCAGGTAAAATTATAAGAAGCCGTTGTTACCTTTTTATTGATTACTGAGCTACGCGTAAGCAATTTAGCGTTGGCTGAGCCGGTTTTGGAGCGACGGTGCGGGGGAGGCTCATCTTTGGTCGTCTGCTTCGTTGCTCTTCCTCAACATACCGATAGTATGTCTTCGTCATCGCGCCTCGCATACGCCTCAAAGCTGAGCCTCCAACATCTAAATTGTTTACGCGTAGCTCAGTAGATAAGACGGGCTGGGGGCGGGAATATTTAAACTTGTGACCTGTGACTTGCTATCCAAGGCGGTTCAGGATCAGGACGGAGGCGGCCAGCGCGGCGGTCTCGGAGCGGAGAGTGTATTTGCCGAGCGAAAAGAACATGGCCCGGGCGCCGGCCGCAAATTCCAGTTCGCCCTTTGTAAAACCGCCCTCAGGCCCGATAAACACCTTCAGCGAAGACACGCCCGCAAGTCTGGTGACCAGCGCGTCAAACCCGCCCGGGGCGTCCATGCCGGCTATCAGTGAAGGCTCGATGCCTTCAGCCAGCGCGTCGTCGAATTTCTGCGGCTTTAAAAGATCGGGGAAGGAGGCCCGGCCGCACTGTTTGCAGGCGGCGAGCAGGAGGCGCTGGAATCTTTTCGCTTTGTCGGGCCAGTTCTCGAACCAGTCATGCTGCGAACGGGAGGATAACACCGGCTGGAAAGCCGCGACCCCCGCTTCCGTGGTGTGTTCCAGCATGGCCTCGGCCGCCGACCTTGAGACCGGGGCGAAACAGAGCGTCAGCCGGGTCTTATAAACCGGCGAATCAAGCCTGGCCTGTATTCTGCCGGACACCAGAGCGCCTTTCACGGCGTCTATGACCGCCGAATACCTGTTCCCCTGCCCGTCGAAGATTTCTATCTCCTCCCCCGCCCTTTTGCGGACCGCTTTTGAGATATGATTGGACTCGTCCTCGTCGGCGGAGAACATACCGTTCCGTATCCTGTCCGGCGGAATAAAATATTGAGGCATAATCATTAGCCCGGAAAATTCAGTTGAATTTTCCGGAAGGATAAAAGATTAAGGCTAAGGGTCGGAAAAAACCTTTATATCTGCCGTATCTTTTCCTTTATCCTTTAGCCTTCACTTTGCTACCCCAGTATTCTCTTGAAGAAACTTTTTTCCTCTTCTTTGGCCCGCGGCAGCTCGTGGCCGAAAGTGCCGCGCAGTTCTTCAAAAAGTTCTTTCTGCCTGGGCGTAAGGTCGGCAGGGATCTCTATGCGGATCCTGACCAGCAGGTCGCCCCTCTTTTTCGCGCCCAGAGCGAGCATGCCTTTTTCATGGATGCGGAACACCTTGCCGTGCTGGGTGCCGGGCGGTATCCTGATAGTCGTCCTGTGGCCCTCTATGACCGGCACGGAGGCTTCGCCGCCCAGCGCGGCCTGGGCCACGTTCAAAGAGCAGTCATAAAGGAGGTCCAGGTCCTGCCTTTCAAAATGCGGATGATGTTTTAAATGGACCTGTATATACAGGTCGCCCGAACCCCCCTCGCGCAAGCCCGCGTCGCCCGCGCCCGAGACCCTTAAAACTGCGCCTTCGTCCGCGCCCTGCGGAATCTTGATGTTCAGGGAAGCGGATTTTTTCTGCCGGCCCGAACCGCCGCATTCCCTGCACGGCGTCGCCACCACTTCGCCCTGGCCGCCGCAGTCGGGGCAGGTCTGGCTGAACGAGAAGAACCCCTGGGCATACTGCACCCTGCCCGAGCCCCGGCAGGCGGCGCATTTTTTAAGGCCGGTCCTGGCCCTGGCGCCGGTGCCTGCGCAGCTCTCACAGACCTCGGTCCTGTCAAAATTGACCGGCGCCTTCACGCCGCTGAAAGCCTCTTCCAGACTTATCTCGACGTCGTATTTAAGGTCCGCGCCGCGCCTGGCACGGGGCCGCCTTCTGCCGCCGCCCGCCTCGGTGAAGAAATTATTGAAGATATCGCCGAAGATATCGCCGAAGTCCGCGCCCGGCCATCCCCCGAATCCGCCCGGCCCCCGGCCGGCGCCCGCTTTAAGACCCTCCACGCCGAACTGATCGTAGATTTTCCGCTTTTCCGGGTTTGAAAGAGCTTCGTAGGCTTCGCCTATCTCTTTGAACTGGGCTTCCGCGTCTTTGTTGCCTGGATTGCGGTCCGGATGGCATTTAAGCGCAAGTTTTCTGAACGCGGTCTTTATCTCCTCGTCGGAGGCGTTCCTGGGAACGCCGAGAGTCCTGTAATAATCGCTGGTAGACATACGTTAAGAGTTCAAGGGAGCTGATTTTTTTGGGTTCTTCCCTGACCAGCGCGGCGAAATTTCACAGGCGGTCATAGGCAAAACACACAGCTAAAGCTCTTTGACAGGCGAACGAACACCCGTCCGCTCAGAGCGGACGGGTTATTTCTTCTCTTCTACGACTTCCGCGTCCACCACGTCTTCCTTCTTGCTTTCTTCGCCCTGGCCGCCGCCGGAGGAGGCTCCGGGAGTAGGCCCGCCCGAAGAAGAGCCGGCTTTAGCCTGCGCGGCTTTATAGACCGCCTCGCCGAGCTTCTGGGATGCCTGCAGCAGCGCGTCCTTCGTCTTTTTCAGCTTTTCCACGTCGTCGCCTTTAAGCGCGTCTTTAAGCTCGCTGATGGCGCGGTCCACGACCAGGCGCTCGGCCTGGGAGATTTTGTCGCCGTGCTCTTTGAGCGCTTTTTCGGTCACGTAGAGAACGGAATCGGCCTCGTTTTTGGCCTCCACCTTCTCTTTGTTTTTCTTGTCGGCTTCCGAGAACTGCTCGGCCTGCTTCATGAACTTGTCTATCTCGTCCTTGGAGAGCTTGTTCGGGGCGGAGATGGTTATATGCTGCGCCTTGCCCGTGCCGAGGTCCCTGGCCGAGACCTGCAGAATGCCGTTGGCGTCTATATCAAAAGTCACCTCTATCTGCGGCATGCCCCTCGGCGCCGGCGGTATGCCGTCCAGGTCGAATTTGCCGAGCGACACGTTGTCGCCGGCCATGGCGCGCTCGCCCTGCAGCACATGGATGGTCACGGCCGGCTGGTTGTCCGAGGCCGTGGAAAAGACCTGCGTCTTCTTGACCGGGATAGTGGTGTTCTTCTCTATCAGGGGGGTCCGCACCCCGCCCAGGGTCTCTATGCCGAGCGTAAGCGGCGTGACGTCAAGCAGCAGCACGTCCTTCACGTCGCCGGTCAGTACGGCCGCCTGCACGGCCGCGCCGGAAGCCACGCATTCCATCGGGTCCACGCCGCGCTCTATTTTCTTGCCCACGTAACTCTCGACGAAGCGCTGGACTATGGGCATGCGGGTGGGGCCGCCGACCAGGATAACGCGGTGGATGTCCGAAGATTTAAGCTTGGCGTCGGCCAGCGCCGTGTCCACCGACTTCTGGCAGCGCTTGACTATGGGGTCCACCAGGTTTTCGAGCTTGGCGCGGGACAGCTTCAGAGCGAGGTGCTTGGGCCCGGAAGCGTCGGCGGAGACGAACGGGAGGTTCAGTTCCGTTTCCATCACGGTGGAAAGCTCTATTTTGGCCTTTTCCGCGGCTTCCTTTATGCGCTGGCCCGCGGTCGGATCTTTTTTGAGGTCTATGCCGGTGTCCTTGCGGAACTCGTCGGCTATGTGGTCTATCAGCGCGTTGTCCATGTCGGTGCCGCCCAGCTGAGTGTCGCCGGAGGTGGCGATGACGTCAAAGGTTCCCTCCTTGCCCATTTCCATGATGGTGACGTCCAGCGTTCCGCCGCCCAGGTCAAACACCATTATTTTCTGGTCCCTGCCTTCTTTATCAAGGCCGTAGGCCAGAGCGGCGGCGGTGGGTTCGTTGACCAGGCGGATGACTTCAAGACCGGCTATAGTGCCGGCATCCTTGGTGGCCTGACGCTGGTTGTCGTTGAAATAGGCCGGCACGGTGATGACGGCTTTTTCAACTTTGTCGCCCAGGAAAGCTTCCGCGTCCCTCTTCACTTTCTGGAGCAGGAAAGCCGAAAGCTGCTGGGGCGTGTATTCCTTGCCGGCTATCCTGTATTTATGCTCGGTCCCCATCTTGCGCTTGAACGCCGAAACGGTGGCTTCGGGGTTCGCCACGGCCTGCCTGCGGGCCGGTTCGCCGACCAGCAGCTGGCCGTCCTTTGTCAACGCCACGTAAGACGGGAACGCCTTGCCGCCAAGCGTAGTGCCCTCCGCCGACGGTATGATGGTGGTCTTTCCGCCTTCCATGACCGCGGCGGCCGTATTTGAAGTGCCCAGGTCTATGCCTATTATCTTTGCCATATTTCCTCCTTAAATAGCGCTGAAGCCCTGAAGAGCTGAAGCGCTGAAGCGATCAACTACAAATTACTGTTTGCCTGCTTTTCCTGTTCTTTCTTTTTCTTGGCTATCTTGACCCTGGCGGGCCGCAATATTTTGTCGCCCAAGTAGAATCCCTTCTGGAATTCTTCGGTCACCAGACCGTCGTTCTCCTCGGCGCCTTCGTCTATGCCTATTATCTCGGAAGCCATCGGGTCGTAGGGCCTGCCGACCAGTTCCATGGGCCTTATGCCTTCCGTTTCAAAGACCTTTGAGAACTCTTTGAATATCATTTCAAGGCCCTTCACCACGTCCTGCATCCCGGCGGGGTCTTCGCCGCCGTCCCGCGCCTTGCTGATATGCAGGTGAGCCTGCATCAGCAGGTCGTAAAGCGGCAGCAGGGTCAAAAGAATCTGCGCCTTTCCAAAACAGACCAGCTCCGGCTTTTCCTTCTCTACGCGCTTCCTGTAATTTGCAAAATCAGCCTGCAGGCGCAAAAGCTGGTCGTAATAATCTTTGGCCTTGTCGGCGCCGTTGGCGGCGGCCGGAGCGGCGGCGAGTTCCGGAGCTTCCGCCGCTTGCTCTTTGGCGGCGCAGTCGGGGGCGTCTTGCGCGTCTTCCTGATGTTTTTTCTTATGCTTGCTTTCCATAATTAACTT
The DNA here is from genome assembly GCA_016208085.1 of Elusimicrobiota bacterium. GTDB lineage: Bacteria > Elusimicrobiota > Elusimicrobia > Elusimicrobiales > UBA9959 > JAHJSU01. The sequence goes on along the minus strand of JACQYT010000092.1, from coordinate 13,184 downwards.
AATTCTCAAGCTCCAGTTTATCCCAGCCGGAGAGCATGTCCTCCACCATGGAGCTGACCGAATCGACTATGGAGATCATTTTCGGATATTCCATGCGCTTATCGCCCAGTATTCCCACCAGCCCGACGGCCCTGGCGTTCATGCAGTAGGCGCTGGAAACCAGGCTGAAATTTTTGAACTCCCTGATATGGTTTTCCGAGCCTATGGTCACGTTCACGGCATGCCGCTTCCCGGAGACGGCCAGGGCGCTGTTTCCGGCGGAGCAGTCCTTAAGGCGCTCCTTGAGCAGACGGGAAAATTTATCTTTCTCCTCCAGCACCCTGGCGATCTCGCGCACATTCCCCATATCGCCGGTCTCCAGGTTCTCGTATATGCGGCTTAAGCCCTCAAGATAGACGAGGTCCGAGTCCCTGGACAGGTTATTAAAATAATCCAGCAGTTTTTTCAGAAGCCCGGTTTCGGCCGCCCAGGCGCCCTTGTGCAGAAATTCCCGCCATATTATCTTCGCGGCGTCGGCCACCGGCGCGTCTTTAAGCCGTTTGTTGAGCTTTGAAGAAAGATTTCTGACCGAATTCCTGTCAAAGACCGTCTCAAGCGAAAACGCGGCGTGCTTTATTATGCCTGAATGGGCGAACAGGACGGACAGGATGCTCCTGGGGCCCAGGCTTATCAGGTCAAGGCGCTTTATGGCGTCGTCCCGGATATCCGCCGACATCACAAAACCGGCCCAGTGCGAGAGATCCGCTATCACGCGGGAGGTGGCTTTCAGGAAACCGTCCAGCTCTTCTACGCGTCTTTCGTACTCTTCCTCCACCCGCTCCTTTTCGATCGCGGCGAGCTTTTGCAGCCGGGTTATATTGTCCACATAGGCGCGGTAGCCTTTGTCGCTCGGTATCCTGCCGGCGGAAGTATGGGCCTGGAAGAGGTAGCCGGTGTCCTCCAGCTCTTTTAAAATGCTCCTTATAGTGGCGCTTGAAACCTTGAACCCGCCCCTGGAGGCTATCACATCGGAGCTTACGGGCTTGCCGGTGCTGACATAGTTATAGACCACCCAGTTGAGTATCCTGTTTTTTCTGTCCTGCGCTATTTCGGGTTTAAGCACTCTCATAATCTCAAAACTAGCAATCATCTCTGTTGACTGCTAATAATATTATACATGATGGCGCGATAATTGTCAATACCCGCGGGCGAGTGCCAATAATAATCCGGGTTATCTGAGCAGGCGGCCGAGGGCGGAGTCCATGACCCTGTCGGGCAGCAGCCATTTGAGGAACAAGATCGCTTTCGCGCGCAGCGGCGCCACGTAGCGGGCGCGGGGCCGGCGCGCCCGGAGCGCTTTCAGTATAACTCCGGCCACGCACTCGGGGCCGGGTGACCCGCTCCTGTAAACTTCCCGGAATTTCCCGGTCATTTTTTGAGCCAGGGCGGCATAAGGACCGGAGCCGGAATTTTTTGAAAGGTTTTCAAGGGCTATCGCGTCCCAGTCGGTTTTTACGGGGCCCGGCTCTATCAGGATGACGTCTATGCCGAAGCGTTTCACCTCAAGGCGCAGGGCGTCGGAATAGGCTTCAACGGCGTATTTGCTGGCGTGATACCAGCCGGAGAGGGGTATGGAGATCCTGCCGGCTATGGAGGAGATATTGACTATCTTGCCGGAATTGTTCTTGCGCATATGGGGCAGGGCCAATTGGGTCAGGCGGGCGAGGCCGAAGACATTCACCTCGAACTGGCGCCTGGCTTCAGCCGGCGGCACGTCTTCAAGCGCGCCGTGGGCGCCGTAGCCGGCGTTGTTTATAAGGATATCAAGCCGGCCTTCGTTCCGGAGGACGGTTTCCACCGCGGTTTCCAGCAGGAAATTATCGGTCACGTCCAGGTATAATATTTTGGCGCCGAGTGTGCGAAGCTCCTTAAGCTGTTCAAGGCGCCTGGCCCCGGCGTAGACTATATATCCGTTCTCCAGCAATAGTTCAGCCGTAGCCTTCCCGATACCCGAAGAAGCCCCTGTTATTAAAACAATGTTATTCATCCAAGGAGTTCCTTTATTTTTTCCCGCAGGATTTTCAGTTCAAAGGGTTTTTTCATAACAGCCGCGACGCCGGCGATGCGGGCCAGAACGGCCTCGTCCTCGATCTCGCGCCCGGTCATAATGATTATCGCCGGCGGTTTAAGCAGCCTCAGCGCGTATATTTCGCCTGCGACGTGATAACCGCTCAGGTCCGGCATCATTACGTCAAGGAGTATCAGGTCCGGATCCTCGGTTTTAGCCAATGCCAGGGCGTCGGCGCCGTTGTAGGCGGAAAGCACTTCATAATCGTCCCCGGCCAGGTCGTGAGCCAGCAGGAGAACCAGATCGGCGTCGTCATCGGCAATCAAGATGCGTTTTTTTGTTTCCATGGGCGCGGCTCCAAAGCGCGGTTTTTTCACGCTGTAAGCATGTAATTCTGGGTCACCCTGAGCACTTCCTCCAGCGTGGTTGTTCCTTCAAGCACTTTTTGAATGCCCCCGGCCCAGAGGGAGCGGATGTGCATTTTTGCAAAGGCGTACTGCAGCCGGCTTACGGAGGTCTCGGACTGTATGATGTCCCTCATCCCGGCATCAAGGACGACCACCTCATAAATGCCGACGCGGCTGGTGTAACCGGTCTGCCGGCATTTATCGCAGCCGGCGGCCTTGTAAAGAACCGCCGGGTTTTCCGGCTCCAGCTGCCTGAGAACGGCGGAAGGCGGGGTGTAGGGCGCTTTGCAGTGCGGGCACAGCTTTCTTACCAGACGCTGGGAAATGATGCCGGCAAGGCCGGAAGAGACTATAAACGGATTGAGCCCCAGGGTCGCCAGTCTTGCCACCGCATGGGCGGCGTCGCTGCTGTGAACGGTGCTTAAAACCAGATGTCCCGTCGTCGCGGCTTCAAAAGCGATTTCCGCCGTTTCCCTGTCGCGTATTTCGCCTATAAGTATCACATTCGGGTCCTGGCGGAGCACGGCCCGAAGCCCCTGGGAAAAAGTGAGGCCGGTTTTCGGGTTGACCTGTATCTGGTTTATGTTCTCCATTCTGTATTCAACCGGATCCTCCACGGTGATGATATGGGTGGCGGGAGTGTTGAGAGTCGTCAACGCGGAATAAAGCGTGGTGGTTTTGCCGCTGCCGGTGGGCCCCACCACCAGCGTCATTGCGCTCGGCTGGCGGATAAGTTCCAGAAATCCTTTCATAGTCTCCGGATCCATGCCCAGCCGGTCCGGCGCCAGCCTCTCCCTGTTCTGTTCCAGCAAACGCATATTTATCTTCTCGCCGTATATGGTAGGAACCACGTTTATCCTGACATCCACATCCTCGGCTAGGCAGGTCCGCACCAGGGCGCGCCCGTCCTGGGGTATCCTGTGCTCCGCGATATTAAGGCCGCCCATCACCTTCACCCGCGTGCAGACGGCCGCATGCATGCCTTTGGGAGAAGACATAATGTCGCGAAGCATGCCGTCCACCCTGAAACGGATCCTGGTAAGGGTCTGGGTCGGATCGAGGTGAATGTCGCTGGCCTTTTGCCGCGCCGCTTCCAGAATTATCCAATTGACGAACCGGATTATCGGCGGGGCGATATCCGCCTTACCGCCCGCTTCGATGATTTCGGCGCCGTCTTCGCCTCCGCGGTTGAGCACTTCCACATGTTCCACTCCTATGCCCTTTATCAGTTCGGCTATGGGATCGACGGACCTGTAAAGCGCGTCCACGGCGGCTAGTATCTTCCCGGGAGAGGAAACGGCCGGTATTATGCGGCAGTTGGACGCATATCCGAGATCGTCTATGTTTACGAGATTTAAAGGTTCGGAAAGCGCAACCAGAAGGCCGTTTTCCGTATGCGAGAGCGGGATTGAGATCGTGCGCCTGGCTAAAGATTCGGGGACCAGCTTTACCGCTTCCGGATCGGCTTCGGCCGCGGGCTCCTCTATATACGGAATATTGAGCTGATAAGCCACGGCTTTTGCCACCGCTTCCTCGCCGGCCGCGCCGTTCTTTACCAGTATTTTCCCTATTATTTCATGGGTCTGCTGCTGTTGTTTTACGGCCTGCCGAAGCTGTTCTTCGGAAATGACTCCCCATTCCCTGAGGATATGGCCTATTCTGTCCAGCTTATGCTGCGGGAAGTCTTTCATTTTGTGCGTAAATAGTTATCGTCAGATGCTCAGCCGGCCTGTTTTCCAGAGGGCCAGGGAACTGAAAGTCCTGGCCCAGAAGTTCGCTTTTTCCTCAGCCGGGTACTTGAAGAAGTCTATGTTCCAGCCGTATCGCTGGTCGATATAGAAATCGCGAAGCACGTTGGCTATGTGCCTGGGCTTCCACTGGGCGTATATCAGAAGATCATAAACGAATCCCATTATATTTTTGGGCTGGAGCGCCGGCGGATTCGGGTGGAACAGGATGTGCCTGGCGAAATCCGTAAGCCTGTTGTCGCGCTTGGCCCTCTCCAGGGCCTCCCGGCGCGGCAGCTCCCCGGTACCGTCGAACTCCTGATGAAAGGCGAACAGCGCGCTGCGCTTGTACTCGCGCACAAACTCCACCAGGCTGTCGTCGGCTGCCGGGATGACCCCGGAGAACCGCCCGGCATGAACGGCCGCCTTCCCGAGGTCCCACATGCAGTCCACGATCCGGTCCATATCAGGCTCTTCCACGGCGGTCCTGCCGTCAAAGAAGGCGCCGAGGACGTCCACCAGCGGCGGGTGGTGGAACATATAATATTTATCGTGGTTCTTTTTGTGCAGGCTGAACGGGCTCCTGAGCGAGCGCATGAACGGCGAGCCCTCCGCCCAGGAGTTGTCGAAATTGATGCACCTGTCAATGCTGTCCGAAACGGTCACCGGCAGCGCGCCTTTGGCTTCATTGTCTTTGAAAGCCGAAATGGTCAAAAGCGCGACATATTCCGCCAGTTTCCCGAGGCCGCTGAACATCCTCGCCGCCTCAAGCGAAATTCCCCACCACCTCTTTATGTCGCCGGCATCCGTGTAGAGGCAGGCCCGGATCAGGTCCTGCTCAAGGTATCCTATCCCCATAAGCTCCGCCGCCGCGCGCGTGCCGAGCGGGTTCTGCCACACGAGATGCGCGCCGGAAGGCGTGTAGTCCAGAAGATAGGGCAGGCCGCGCTTCCTGAAATAGCTTTCAACGAACCGGAAAACGGGAGCCATTTGTTTGAACCAGTAACGCTGGGACTCTTTATCCGTGTAAAGCTTATGGTTCTCGCCGAGCAGAAAGATCTCAAAATCAAGGGGCATCAGCACGGAACGGCTCTGCTCCCCCACTATCGGCAGATGCACCTGCATCCCTTTTCCGAGGGTGAATTTTTCCAGCCGGTCCACCGGCTCCACCGCCACCAGAAAAGAGGGGTCCCAGCCGTCGGCCAGCAGTTCCCTGCCGGCGGCCACCACATAATGGCAGCCGCTGAAGCTGTTCTTCAGCTTTCCGATAACCTTAGAGTAATATTCCTGAGGGGTCATAATCCGTCCGCCTTGGGCGGACGGATGCTCGTTCGCCTGTCGGACAACTATAGCCTTTTGTTTTACCAATTGCCGCCAATCAAATAACGTTACGCTAGTCAGGACAGAAACTACAAAATCCGGCTATAACTTATTCCTGCGGCCTGATATAACGCGCCCGGCGCGTTATATAGTATATTACTTTTCCGATACGAGGCAGTTTAATCTTTCCGGCCCCGCCCATTCGTCCCAGGAGGACGCATAGCCGGTATAGTGGACGAACGCGCGCCCGAACTTTTTCTTCAGTATCACGGCGGGATAGCAGTCCCCGTTCCATTCTACGGAGACCTGTTCCGCGGCCGTGGAGGAGCCGCCCCCGGACGGCGCCCCGACGATGCGGTCGCTCATCACCCATTCGTCCCAGGAATGCGACCAGCCGGGATAGGTTATCCAGTGAAAATCGTCCTGAACTTTCAGGACCTGGGCGGCGTAAGGCTTATCGCCCCAGGTGACGTTCACCGCTGCGCCGGCGGGATAATTCTTGAATTCTATCTTTGACACGCCGCCCGCCGGCACGGTGGAGATTATTTTATCGCTGTAATCGTAAAATTCAACCGTATAGTCGTCCTTTATATCCAGGATCTGCGCCGTTCTCCCGGAGCCCCCGCGGGAAACAGCGACATATTCGCCGACGGAGAAGGCGCCGGAGCTTATCCTCGCGGCGCCGCGCTCTTTTACTTCTGAAACGGCGGAATCTTTCATCGCCGCCGGGAGGAAGCTCCCTGAGAGCTGCCGCTCGCGGTACTTCATCGCGCCGGCTATTGCCTGCGAGAGCTCGCCGAACGTAATAACGCCGTCATTGTCACGGTCCAGCAACGCGCGGCCCGAAACGGCGTCTATGACCGTCTGGGTAAAGATCCATGTCCCGGCTGAAGCGTTCGAGGCGGAGGCTGAGGTCAGCGCGGAAGCCGCCACCGGCCCGGCGCTCAGCATCCGCGCCGTCGCCTGCAGCGCGCCGGAGTAGCAGCAGTCCGCGAGGAGTATGACTCGCGAGCCCTTGAAATTCTGCGCGATGAGCCCTCCTATGACCTCGGGGGCGAGGCCCGTGCCTTGCGCATCTTTTCCGTCAATATCGTGGTTGGCAAAGAATACTCCCTTGCCTTCGCGATTGAGTCCGTGGCCGGCGTAATAAAAGATGAAGGTAGAGCCGGCCGGGGCTTTGGCGGCCTTTTCCCTGACCGCCGCGTAAACGGCGTCCCTTGTGGCCGCGCGGTCAAGGAGCAGGGTCAGGTTTTCTTTTGCCGCCCCGCGCGAAAGCAGCGCGCCGTGGAGTTCACTGTCTTTGCGGTTCTTTACGGGGTAGGCCGCAAACGAGGAGTCTTTCCATGAAAGAACGCCCGAGATGACGCCGTAGGCCGTCCTGGGATCGAACCCGGCGGCGGAGAAAGCCGGGGAGGCCGGCAGCGAGACGCTCACGAGCGCCGTTAGTGCGGCAAACGATATTTTCCACGCGTTATTTTTGGGCATTTTTTCTTCCGATAAAATGTTGTCCGACAACATTTTATCGTACCCGGCACGGGATTTTCTTCATCCCAGTGCCGGTATGGAGGGGGAAATTTCTTTCCCCCTCAAACTCCCCCTTATCCCAAAAGGTTTCCCCGACCAAAGGTCGGGGCATTGTAAAAATTTTTGCGGCAAAAATTTTTAGTGAAGGCTCCTCAAGCATAGCGCCGCATAATAAAGGCTCTCAGCAGCACTTTTAAAATATACTTTTTATTCGGCAGGGCTTTCCAGAGGCGCAGCAGCTGCGCCGGCCGCCGGTAGAATTCGCTGTTCGCCCGTTTTATCAGCCTTTGCAATTCCTCGTCGGGAACCGCTGAAAAATTCGAGGAAAACCTGAAATAATCGCGGAGCTGGACCTTTTCCAGGTCAACGCCCTTCTTTTTAAGAAGCGCCTGCATCGGCGTATTGGGCCTGGGGGTCACGTAAAAGAAACTTGCCAGGTCAAACGGCAGTTCCCTGGCGAACCGTATCGTCTCCAGCATCTCCTCTTTTGTCTCGTCGGGGAATCCCAGCATGAAAAAACCGCCGGTGACAATGCCCTGCCGGACCGTTTGCCGCACGATCCGGGCGGCTTTCTCAAGATCGATGTTTTTCCCGATCTGTTTTTGCATTTTGGGCGAAGCGGATTCAATGGCGTAAAAGATCAGATGCGTGCCCGCCTTCTTCAGTTTAACGAGCAGTTCCTCGTCCATCCCGTCGATCCTGAGGCCGTTCGGAAAGGAAAGTTTTATTTTTATGCCGCGGTTTATTATCTCGTCGCAGATCCGCTTGGCCCGGACCAGGTCCAGATTAAAGATATCGTCCACGATCTCGATCTCGCCGGCGCCGTAGCGGCCGGCCAGCAATTCTATTTCCCGGACGACATTCCCCGCGCTGCGCAAGCGCAGCTTTTTCCCGAAAATATTGTGGCAATAGATGCAGCCGAACGGGCAGCCGCGCGAGGTGAATACGGGGAGTATCCTGCCGGACGCCGGGAACGGGTTTTCCGAATGCCTGGTCCACAGGCCGAAATACTTTTCCGCGTCAATCAGGTCCCAGGCGGGATACGGTATGGAGTCTAGCTCGTCTATCGTCGTCAGGCGCGGATTGACGGCCGGTTTGCCCCCGTTCTTAAAAGCAAGCCCGTCAATGCCCGAAACGGGGAGCGCCAGCTCCAAAGCGTTAACCAGTTCGCATATCGTTTTTTCGCCTTCTCCTGTCACCGCAAAATCTATGTGCGGGTCCTCAATGACGGCTTCCGGACTGGTCGTCGCGTAAGCGCCGCCGATCACGACTTTACAGCGGGCGTCTGTTTTTTTGACCAGGCCCGCAAGCTCATGAACCTCCGGCGCCTCGGTGCTTAAGCCGGAGATCCCCGCTATATCCGGGGAAAAACTTTTAAGCCGCTTGGAGATCTCTTTATGGCTTAAGTTCCAAACCCTGGCGTCTACGAGCATTATCTCGCGGCAGTCCGCCTGCCTGAGGGCGGCGGAGATATACAGGAGGCCAAGAGGCACGCTGGAACAGGTATATGGGATGACCTTGCGCGGATTCGGCTGTATAAGCAAGATCTTCATATCGGGGGTTATTGCGTGAGGAAGAGGTCTTTGGTTACCGTGTAGCGGTCGTCCAGCCAATCCACGATTTCCCGCGCCGCATTGGAGGTCCGGTTCACGGCGGAGGACAGATACGGCAGATAGGCGTCCTTCATCTTTGCCCGCTGCTGCGCCGAAAGCTTGTCCAATCCCAGATCCATAAAATTCGGCAGGTCGCTCTCAAGCTGCAGGGCCATTTCCGGGCAGGTGACGATTTCCGCCGCCTTCAAAAAAGCCTCGCCGGGCCTGTACGCGGACCCCTGCTCATAACTGAACTTAAGAGTAAGCAGCGGTATCCTGGAAAGCGTCGGCTGGTTCATCGGATTGACCGAATGACCGGCCAGCCATTCCCCTATATTGGACGGTCGCCCCGTCACGGACCGCAGATGCAGGAATTTGCACATCCTGGGACCGTCGTTCACCGGATAATTATCCCAGAGAAAAGGTTTGCGGCCGAGCAATCCGGCCGTCGCGCGCAGGTGCTCTTCGCTGTAGCTCTTGGAACATACCGCCTCGCCGGTCCAGAAGAGGCGGACTTTTTTGTCCAGCAGGGCGCCGAGCTGTTGGAGGTAGCCGTCCGGTTTTTTACCGAAAAGTTTTTCAAGCGCCGGGTCAAGCGAATAATAAGTGGGGCACAAGATTAGCTGTTTTGCCGTAGAGCGTTCAACCGCCCAGTTGACTATCTCCAGTTGGCGCTTTGCCAGTTCCGGCAGGTCCCCTTTCATGTCGTCCATCAGCAGGCCGAACTTATCCACGCCGATGCGGTTAAAGGCGTCTATGCGGTCCTGGAGCAGGCCCTTGACGCCGTCATTGAACGGCGAAAGATAGATCTCGTACGGGCTGAAACCGATCCCGAATTCCACGGCGGCCGCGCGGCACCGCGCGGACAGGCGGGAAAGCCTGTTTTCAAGCTCTTTGGGGAAAGGCTCGCGCCATTTTTTGCGCAGATACGCGTCGGCTTTGGGCGCGTAAATATAGAACGAGAAGCCGTGCTGTTTGAGAAAAGGCGCGTATTCCTCCCGCTCCTCCCAGCTCCACGGCTCGCCGTAAAATCCCTCGATAACGCCGACCTGAGTATTCATGCTGTCCTATCCTTCACGTAAAATTTTGACGCCTTTATAATCCAGCCAGTCTTCGGAGAGCGGGCTGATTATGGCGTTAGCCGGGACTTTCACCATTTTTTGTCCCTCTTTGACCATGCGCTTAAGCTCCCGGTCGCTGATAAAAACCCGTTTGAGCGGCGTCTTTGCGGCCGCCGGGGCGCGCTCGCAAGAGCCGCGCTCCAGGCGCTCGGAAATAATATCGGCGATATCGCTTTTAGTAAGCATATAAAAATTTTTGCTGCAAAAATTTTTAACAAAGCCTACGGCGCATGGCTTATGGCAATCATAGCGCTTTGCGCTATGATTAAGCTTTTACTGAAATTTTGGCGATGTATTTGTCCAGGTCGTCGTGCGGCCTGGGGATGACATGCATGGCCACAAGCTCGCCCACTTTCTGCGCGGCCGCGGCGCCGGCCTCAACAGCGGCCCTTACCGCGCCCACTTCGCCTTCACAGAGCGTGGTCACATAGCCCGAACCTATTTTCTCATAGCCTATAAGCCGGACTTTGGCCGCTTTGGCCATGGCGTCCGAGGCTTCTATCATGCCTATGAAACCCTTGGTCTCTATCAATCCCAACGCATCTTTCGGTTCTGACATTATATCCTCCTAAGGCTGGGGACACACCTTGCAGCAAGGTGTGTCCCCAGGCTCCTTAATACTGTCCCTTCTCCGCCTTGTCGCCGGATACTATGGCGATGCTGGCGCTGGTGCCGAGCCTGGTCGCGCCGGCTTTAATCATTTCTTCGGCGGCCTTGGCGTCTTTTATGCCGCCCGAGGCTTTCACGCCCATCCCGGGCCCCACCGTCTCGCGCATCAGCGCCACATCCGAAGCCGTGGCGCCGCCGGTGCCGAAGCCGGTGGAGGTTTTTACAAAATCGGCGGCGGCCTGCTTTGCCATTTTGCAGGCGCGGATTTTCTCGTCCCTGGTCAAGTAAGAGGTTTCTATTATCACTTTGAGGACTTTGCCGCGCGTCGCCTCCCTTACGGCCTTGATGTCCTCAAGCGCCAGGTGGTCGTTGCCGGATTTCAGCGCGCCTATGTTGATGACCATGTCTATCTCGTCGGCGCCGTTAGCCATGGCGTCCCTGGCCTCGATGGCCTTGACCGTCGGGGTCGTGGAACCCAGCGGAAATCCTATGACGGTGCAGACCATAACGCCGCTGCCCTTGAGGAGCCGCGCCGCCAGGGCCACATAACCGGGGTTTACGCAGACCGAGGCAAACCGGTATTTCCGGGCTTCCTCGCAGAGCCTGCCTATTTCTTCCTGGGTGGCGTTGGCTTTTAAAAGGGTATGGTCTATCATGCCGGCTATGGAGGAACTGTCCTGGTCGGGGTTGCAGAAAGTCACCCGTTCCACGCCCATCTCCTTGACCTGCCGGGCGCTGTAGTTGCTGAGCGGGTTGCAGCGCTGACAGGTGGAACTGCACGTATTCTCCTCGATGAAGCAGTCGCGGGCCGCGGAAACGCAGTTTTCAGGCGCCTGCTCGCCGGGCTTGTTCACCAACGGGCGCCGGAACACCTTGCCGGCCGTGCCGATGTTGACGGAATCGCCCGGCATCGTTCTTTTTACCGGGCCTGAGCCCGGGCCTGCCGGTTTTAAAATCTTCGCCACTTCCCGGGCGATCTTCTGTATCTCGTCGTCACGCATATTTTTTGACCTCGCTTTTGGAACCTACCTGGTCTATTATCCCGCAGACGACCGTCCTGACCGGGCACCTGGGGTTGCCGAGTACTTTCCTGGCCGAGCCCCCTTCGTCCACGATCAGCGCCACATCGCCCGGTCCGGCGCCCAGGCCGCCGTCAAGGGCGAGCGTCGTGTCGCCCAAAAATTTTTTTCTGTCATAAGGGTCTATGGCTTTGACCAGGAGCAGCTTGGCGTTTTTCAGCTCAGCATGTTTCCTGGTGGCCCACACGTTACCGACCACCTTGGCGATGAACATTTAAAATCTTCCTCCGGAAAATTTTAGTCTAGATATCTGTTTCCCGTCTATTATGCCGAGTATCGCGGCGTCCACCGGAGGAAGGCTGGACTTCACGGAGGTGTCTCCTTCCCAGCCCTCAAACGCTATTAGGGCTTCCCTGGCCGCCACAAAAAACACCGTCTCGCCGGCGCCCGCGCCGACGCAGTCGGCCGCCACTATAGGCTCGCCGACGGGCTTGTCCGTGTCCCAGTCCAGCGGCTGTATCAAAAGCATGGTCTTGGCGTCCATGCCGCAGCACTGCCGGGAACAGAACACCCTGCCGATGATTTTAGCCTGTTTCATAATTCAATCGTTGATAAGGCCGTATCCATTGCCCTAAGCCATATGCTTCAGGCCATACGCATAACTCATGAGGAATTACTTAACAAGCTTATGGCATATGGCTTACGGCTTATGGCAAATATTAACAACATCTCTGTTCCATCGCCGTTATCTTGTCCAGCCGCTTCTGGTATTTGCCGCCCTCAAAGGGGGTGTTGAGCCACATTTTCACGATCTCCTGCAAAGCGAGTTCCCCGTGCGTCTTGCCGCCGAGGCACAGAACGTTCGCGTCCTCGTGCGCCGCCGCGAACCTGGCTGAGATCAGGTCGTAGGCGCAGACCGCCCTTATGCCCTGCATCTTGTTGGCCGCGAGCGGCATCGCCCCGCCGAAGCCGTCCAGCAGGACCGCTTTGTCGAATTCTTTTTTTCTGACCGCTTCCCCGGCCAGCAGGGCAATGTCGGTAAAATCCACCGGCTCCGTGGAATAGCAGCCGAAATCGGTCACGTCGTGGCCGAGTCCCTGCAAAACTTTTTTAAGCTTCTCTTTAGCCTCAAAACCCGCGTGGTCGGAACCTATAACAAGTCTCATAAATATCTCCCATCAAAAAACGGTAAGCGTGAAACGTAAAAAGTCCAACAGTTTAACCACTGGTAGAACATCGTCAGAAATCTCAGCAAACTGTAGCGGTGCGATTTATCGCACTTTTTATTGTCGGATGAATCCGACCGCTACACTTTCTGCTTCACGCTTCACGTTTTACGCTTTACGCCGCTGACCTTGTCAGCGGATTACCGCAAACTTTCCCTTCTTCTTCAGTTCCTTCCCGGCTTTTTCGGCCTCAATGTAATAGTAGCAAACACCGCTTGGGATGCGCCCGTGCCAGGCGTACTCGTAAGCATAGCTCAGGCCGTTGCCGTCGTCAAGGGCGGCGGGGGCGCCGGTGATAGTATGCTCATACGCCAGCCTGCCTGAAATTGTATAAATTTTTATAGTGACTTTGTCGGCTATGCCGCATTCTATATGGAAGGTCGGCACAGCCCCGCCCTTTGCCGGGTTCGGGAATACGTATACTTCGCCCAGCCTGAACGCCGGATCCGGACCGGCTAAAACTTTCGGGGCTGAAACTTCCGTCCCCAGGGCGGAAACTTTCTTTTTCCCGCCGCTATCGGCCGTGACGATAACAACCTGCGGGAGGCTTTCGCCTGACTGGACAAAATTGCCGGTCCCGCTTACCGCCGCG
>JACQYT010000091.1 GCA_016208085.1 Elusimicrobiota bacterium | reverse complement strand
CGGGGATATTTTCGCCCAGGCGACACATCATTTCACCCAGCCGGTCAATCTCAAGAAAATCATAAACATGATTGACGAGGAGAACTGGTCCGCTCTTGACGTGGACGTGAAAGGAGCGGCGTTTGAAGGGCTGCTTGAAAAGGCCGCCAGCGAGGGGAAAAAAGGCGCCGGGCAGTATTTCACCCCCCGCGTTCTTATCCAGTCCATAGTCCGGCTTATGAAGCCGGACCCGCGCAACAAGCCGGATTTTAAGATCTGCGATCCGGCCTGCGGCACCGGCGGATTCCTTGTCTGCGCCTATGAATGGCTGATGCAGGAGACAAAAACCGTTCTGGAGCGCAGGGATGCGAAAAACATCAAAACCAAAGTATATTACGGGCAGGACCTTGTGGCCCGTCCGCGCCGCCTTGCGCTGATGAACCTTTATTTGCACGGAGTGGAACCGCATATAGTTTTGGGCGACACTGTTTATGAGCCAAAGCGCGGCGATTTATATGATGTTATCCTCACAAATCCGCCGTTCGGCACTAAGGGCGCAAACCAGGCCCCCGACCGGGATGATTTTACCGTTGAGACCAGCAATAAGCAGTTGAACTTTGTCCAGCATGTCATGAGCGCCCTGAAAACCGGCGGGCGCGCCGCCATGGTCCTGCCGGATAACTGCCTCTTTGAGGACAAGGCGGGCGAAGTTTTCAAACTGCTGATGCAGGACTGCAATCTGCACACCGTCCTGCGCCTGCCGCGCGGCACATTCACGCCGTACAGCCAGGGCGTAAAAGCGAATGTGATATTTTTTCAGAAAGGCTATCCGACCGAAAATGTCTGGATTTTTGACGCCCGTTCCAATGTTCCCGGCATAACCAAAAAAGACAGGCCGCTTTCAGCCGGACATTTCGCCGATTTTGAAAAATGCTACAGCGCCGATCCCAACGGGCAGAGCAAGCGCAGGGATTTAGGGCCCGAAGGCCGCTTCCGCAAATTCCATGTCAGCGAGATAAAAGACCGCAACTACAAGCTGGATATAACCTGGCTCAAGGACGATTCGCTGGAGGACGCCGAAGATTTACCCGAACCGCAGGAACTTGCCGGGGAAGCGATAAAAGAACTGACAGCGGCCATCGCCGGCCTGAAAAAGGCAATAAAAGAACTGGGATAAAAGTAATTTAAAGAGGATAATTTCCCCTTTTAGCAAAGGGGGACGAAGGGGGATTTGAATAATTCAAATTATAGACATTCTCAAGAAGAAATTCCAATGAGCGCATCACATAAAAAAGCCCTTTCTCTTTATTCCCGGAAGTTATCGGCGCGCCGCGACGCGGGGAAACTGCTCGGAGACATCCGCGCTCTCATTAATTCCGCGCGCGCTCAGGTGGTGCAGACTGTCAACGCCGGGCTGGTCATGCTTTATTGGAGCATTGGCAGGAGGATTCGTGAAGATGTCTTAAACCAGAAGCGGGCGGGATATGGGGAAAAGATTGTGTCCACGCTGTGTGCACAATTGACCCGTGAATACGGCGGCGGATTCACCAAGACCGCTGTTTTTCGCATGGTCCGGTTCGCCGAGCAATTCCAGAATAGAGCAATTGTTGCGACATTGTCGCAACAATTAGGCTGGAGTCACTTTGTTGAGCTGATAACAATAGATGATACGCTGAAGAGGGATTTCTATTCTGAGATGTGCCGGATGGAACGGTGGAGTGTCCGGACATTGCGTAATAAAATAGGCGGGATGCTTTTTGAGCGAACCGCCCTCTCCCGGAAGCCTGAGAAACTTGCCGCTCTGGAAGTTAAGAAGCTCCGGCAGGAAGACAAGTTAACCCCTGATCTGGTTTTCCGGGACCCTTACTTCCTGGAATTTCTTGGTCTTAAAGGCGCTTACCAGGAAAAGGACATTGAGGCCGCTATCTTACGCGAGATGGAGTCCTTTATTCTTGAACTTGGAACCGGTTTTGCTTTCATGGCCCGCCAGAAGCGCATGCAGATAGGCGGAAACGATTACTATCTGGACCTCCTTTTCTACCATCGCGGGCTCAGGCGGCTGGTCGCCATTGAACTGAAACTGGACAAATTTAAGCCGGAATTCAAGGGGCAGATGGAACTTTACCTGCGCTGGCTTGAAAAATATGAGCAACAACCGCGCGAGGATAGTCCCATCGGCCTAATCCTCTGTGCCGGCGGCGCTCACGAAGAAATTGAGCTTTTGCAACTCAATAAAAGCGGCATTAAAGTGGCCGAGTATATGACCGAGCTTCCGCCGCGCAAGGTGCTGGAGAAAAAGCTCCACGACGCGATTATAGCGGCCCGGGAGCGGTTAACCACGCAGGAGAAAAAACCGGAGCTTAAAAACAAAGAACCTAAATCCTAGCCCTTACGGGCACGCGCACCTTACGGTGACAGTTCAGATTCAGGTTCCATTAAAGTATACCAGATAAAAAAGCAATTTTCCAGTCATTTTTTATGGCATGATTTTTGAAACCAAGGAAGCAGAAAAATGAGCGATTTGCCGGAGACGTGGGGGGTAAAAAAGTTGATTGAAGCGGTAAAATGGTTACCGACAGGTATTCCCAGATATATTGGCAGAAAAAAATATTATTCTACTGGGAGTATACAGGCCAATGCTAATTTACCCGAAGGCTCGTTTTTATTTGAAGATAAACCTGCAAGAGCCAATCGTTTGTCTAAAAAGGGTGATGTTTTTCAGGCTCGGATGAAAGCGACGGATAAAGCATTGCTTATTGATGACGAGTTAAATGAAGCGCTTTTTTCTACAGGATTTATACAGCTGCGCGCTATTGAGAAGCAATATGACAGTAGACTTTTGTATTACTTTGTTAAATCGCGCGTATTTCTGGACCAAAGGGATAAGTATGCTACGGGGTCCACGCAGGAAGCCTTGACGGATACACAGGCAGAAGATATCCGAATCCCGGTTCCTCCTTTAGATGAACAAAAAAATATTGTTAAGGAGCTGGACAGCATTCTACCGAAAATTCAGGATATCCAGGCCCGGCTGGATAAAATCCCCGTCCTGCTGAAACGCTTCCGCCAGTTCGTCCTCTCCGCCGCCTGCTCCGGCCGCCTCACCGCTGACTGGCGGGAGCGAAACAAGTTGCAACCTGTAGCAGAATTACTAGATGCCCACAAGAACAAACGGATTATATCCGCCAAAACCTCCAGAGAAAAAGCTTTGTTGAAAAAAATATATTCACAAGAGGAGGAAAGCTCCGAGGATTTACCGGAAAATTGGCTTTTCGTGTCTCTAAATAAAATCTGCCACTCATTTAATTACGGGACGTCCGCAAAATCACAAAAAATTGGCAATATTCCTGTTCTGCGAATGGGTAATATTCAGGACGGAAACATAGATTGGTCCGATTTGGTATACACGTCAGATAAAGAGGAAATAAAAAAATATCTTCTGAAACCAAAAACCGTGCTTTTTAACAGGACTAACAGTCCGGAACTCGTAGGGAAAACCGCAATTTACAATGGAGAGCATCCTACCATTTTTGCGGGTTATCTTATTCGCATAAACAACAGCGAGATTTTAGACGCAGATTACCTAAATTTCTGTCTGAATGCCCAACGTGCCAAAGAATATTGCCAAAGCGTTAAAACTGACGGCGTTAGCCAGTCAAACATCAATGCTCAAAAGTTGAGCAAGTTTGAAATTCCATTCTGCTCTGTAAAAGAACAGTGCGAAATTGTCCGGCGGGTGGAAGCCCTTTTTAAATTTGCGGATAGTGTTGAGGTCAAATACAGTACCGCGCGGGCGCATGTGGACAGGCTTTCCCAATCCATCCTGGCCAAAGCCTTCCGTGGCGAACTGGCACCCAAAAACACTTCCTCCGAGTCCCAGGCCAACGGGAGGAAAACGCATGCTTAACGCCAAAAGTTTGCCGGCAAGTTGGAAAAGCAAGTTTAAAAAGTGCCATGGCCGCTAAATCGCCGGCGCGGGGGAAGATAGTGGGCGCTGTTTCAAGTCTTTATGATTGGAAATCAGGAAGCCGGGAAGTAAAAGTAAAAGGGAAAAAGGCTTATGCCGGAGCCTTTTTTTCCGCGGTCACGGTCGGCAAAGCGGCGGTCGCGGATCGCGGAAAAGGGCGACAGCAACTTTTGTGAATTCGGATAAAATTTCCCCGATCGCGGCAGACAGACTGGAGGTGCACGATGAAACGCTTAAGCATCTATGTTGACGCATCCGTGATCGGCGGTTGCGAAGATGAGGAGTTCGCCCGGGACACGTTGGCTCTGTGGCGACGCTTCAGCGAAGGTTCGGCCGTGCAGGTGTTATCGGAACATACCCTCCGTGAATTGGCGGGAGCGCCGGTAAAAGTCCGCGCTCATCTTGAGAGTGTGCCAAAAGAGAGCCAAATCATCCTGCCCGACTCGGATGAGGCCGCTGAGTTGGCCCAGGCCTATCTTAACCGTGGCATAGTCGGACCAGGCAGCCGGGCCGATGCTTTGCACGTCGCGCTTGCAACCGTCGGGCGAGTTGATGTCCTCGTGAGTTGGAACTTTAAACATGTGGTTAATTTCGGCAGGATAAGGCTGTTTAATGCGGTAAATCTTGAGCAGGGCTATGGGCTCATTGAAATACGCACACCCAGGGAGGTGTTGGATAATGAAAAAGACATTTGACGCGGTGGCGTTCATGCGGATGCGGCGCGAAGAAATCGACCGGGAGGATGCCGGATTGACGTGGAAGCAGAAGCGCGAAAGAACGCGGCAGACTCTGGAAAAGGATACCCTGTGGCAACGTCTGCGGGATCGCAGCGTACAACCCGCGCCGCCGGGTGTAATAACTGCGCGTGAGAAGACGGAGGTGGATTATGGCAAGTCCAACGGTTAGTGTGTAAGGGACGTTATTGAAGGTAAGGAACGGCGGCCGTTGATATAATCGCAATGTCTAACCCCAAAATATGCTCGATAGAACCTTTAGAAATGGGGAATCCTCTCCCGTTGTCTTCATTTTTCGCCCCGGCCGGGCTTGTCGCGCGGGCGATTAAGGGGTTTGAGCCGCGAAAACAGCAGGAGGAGATGGCTGCGGCTGTTTATAACGCCATTATTGGGAAAAAGCATTTGATCGTTGAGGCCGGCACGGGGGTGGGGAAGTCGCTGGCCTATATTTTGCCTGCGGCTTTATGGGCGGTCCAGAACAAGAAAAAAGTCGTGGTCGCAACTTATACAAAGGCCCTGCAGGAGCAGTTGACCAAGAAAGACCTTCCTATAATCAAAGGGATGTTGGAAAAATCCGGGTTTTCCTTCAAATATTTTCTGCTCATGGGGTCCAGGAACTATCTGTGCCTGTCCCGGCTCGGGCGCTCTGACAAGCAGGGAGCGGAGCTTTTTGATGATGGGGAGGCGGCGCAGAAGACGGTGTCGCAGTTGCTCCAATGGGCTAAGACCGCTGAAAGCGGGTGCAGAACGGAAATACCTTTCAGGACGCCTCACAATGTATGGGAAGAGGTCTGCCGTGACCCGGACATGTGCCTTAACAAACGGTGCGCCCTTAAAGACGCCTGCCTGTATCGGAAAGCTTTAGCCCAGGCGAAACAGGCCGATTTGATTGTTATAAACCAGCATCTTTTCTTCGCGGGCATCCCGATTCCTGCAGACGCCGTAATTTTTGACGAGGCCCACAATCTGGAGGAAGTCGCGTCAAATTTCCTCGGTTTCTCCGTAACGGACAGAAAAGTAAAGCGCCTTCTGGACGATATCTTCAATCAGAAATCCGGAAAGGGATTGGCAAAACGAATAAAGCGCCCGCCGGCCAACTGGTTTAGGGAGATTAAAGGGGCGGTCAGTGACGCCCATTTCGCCGCGAAGACCTTTTTTCAGGATATCAGGGAAAAACTGCAATTCGGTGGTCTTGACGGGAAAATTCCCGCCGGGGCAAAGCGGGTAAGGAAGCCGGGCATCGTTGCGAATACTCTTTCCGAGCCGCTTTTTGAGCTTATTGCGCTTCTTTCCAAAGCCATCGGCCACAGCCAGTCGGCCGCTGAAGAGGCGGAAATCAAGGCGCATTTGAACAGGTGTAAATCAATGGCGGAGCAGCTAACCGCTTTTCTTGAATGTAAGAGCAAAGCCCATGCCTACTGGGTTGAAGTTTCTTATTCCAAAAGGAATCCCGTTACAGCCTTAAACAGCGCCCCGGTAGATGTGTCGGAGGCTTTGCGAAAAGAGCTTTTTGAAAAACATTGCCCTGTAATTTTGACTTCAGCCACGCTAACAGTGGACAATTCTTTTGAAATGATAAAATCCAGGCTTGGCCTTGATAAAACCCTGGAGCTTCTTCTGGATTCGCCTTTTGACTATAAAAAACAGGCCGTGATTTGTATCCCGCCGGATATCCCGGACCCCCAAGAGAACAAGGCTTATGAAACCGCTGTTATCAAAGAATGTCTCAAAATTCCCGCGATTGTTGCCGGGGGCATTTTTGTCTTGTGTACTAACTGGCAGCTTCTGTATAAATCCTTTGAAACCCTGGCGAAGTCAATTTCGGGCAGGCCGTTATTCAGGCAAGGGGAAAAACTCCCCCATCAGCTCCTCAATGAATTTAAACAGGCCGGCAACGGCATTTTGCTCGCTACTGACACATTCTGGCAGGGGGTCGATGTCCCCGGGGCTGCGCTTTCATGCGTTGTGATAACAAGGCTGCCCTTCCTTTCCCCGGACACCCCGCTGGAAGAGGCCAGGCATGAGTGGATGGCCGCCAAAGGCATGAATGTTTTTAATGAATATGTTCTTCCAAAAGCGATTGTGAAATTCCGCCAGGGTTTCGGCCGGCTCATCAGGAGCAGGACCGACTTCGGCGCGGTTATTGTTCTTGATCCCAGGATACAAACCAGGAGTTACGGCGCCAAATTCCTGCGGTCCATCCCCAAATGCCGGAAAGCCGGCAGTCTGGATGAGGTTAAGGAATTCCTGAAAAACGGCTAACAACGCCGTTTTTCAGGAGTTTTGGTGCGCGCGGCACGCGCGCACGCTTGGGGATGAAAGTTGATTCATTCGTAAAAAGTTCATTTTGTTTAGAAATTGTAGCGGGCGACGTGAGTCGCCTATTGAGCGGACTTACGTCCGCCGCTACAGTTTTGGACCAAAAAACGACTTTTTACGGGAGAATCAAAGTTCCCTGCGGAGATTGATAGATCCAACCACTAGCCGGCAAGGGTGTCTATCGCGAGGTGGAATCTCAAAGGAAGCCGGCGGCAAAGTCCCGGCCCGGGGAACACAAACCACAAGAGAGGCCTGGCAAGCCGGACGAGTTTGCCAAACAAAACGAAATCCAGATGAAAGGAATATCCGAATATTCAAAATCCCCCCCGCCCCCCTTTTCTAAAAGGGGGGATTCCCCTCTTTTATTTACGAATGACCTTAAATTTCCGCGTATTTCCTCAAAATTCGGTTCTATCCGTTCCAGTTTTCCCGCCCTCTACCCTCTACCCTCTACCCTCTACCCTGTCGTCCTCCTTCCCACTCTGACTTCCCTGCTTCTGATATTAAGCTATCCCAAGTTCAATCAGGGCTGGCTGGCGTGGTTTGCGCTGGCGCCGCTTACCGTTGCCGTCTGGAAAGCGAAAGACCTTAAAACGGCCTTGCTTGGCGGACTGGCCGCCGGGTTCTTTTTTTACCTGGGCATCTTATACTGGATCTATCCCACGATGCGCGCCGGCGGGGTGAACGTCCCCGTTTCGCTGGCGGGCTGGGCGGCTTTGAGCCTTACGCTTTCCGTTGAATTCCTGGTTGTTTCTGTTTTCGGTTTTTATCTTAAAAAGCCCGGCCGCGCCGTCTGGCCGTACATGTTCGCCGCCGGGTGGACGCTGATGGAATGGCTTAAGATACTGGTAACTCTTAAAGGCGTCTGGTTCCCGTGGTTCATGCTGGGCTACACGCAGTGGGGGTCCCCGAAAATTATACAGATCGTTTCCGTAACCGGGACTTACGGCCTGAGCTTCGCCGTCGCTTTGAGCGGCGCGCTGCTTGGCTGCGCGCTTATGCGCAAAGGCGGCATATGGAAGAAGGCGTACGGTCTTCTCCCGGCGCTGATTCTTATCGGAGGACTGTTCGCTTTCGGGACTGCCGGGCTAAAAAAAGCCGGCGGGGCGAAGCTCAAAGGGCAAGCGGCTTTTTCGATGCTTCAGCCGAGCATAGAGCTTTACCAGAAATGGGACGAGCGCTACGCGCGCGGGATAGAAGAGCGGATAGAGCGGCTTCTGGAACGGGCCGGCGCGTCCAAAATAATAGTCTGGCCGGAAAACGCGCTGCCCGGCTGGATAGACGAGCCCCAATGCCGGGACTGGCTGAAAAAAGTTTCGGCAGGGACCGGGACGTTCAATATCGTAGGCTCCGTCTCGCAGGGCGACGGGAAACACGTGGCCGCCTTTCTGCTGGATGAAAAGGGCTCCGTCGCGGCTTCTTACTACAAAAGACGGCTGGTGCCGTTCGGCGAATACGTGCCGCTCAGGGAATTGCTGGGCAGATACCTAAGCGTCGTCAGCGAACTGGGCGAGTTTGAGAAAGGGACGCTTAACCAGAAGCTCTTTGAAGCGGACGGCGTGAAAATGGGGATCGGCATCTGTTACGAATCGGTTTTTCCGTACCTGGCCAGGAGCGACGTTTCAAAAGGCGCGGACCTCCTGGTCAACGTCACCAACGACGGCTGGTACTTGGACACGGCCGCGCCTTACCAGCATTTTCTGGCCAACATCTTCCGCGCGGCGGAGAACCGCAAGTCCCTGGTAAGGGCCGCCAACAACGGCATCTCCGCGCTGATAGACCCGTGGGGCCGGATTTCCGCTAAGACCGCACTCAACGATTACACTATCCTTAACGTCAATGCGCCTTTGTATGAAAATCCCGGAAAGACTTTTTACGTAGAGCACGGCGACTGGTTCTGCTGGCTCTGCCTGCTTCTCGCCGGCGCTTTCCTTCTAGCGCTGGTTTTTATTTAAAAAATTTTGCGGCAAAAATTTTTAAACGGACAAAGGCTTAGGGATAGGGAGAAAGAAATTTATGCCTTTTAACCCAAAAGCTTCAGTTGGATCTGATTTTTTTTCGGGCTCTTTCCTGACCGGCGGCGCAAAGTTTTACAGGCGTTCATTGGTAAAACCTATTGGCCCGAAATTGGTAGACAGGCGAACGGGGACCCGAAAATTGGCTGCCAATTTTCGGGTCAAAATAGTTTTTTCAAAAAAATACGCGGTGAAACTGCGCGCCCATGTGTTCAGGGCGGACAAGTTCGCCGCCGCGCTTAAACTTCTTTTAAAAGGGAAAATCATAAAGCCGGCCGATATCGCCCAGCCGCCGCGACCCTTGCGCCGGGACCTGGAGCTTGCGCATACGCGGAGCTGGACCGATAAACTGCTGAAAGGCCGCCTGACGACGGAAAACGAAGCCCTTGCGGAACTCCAGGCCTCAAAAGAAGTCATAGAAGCCCATATCATGACTGTCGGCGGCACCGTGCTGGCGGCGCGCCTGGCGCTGGAAACCGGGCTCGGCATAAACTGCGGCGGCGGAGCGCATCACGCTTTCGCGGACCACGGCGAAGGGTTCTGCCTTTTAAACGATATCGCGGTAGCCGTCAGGAAAATGCAACAGGAAAAAAAGATAAAAAAGGCGCTGATAATAGACCTGGACGCGCACCAGGGCAACGGCACCGCGGCGATTTTCAAAGATGACAAAAGCGTCTTCACTTTTTCAATGCACCAGCGCGATATTTACCCGCAAGCGAAGGAGCGCAGCTCGCTGGACGTGGAATTGGGCCGCGGGACAGGCGACCGGCGGTATCTGAAAACGCTTAAAGAACGCCTCCCCGGAGTTTTTAAAAGGTCCGCTCCGGACCTGGTCGTCTATAACGCCGGGGTTGATGTTTACAGGGGGGACAGGCTGGGCGGGCTTAAGCTGACCGCAGCCGGAGTGCGAAAAAGGGATGAAATGGTTTTCGCGGAATGCTTTAAAAGGAATATCCCGGCGGTTCTGGTCTTAAGCGGCGGCTACGCGGCCGGAGTCGGCGCTACCGCGCGCCTGCACGCCAATACCATGAAGGCGGCGATAGAACAGCGCAGAAAGGCTGAAGGCTGAGGGATGGGGAATGTCGAAGTCGTTATTGCGGCTATTTGGTGAGTTGACATTCGTCATAGGCCCTTTGACCCAGTATAACATAGGTCTTTAGTGCCTTGATTAAAGTCATTAATGGGGTAAACTTTAATAGGCCTTTCGGCGTCCTCTCCCGGGACCAAAGGGCCTAACACCGGGTTCAGGAGGAGTAAATGAAGAAACTCGCACTCGCCATGACAGCAGCAATCCTCGCCTCGCCGCTGGGCGCGGAAATAAACTTTGACAATCCGAAGTTCAACCTTGCCGACGAGCTCCCGGCGATGGAACTTTCCCTGCCCGGGCCTGCCGCAGCCGGCGAAAATGATTCCAGGGTCCGCCCGGATAAAGAGTGGACCGTTATGGTCTTTGTCAACGCCAAGAACAACCTTGAGCGTTACGGTATGCTTGACATGAACGAAATGGAAATGATCGGCTCCACGGACAAGGTCAACGTGGTCGTTGAACTGGGCCGCATAGCCGGCTACGACAGTTCGGACGGCAACTGGGTGGGCTCAAGGCGCTACCTGGTCAAGAAAGACGGCAATACCGGCAAGATAACCTCGCCCGTAGTGCAGGACCTCGGCAAGGTGGACATGGGAGATTACAAGCATCTTATAGACTTCGCCGTCTGGGCCAGGACGAATTACCCGGCCAGGAAATACATGCTGATAGTCTGGAACCACGGCTCCGGCTGGCTCAAATCCGTCGGCGGGCAGAAGGGCATTTCTTATGACGACGAAACCGGCAATCATATCAATACTCCCCAGCTCGGCCTCGCGATGAAGGCTATCGGCAAGGTGGACGTGTACGGCTCGGACGCCTGCCTGATGCAGATGCCGGAAGTCAATTATGAGATAAAAGACTATGTAGACTATATAGTCGGTTCCGAAGAAACCGAACCCGGCGACGGCTACACCTATAATCTATTGCTTGGCCCCCTCGCGGCCAAGCCGGCGATGGGGGCGCAAGAGTTGGGCAAGCTGGCCGTGGATGCTTACAGCGATCATTACCAGTCCATCAGCCAGGAGTCCACCCAGAGCCTCGTCAAGTCCGCCGCGCATGCCGGCTTCGTGCCGCTGGTCAACGACTTCGTGAAGGCCGCGCTGGCTTCCGGGGAGAAGGCGCTTGTCAAAACCGCCCTCAGCGGGACCCAGAGCTACGCCTATTCGGATAACAAGGACCTGG
>JACQYT010000119.1 GCA_016208085.1 Elusimicrobiota bacterium | reverse complement strand
CCAGCGGAAAGCCTTTTGATTGATGCCCACAGATTTGCAAAACTGCTGAAAAAGGAACAGGCCGCCGTAGCGAGTTATGCCAGCAGCGTCGAAGGAGATTCGAACTTTTCTGGGTCCGCGGCGCATATGCCAAAACCCTACTTAAAAGGTAGGGTTTTGGATAGACTACTTTATTGTCGAGAAATGAGTCAAACATAGCCGTTATTCAGGTATAATGTATGATTGATTGCCATTTATAGATCACTTCAAAGATCCCGCCCGCCAGGTAAGCCGCATTGCCGGCAAAATCGGTGGCGCTCACTATCAGCCGCCAAATCCCGTCATCTATATCCAGCGGCTCTATGGATTGGCCGTTTGCGACCGTTATCCTCAAAGGTCTGTTCCTCCTCGGACTGCCCCTGTCCTCAACCTGGGTCAGTATTGCCGTCACTTTCGGGGCAGGGTCCAGGTTGTCGTTGACCGCAAAACTTATATTTATCAGATTCTTCGCGGCCACATATACCGCTCCTGCCGCTGGTGAAGATATTTGAATAATTGGGGGCTCCTGATCAGAATACACCGTATAAATATTGCCAATATCAAAAACCTTGTCGCCGCTATGCACACTGCCTATAGCCGGCTGCCCTCCGGCTATTGAGAATTTACTGTTGCCGTTTATAAAATCACCGCCGAAATTTAAAAGATCATAACTCTCAAGCGCCGGGGCTGCAATAGCAAAAGACGGGCTAACCAATAGTCCGATAAACACCGCCATGCGCCCGCTCAAGCACATCTTATTGGTTTTGATAAATCCCCCGCTTGAATCCCATAAATTTCATTTCAATCAAATAGGAAGCTATAATATATACAATAGCCGGCAAAAAAGCAAGACGTTTTTAATGGAGGCGTTTTTAATGGATGTTTTACTGCGGGCAGTTATAATACAAAAAAGACGGCTGGAGATTATCAGTTTGGCGATTTTTAGGCAATGCTTCCGCTATCGGTTCCGTGTTAATATCTATTACTGGAGTCTCTCATATCGTGATGCCGCACTATCAAAAGTTATATGATTTTTGGCAACGGAGGTTCGGAGGTTCTGTTCTCCGACTTTCCGTTGCTTTCTTTTGATATAATAATTTTTAATGCGCCCTTGAACAAGAGAAGCAATGATTTTCACTAAAATTACGTAAGGGAAAATTGATTCACTCGTAAAAAGTCATTTTGCGGTTCTGTAGCGGGCGAATTACTATTCGCCTCCATTGGGCGGGATAGTAATCCCGCCGCTACAATTTTCCGGAATGTGGACTTTTTACTGGAGAATCAAGTATTTCTACCGGTACCAAACGCCCACACCCGCAAAGGACTTGCTTGACGAGTTCTGGAAACTGGAAAAGGAGGCGGAGAAGATGCTGGAAGGATTGGCGCAATGAAAAATGCAACCGATTTGACCGTTATTACCTCATCGGAATACCGGCGGTTTATTGAGGATTTGAAGGCTCGGGTGATTTCTGCCCGTATTTCCGCGGTACGGGCGGTAAACCGCGACCTGATCCTGCTCTATTGGGACATTGGGCGCGGAATTGTGGAGAAACAGCAGGTGCTTGGCTGGGGGGATTCGGTGGTGGAAATGGTCGCTGCGGACCTCAGGCGCGCTTTTCCCGGCAGCCGAAGCTTTTCGTCCGACAACATCTGGAGAATGAGGCAGTTTCATCTCGCCTATTCCGGCGCCAAATTTCTGGGACAGACTGTCCCAGAAATGGCCCCGGCAAAGTCCGAAACCGGTCAACCGGCAATTCCGGGACAAGCTGTCCCGGAAATCAGCCCAACAGGGGTCGCCACGGACAGCGGCGTGACAATTCCAGGTTTTGAACTGCTTGCCGCTGTTCCCTGGGGACAGAATCTTCTGATCCTCAAGAAGCTGCCCGACTCCGCCGCCCGCCTCTACTACCTCCGCGCCACCGCCCAATTCGGCTGGACGCGCAATATCCTCCTCAACCAAATCAAGGCCGGAGCATATGAACGGGCGGTGGCGGAAAAGAAGACCCATAATTTTCCTCTCGCCATGCCGGATCATCTGGTCGGGCAGGCGGAAGAGATGCTCAAAAGCGTTTACAGCCTGGAATTTCTCGGCCTTCGCCGCGCGGTGAAAGAGCGCGAACTAGAAGACATGCTGATATCCAGCCTGCAAGCGTTCCTCCTCGAACTCGGCTATGGCTTCTGCTTTGTCGGCCGCCAACACCGACTGATATTGGGGGCTAAGGAGTATTTCATTGACCTGCTGTTTTATCATCGTTTCCTTAAAGCCCTGGTGGCGTTTGAACTGAAGGTAGGGCCGTTTGAACCGGAATATGCCGGTAAGATGGATTTCTACCTGAACCTACTCAACGAGAAGGAACGCGCCCCCGGCGACAACCCATCCATCGGCATCATCCTTTGCGCTGAAAAGGATGCTGTGGAAGTGGAATACGCTCTGAGAACAAAACGCAATCCCATCGGGGTGGCGGTTTATCAACTTCAGTCCAAATTACCGGGCAATCTGAAAGGAAAACTGCCTTCGGCAAAACAGCTTTCCGGGGCGATCCGGGCAGCCCTCCCTGAAGCGAGTAGAAAATAGTCATGCCCATCCCGGCCAAAGCTTCTGCTTGCGGAGTTCCGATAGCTGGAGAAAGAGGCGGAGAAGATGCTGGAGGCTTGCAAACGCGACCTGAAATGAAGACCCCCCCAAGACTTTCTCGGCGCACTGCCGGATGGCTGGACATTCGACCGACTCAAAGATGTCGTCTCGCTCCGCAACAAAAAAACGGATATCGCCAGCGAGAATGAGGATTATTTTGAATTGGAAAACTTGGAATCTGGCACGGGACGCATTTTGAATCGGCGTAACACGCTTGAGGTTGGAGGCGCTGTCACAGGCTTGTAGCGGGCGAATTACTATTCGCCTCTATTGGGCGGGATTGCCATCCCGCAATGTGGCGCAGAAAGTCGCATAGCAATGCGACCGCTACAGTTTAAGAAAGTCAGCCCGAAGGGCGTTAATCTGTAAAAATATACGGATGTCGGCAAGATGAACATGCAGTGTACAAGTAAATATCTCCGCCACTCAGCGTTATGGATATTTTTGGAAATATCTTTTGTCTCCCTGCTTTGCGCGGGTGATTTAAAAGTCACATTTGTGAATGTGGGCGTTGGAGATGCGATTATTGCGCAGACGCCGTCGGGAAAAAATATTCTCATTGATGGAGGATATTCGGGGCCGGGCGGTTCGGTCTTGATACCCTATTTAAAGGCAAATGGGATCACTAAAATTGATTATATGGTCGCGACACATAAGGATATTGATCATGTCGGCGGCTTGAATGAAATTTTAGCTGACCCTGATTTTTCCGTTTCTTACGTCGTTTGTAAAGATACAGTACCCATCAATATCGGGCCTGTCGAGAAAGTAACGCTCTCTACAGTAACCGGTTCCCCTGCATTTCCATTAAATTGGGACCCGACTCTAAGCGTAAAAGCGCTTAATGCAAGGGAAGGACAGAACCCTTCTAATAACGACTCTATTGTTCTAAAAATACAATACGATCACGTCAGTTTTCTATTCACGGGAGATATTGAACAACCGGTAACAGATGAACTGGCGAATAGCTTTGCCTCGGAATTTCCAATTACGATTTTAAAAGTTCCCCACCATGGTTCTAAGGATAGTATCTCCAACGATTTCCCAAGCAAGATTGGGCCCAAGCTGGCAATAATATCTGCGGCAAAAGATCTGAATAACAATCCCGATCCTGACACGCTTTCTAAATATCAATCCTGCGGCATACCGATCCTCAGGACCGATAAGCGCGGCCATATCACTGTCACGACCAATGGAATAAGTTACTCGGTCAGCACCTCGCAAATTCCCTCTTCCATGAAATCCACGGATAAAGTTGCCGTACATGTCTATCCCAATCCCGCGCCAGGAAATACTTCTCCCGCCAAAGCCACCGTCGTGTATAAATTAAACGGAATAACTGATTCTGCCCGGTTGGCGATATATACTGTTTCCGGCGATTTGGTGCGTGAACGGATGGATATTACCCATAATAACGGCGAAAATTTTACCGAGTGGAATTTAAAAAATGGAGCGGGGCAGGAAGTCGCCAATGGGCTTTACATAGTTCAGGTTGAAGCGAAAACGGGGGAATCTTCGATTTTCGGCAGGGCAAAAATGGCTGTATTTAAAAAATAGAATAAAATCCTATGAAATTGCGCCTGAGGGAAATATTTTGGTTTTTTGCCGCAATTTGCCTTATATCTTCAATTGAACTGTGCCGGGCAGAAGGAACAGCCGGCGCGACAGGCGTGAATTTTCTTCGATTCGTGAGTGATGCCCGCACAGGCGCAATGGGGGAAGCGGGCATTTCTATCGTTGATAACGCCAATGCTGTTTTTTTGAATCCCGCCAGACTTGCTTACGTGGAATGGCATGATTTATCTTTATCTTACTTATCGTGGCTTGAGGGGATAAGTTATGGACAAGTCGCCTATGCCGACAATTTCGGCAAAAAAGGCACCTTGGGTTTGGGACTGAGTTATTTAAGTTCCGGAGACCTTGAAGGCCGCGATGAATCCGACCAGGCCGCTGGAAATTTTGAGGTTACAGATATGGTCGCATCTCTGGGTTATGGGAAAAACATCGGCCATGGGTTTTCTTTGGGGGGAGCGGCAAAATTCATGCACGAAAAAATAAAAAGCGGTTCCGGTTCCGGTTTTGCCGGCGATATAGGCATGACCTATAACGGCAAGTATAAAAAACATACTGTTGCCGCCGCCGTAAATCTGCAGCATTTTGGCCGGGAAACGGGGGCGGGAGAAAAAAGTCCTCTTCCGACGACACTGCGCGCCGGAATTTCCGACAGGCTGTTTGAGGAAAAAATAATTTTCTGCGGGGAACTGGTTTACCCGTTTGATCTGGATTTAAGAATCAATGCGGGAACCGAGTTTATTGTCGCCGACTTTTTGGCGTTGCGCGCCGGATACCGTTTTATGCAGGATGATGTGAAGGGAATTGACGCATTATCTTTCGGTTTTGGATTGATTTATCCGGCACGCCGGGTCTATCTTCTGGATTATGCTTATTCCACCCAGGGAGATTTGGGCGCAGCGCATCGGGTGAATGTCGGAGTTAGATTTTGATTAAAAATTTTTGCCGCAAAAATTTTTATCATACCCTGCCCTTTAGGACGGGTTGACCTTGAGGCAAAAATGGCCGCTTGATACGCATAGCGTCGGATGCGGCACTGCCATAGGCTTGTAGCGGCGGATGTAAATCCGCGCCCGCCGAAGGGCGATTCACATCGCCCGCTACAATTAACGGCACCGGCATAGCCTTGAGGGAGAAAGAAATTTCCCCCTCATTTCCCTGCCTGCCGGCAGGCAGGCGGCATGGAGATATAAAAACCCCGTGCCGGGTAGGATAAAATGTTGTCGGCCACCATTTTATAAAGTAAAATTAGTGGGTCATTATACGACATGAACCGTTTCGATTTCGCGGGCGCTTGCAAAAATTAATGAATAATAATCGGGAGGAAAAAATGAAAAGGCTGTTAGGACTTATGCTGCCGTTCTCTATATTGATTTTCACTCAGACCGGCTTTTGCGACCAGCCGGACGAAAAATGGGAGGATATGAGTTATGGAATAGATGAAATAGACCTGCAGAGCATTGCCATCAGCCCGCAAAATCCGGATATGATTTATGCCGCTTCGGCAAAAGGAATTTACAAAAGCTCCGATACCGGAAAACCCTGGCAGAGATTAAGCATGATACGGGGAACCGAGGCGTCGGTAAATGTAATTTCTATCGACCCTAAAAATATAGACACCATATACGCAGGAACCAAAAACGGACTTTATAAAAGCGCGGACGGAGGGTCCGAATGGAAGAGTATTTTTGAGGGCCTTTACCCGCAGGAAAAAGATATAAGGCGCATAGTGATAGACCGGGCAGACACGAACAGGATTTATTCAGGAACCGGCAAGGGCCTGTTTATTACCAGAAACGCCGGCTTATCTTGGGGCAGGTTGTCTTTTGGCGAAATATCAAAGCAGGCTATAAATTTTATCGCTCAAGATCCTGTTAATCCCGACATTATTTACGTCGCAGCCGCAACAGGAGTATTTAAATCAAATAACCGCGGCTTATCTTTTAAAAGGATTTTTTCAGTCGCGGCACAAACACAGGAAGATGAAACAGATGAGGATTCCCAGGATGCCGGCGATGATGAAACCGCGACCTATTCAAATAAAACGCCTAATTGCATCGCTATTGACAGCCAGGACGCCAAGAAAATCTATATAGGGACAAATTCAGGCGTCCTTGCCTCTTCCGACTCCGGCGAAACCTGGGAACAATTGCCGGGCGCCGGGCTGCTGAACAATTATGTAATGTTTCTTGTTTCGACAAAGGACGGATCCTTGTGCGCCGCGACGAGGAACGGTATCTTTAGGCTCCCCAGGCCTTATCAACGCTGGAATGAAATTTATGACGGCATTCTTTCCAAAGACGCGCGGTGCCTTGCTTATAATCAGAACAAAGATTCCTTATGGGCGGCAACCGAAAAAGGGATATACCAAACATATCTTAAACCAGCTCCTGACCCGAAAGATGATTCGCCTGTTCCCGATGAAGTCGCGCAGGTTCTTGCAAAATTCAAATCCGAACCCGGCATACGGGAAGTGCAGGAAACAGCGATAAACTATGCAGACGTGAATATGGGAAAGATCGACGAATGGCGCCGGAGTTCAAAAAGAAAGGCGCTCCTTCCGACATTAAGCGTTGGCGTGAGTCCCTATCTTACGGATTATTATCATTGGGATACACGCTCAGACCCGGCCAATGATGTCCTTCTAAAAGGGAAAAGAGCAGAGGATTGGTCTGTTTCCGCAAGTTGGGACCTTGGCGATCTGATCTGGTCAACAGACCAGACATCTATTGACAACCGAAGCAGACTCCTGGTCCAGCTCAGGGATGATGTGTTAACTGGAGTAACAAGGCTTTACTATGAAAGACGAAGACTCCAGATTGAACTTCTTACAAAACCTCCGAAGGAACTTAATTTAAAGATTGCGAAACAACTGCGGATTGAGGAACTCACTGCGGGCATTGACGCGTATACAGGCGGGTGGTTTTCAAAGAAACTGAGGGGAGTTAAGTCACAAAGTGTGCCTGAATAAGTCATTAGGCAGCGGATAAACTTGTACAATTCGCACAACCGGCCGGCTAATCTTCGCTTACAAAAGGAAAGCAGTCCTTCTTGCATGCCAGGCTTTCTTCCCATGTTTCCGACTCGGGAGCTGAGTAATCGGCATCAAGGATTTTTATCAGACGTTTCACATCAGCCGGCCTATCGAAAAAGATTCCGAACTCACGATTAGCCGACACCGCCAGCTCGGACCCGTTTATAGATCCGATCCAAGCGTAGACATCGTCTATAACGATGGCTTTTGCATGCAGATAGCCTGGCTGCCCTCTAACTTTCATAGAAGAGGTAAACATTCTGATGGGAATGCCGGAATCGTCAAATCCTCCGAATAAAGCCATGGCGGATCTCTTGTTCTTTGGCTTCCCGGAACTGCATAAGCTGGCGACCATCGCCTGAATCTTAATGTTTTCAGCGGCTTTATCCTTTAGGGCGTCATTAATCGTTTTTTCCTTCAGGTATTGGTTTACAATGCGGATGCTTTTCTGGGCCCGGTTTATGAAGGCTACAAGAGGTTCCAGCGAGAATGGACTGATGGTTAGTTTCCCGGATATGCTCTCCGTAAAATAAGTCTCCAAATCGTACCATTCCCCGGCCAGGTCATTTTCAAAAATCTCGCTGAGCGTCTTAACCACCTCCGGGTCGGATGTGATATAGCTGAAATCCCTGTTGCAGACTTTCGGATTTCGCTTGAGATTGCAGGAGCTGGTTATGTCAAAGTTGCCGGTGCTTAGAAGGGCATGTTTACCGTCAATTAATATCAGCTTGCCATGCTGAAAGCAGTTCTTCGGCCTGCCCTTTTTATTGCGTCCCTTACAGAGTTTCTTCCCGTTAAAAGGAACAAATTCCCCTCCAGGAGAAGCGCGGATCTCGGCAACAAGATTTTTCTGGTCTTGGCAGTCCTCCGTATCCTTTGAAGAAATCGGCTCAAAATAACGGCAAAGCTCCCCAGCTGTATTAGGGTCCTTGATAATGCGAACTCTTATCGGGTCGGGCTTGCGATTTATCGCCTTTCTAAGCATTGCATGGATATCCGGGTCCGCCATCTTGTAAATTTCAATATCTATTGATTCCTCGGCAAGAGCTAGAACTTGGAATACCGGATTATCCTCTGGATTATGGTGAAACCCCTCAAGCTTTGCCCACTTATCCGAGCCGGTCCCTTGCTGTAATTGCTCCGTAGCCTTCAGTCGGCTTTGTCCCGCAGCTTGAGCTTGAAAAATTTGGGCCGTCAATAGAACTGCGAGGATTGCGAATAAAAACTTGATGCGCTTTGTAATCATAATTCTCCCGCAGGACAAGATTAAACAAAGTGAGGCGAAACAATTATTAAACGGGGACGGATTGGCGGCAGAACCCCTCTCTTCGCGCCGTTCTTTAATAAACTCATTGTATCAGAGGATAGTTGTATTGTCAAGGACGCCGCCAATTTTGTTTCAGCGGCGATGCGGGCGGTTATAATTTTGTTATAATAGAGGTGGCGGCGGGGTTTGGCCGCTTGCCCGCCAAACAGTCCGGCGGGGCCGCCTCAGGCGCAATGAGCATAGCTCTTGATGCGGCACCGGCATAGCCTTGTCGTGAAAAACGGCGCCGGCGGCCGTATCGGTCCGCGGCTATCGGAGGGAATATGAGGATACTTGGAATGGGTCTGCCGGAATTGCTGGTTATAGGGCTTGTCTGCGTGCTGCTTTTCGGGGCCAAAAAACTTCCGGAACTGGGCAAATCTCTCGGGCTCACGATAAAAGAATTAAAGAAGTCGCTGAAAGAAGGGCTCTCTGAAGAGGACTCCTCTGACGAGGGGAAAATAAAGAAGTAGGCTATCATGCCCGCTCTTATGGACACCGTCCCGGATCCCTGCCTGCCGGCAGGCAGGCAGCGCCCGAGCGCGCCGGCGGACCCCGAAAAGCCGCTGCTCTCGCACCTGGATGAATTAAGAAAAAGATTCCTGGTTTCTTTCGTGTTCTTTATACTTGCGGCGGCGGTTTCTTTCAACTATTCCTCCTTCCTGTTCGGGATCTTAAAGCGGCCCCTGGCGGGTGTAGTGGACAAGCTGGTGTTTTTTTCCCCGACCGAGGCGCTGGCCCTCTATCTTAATATCTCTCTCGCGGCCGGACTGATGCTTTCCATGCCCCTCATCCTGTACCAGGCCTGGAAGTTCGTAGAGCCCGCTGTAGCCGGCAGCATAAAAAGCGGGCCCGTCATCTTCGTTTCTTCCGTGACGCTGGCTTTCGCCTCGGGAGCGCTGTTCTCCTATTTCATCCTTATACCCCCGGCTCTCAAATTCCTGCTCGGCTTCGCCGGGCCGGATCTGGAGCCGGTGATCTCGGCGCAAAGCTATGTTTCTTTTATCGTCTGGACCGTGCTGGGCACGGGCCTTGTCTTTGAAATGCCGGTGTTAAGCTATGTGTTAAGCAAACTGGGAGTTATCAATCATCGTTCCCTAAGGAATAAATACCGCTATGCCATAGTGGGGATACTGGCGGCAGCGGCGATAATCTCGCCGACCCCGGATATTTTCAACATGCTTCTTTTTGCCGCGCCGATGCTGTTTTTATACGAGCTGAGCATCTGGATCTCCAGGTTCGCCGGAAAGCGCCGAAGAAACAACTTCGGCTCTTCAAACGGCCAGCTTAATTCCCGCTAAGGAGTTTGCTTCCTTAGTATTCAGGAAATTTCCGCTTCGGGGGGTTCAGCGCAGCGACTAAGCGGAGCGCAGGGAGCAAGCGCGGAAGGGGTAGGGGAAACCGCAGTGCGGTTTCCACCTGTGGGTAAATCCCCCGGGAAGGGGTCCCGGCAGAGCCCCCCTCCGGGAGCGCCGGCCCGAGTTCCTCTTGAGGGCTGGCGGTTAATCCCTGCCGGCAGGCAGGCGTCCCGAACGCGAAGCGTGAGGGGGTGCGACAAAGAAGGAGGCGACACATGATAACGCTGGGACAGTTTTTGAAATCCAAAGGCGGAGAAATCTGGTCCGTCACCAGCGCCTCAAAAGTATTCGACGCGCTGCAAACAATGGCGCAAAGGAACGTCGGGGCTTTGCTGGTGATAGATGAGGAGAAACTTGTCGGAATTATTTCCGAGCGCGACTATGCCCGCAAAGTCGAACTGAACGGGAAATCGGCGAAGGACACCCTCGTCAGGGAGATCATGACCGAAAAAGTCGCCTACATCCGTCCCGAGGAATCGGTGGAGGACTGTATGGCGCTGATGACGGATAAACATTTTCGCCATCTGCCGGTAATAGACAACGGCAAACTCCTCGGTGTCATCTCTATCGGCGATGTCGTGCGGATAGTGATCTCAAAGCAGGAATTCATCATCGCGCAGCTAGAAAATTATATTTCCGGGAACAGGTAAGGACTGGCGCTGAAGAACCGCCTGCCAAACAGCGAATAAAAAACTTCAGCGCTTCAGCGCCGGGACGCAATGGTCCAGATACCACACGTAGTCCGCCAGGCCCGCGTCGTCGGCCGGGAAAGCGGCGGGGCAGGCGGCGGCGTCGGCAGGATAGAAGGAGACCGGGCGCAGGCCGCCGGCCCTTGACATCACCGAAGCGGGTATTCCGGCGTTATAGATCACGTGCCCAGCCCCCGCCACGGCCAGGCCGGCAAATCCGGGGTTGGCGTTAAGGAAATCGGCCAGGCGCGCGCCCATCGTTTCGTTCCAGGCGCACATCGCCGCCAGGTAGTTCTCGAAAGTGAACATGTCGCCCATGCCTTTCTTCTCCGTGCCGAGGATGTACCGCCTCAGGAAATCCATCTGCGCCCTGCCGGCGGCCGTTCCGGAGCGGGCTTTCCCGTGGCCTTCAAAACTCTGCCTCAGGTATTTCAGGTAAGCTTCGTTCTCTGTGAACTCCACTCTGGCTGGCAGGTACTGCTTTTCCTCGGGGGAAAGGCCGGCCAGCCCGACGCGGGCTATTTTAGACACCACTTTTTTCGGCAGGTTCAGGGCCAGGGCTTTCAGCCTGTTCCGGCGGACAAAATCAAAGAGCGGCTTGTAAAGGTTGAAATCGAAGCCCCATTCTTTTTTCCAATCCGCCTTCAGCAGGAATTCCTCTTCGCTTATCTTGCCGGCGGCGTAATCGTCCAGGACGGGCTGCAAGGTCATGTTCAGCATCTCAAAGCCCACCGCTATTTTTTCTCCCCGGGCTCCGGCAAGCGCTTTGAGCGCCTCAAGCTGGGCTAGGTGGTCTTTCAGCTGGTCGTGGGTCTCCCCGGCGAAAACCGCGTCGCTTTCCCCGACTACGGTTTTAAAAGCGGCTTCGCCGCCCAGGAGACTGCCCGACCGGCCGTTAAAGATACAGAAACCGGGCGCCTCGCTTCTGGCGGCAGCCCGCCCAACGGCGCCCCCGGCCGGTTGAACGGCGGTTTTCATATCTTCCGACAAGACTGGAAGAGCGCCTTTCCGGTCGAAGGAAGCGGAACTTCCGGCGAAAGCTCCGGAATTAAAAATCATCAAAAAGGATAAAACCGGCAAGAGAATTTTCATTAAGTAAATTATAGTAAAATATCGGGCAATAAATCTTGCTGAAGACTTTTCAATTGCGCGGTCGCTTCGCGGCGCATCAGCGCGGCGTAGACCGCGCCGGAGAGCGCAAACCCTATGAACCAGGCGTAGCTGTAAAGCCCGTTCAGGAACGGCCAGACCGCGTATGCGGGTATTATTCCCGTCGTGGTCAGAAAGCCGGGGACGTTGGGCAGCACGCCGAGCAGGAATGCGGTTAAAGCCTTGCGGTTTATCCCATTACTGTACCAGTAACGTCCGTCGGGGCTGTAAAGGCCGGCCAGGTCCAGTTCCCGATGCCGTATCCAGTAATAATCCACTATCATAATGCCGCCGATCGGGCCCAGCAGGCTTGAATAGCCGATGAGCCAGGTGAAGATATACCCGGTAGGGTCCGCGATCAGCTTCCAGGGGAAGATCATGACCCCAATCACGCCGGTGATGTAGCCGCCGCGGCGGAAATCAATTTTAGCGGGCGCCAGATTTGAAAAATCATTGGCCGGGCTTACGATATTGGCCGCGATGTTGGTGGCCAGCGTGGAGATCGCCACCGCGATCATCGCAAAAGAGACCAGCAGCGGGGAACTGAATTTGCCGGCCAGGACCACCGGGTCCCAGACCGCCGCGCCGAACACTATGGTCGTCGCGCTGGTCACCACGACGCCGACGAACGCGAACAGCGTCATCGCGGGCGGAAGCCCGAGAGCCTGTCCGAGGACCTGCGCGCGCTGGGACCTGGCGTAGCGCGTGAAATCCGGGATGTTCAGCGAGAGCGTGGCCCAGAACCCCACCATGCCGGTAAGAGCGGGAACGAAAAAGGCCCAGAGCTCGCCGGTGGAATGGAATTTAGAGGGGATGGCCAGTATCGGACCCAGCCCCTTTCCGGCGGAAATAGCCCACGCCAACAGCGCCAGCGCCGCCACGGGCAGGAAGATGGCCTTGAAAACCAGGAGTTTCCGGATGCTCTCCACGCCAAGATAAACCACCAGCATATTGAGCGCCCAGAAGAGCAGGAACGTGATGGCGGGGCCGGTCTCAAGCCCCCACGACGCGGGGAACACCGCCGGGAGCGATGCTATGCCGGGCGCCCAGATTTTAGCCATTTGATAGAGCGCGAATCCCCCTATCCAGGTCTGGATGCCGAACCAGCCGCAGGCCACTATAGCGCGCAGCATGGCGGGAAGATTGGCCCCCTTGAGGCCGAAGCTCGCGCGCACCAGCACCGGGAACGGTATCCCGTACTTCGCGCCGGCATGCCCGTTCAGGACCATGGGGATCAGCACTATGAAATTGCCCAGAAATATCGTGAAGACAGCCTGCTTCCAGTCCATGCCCCCGTCTATCAGCGAACTTGCGAGCATGTAAGTGGGGATGCACAGGCTCATGCTGATCCACAGCGCGGCGAAATTCCATGTCCCCCAGGTCCGCCGCTGGGGGCCGACCGCGGCTAGGTCCTTATTGGTATAGCTCATGAAATCTCCTTAAACCCGTCCGCATAAGGCGGGCGCAGTTATGAGTTTTAAGTTCATACTATAGAAGTTGATAACAAAAGACCGTGTGCCGTCGGCAGAGTTTACTATAGACCGCAGGATTTTTTGGGAGCAGTCAAAACCGCCTCTGGCGAAATTTCCGGCAAGATACTTTTCAAAATATAAGGAGAAGCGAAGTTTTCCCGTACCGGCGCGGGGCGATTAAAAACATCTTCTGGCAGTCTGAAAGGTCTTTAACAATGGCTTCAAGCTCCGCTTTTCTGTTAATAAAGCTGGCGTCCTTCACCACTTCTCCGAAAATGAATGGGTTCATATTTGCTCCAATACTTGCGCAGGTGTCCGCCACGGGCACGGGGGATGTGTTTCAAACGGCTATTAAACCTAAAGGTTGCTAAGCCGAAAATTTCACGGGATAATTTTATTCGTCAAATTATCAATACAAATCGATGTCAACTGAAATTTTCGGGTAAGCTTTATATCAGACGGGAAATATCAAAAACTAACCCGAGGCCGGAGTGACCCCTCCGGAGATGTTCCGGATAAACCGGGACGACGCCAGTCTGCAAAGAAGCCTCGACACCGTCCTTGATTTGCGCGTCAGGGAAAGGCATCTCACCGCAAGGCGGCCCCAAAAACTCCTGTTGAGCAGCGCGGCCAGTCCTTCCTGCGCTATATCCAGCTCCGGCTCGAGGCGGAGGGCCTCGTGGAAACAGCCCAGCGCTTTCTCATAATCGCCGTTTTCAAGATGGAGCCAGCCGTAATTGGCGAGCGCGTACGCGTCGTTAGGATCGCGCGCGAGCAGAGAAATGACGGCCTGTGTCGCTTCCTTCAGCCGGCCCAGCTTTCTCAACGCCAATGCCTGGAAGTGCCATGCTTCCTTGCCCCCTGTACCCTTGCGCAGGGCTTTCTCGGCGTTTTTTAAAGTGGTTTCCCAGTCTTCTTTTGCGGCATGAACTCCGGCCATCGCGGAAAGAACCCCGGCGTTACCCGGTTTCAGCCGGTTGGCTTTCTCTATTGTGCTCTGGGCTTCGTCCATGCGGTTCTGCCGCGCGAACACGCCGGACAGCACAGCCTCGCCGTAACCCGTGCCCGGTCCCAGCCGGATCGCGGCCATGGCTTCCTCTTCAGCCTCTTTGTATTTTTCCATATAACCGAGCGCATGTCCATATACCGCCCGGCACATTGGGTTGCGGGGCGATTCGGCCGCGCCTGTTCTGGCCTCCTTCTCGGCCAGGGGGTAATTTTCCTGCTCTAGAAGCAGCAGCGCGTGTTTTGTGTGTTTATTCATATCGTTTCCATATAAGCGAGAACATCGTTATAGAAGCCGTCCTGGTTGGAGAAAACGGCGTAATTGCGGGCCGTCTGGAACCATTCAACAGTGGACGGGCGGATCGTTTCCGCCGCCTCAAAAAGGTCGCGGTCGGTTATCGGGACGGGACGCCGTTTTTGGGCGGCTTCCCTGATCTTAGACCCGGCGGCCGCGTCCACCAGGGCGCCGAGGTCGGCGCCAGAAAAATGCTCCGTTCTCTTCGCTATCAGGCGGCAGTCGATGTTCCCCGCCGGTTTACCGGCCAGGAGGAGCCGCAGGATCTCCGCTCTTTCCTTTTTATCCGGCGGCGGGATGAACAGCATCCGGTCGAACCGGCCCGGCCGGCGGAACGCGGGGTCCAGCCGCCACGGCGCATTGGTCGCGGCCAGCACAAGAACCCCCTCGTTGGAATACCGCTGCCCGTCAAGCTCCATAAGGAACAGGTTTATTATCCGGCAGCCGGAAACATCCTTCATGCCGGCGCGGTCGGCGGCGAGCACGTCCGCTTCGTCAAAGAACAAAACGCACGGTCTGTGCCTGCGGGCGTAATCAAAGTACCCGTGGAGATTTCCTCCGCCGTCCTCCGTCCACATATCCAGGATCTCGTCCACGCCTATCCACAGGAATCTTATGCGGGCGTTGAGGGCTTCGCCGGCCGCGGCCCGCGCCAGGTACGTCTTTCCGCAGCCGGGCGGGCCGTACAGCAGGATACTGCCGCCAGGAGATTTGCCGTAATTGCGATAAATTTCCGGCTTGCAGAAAGGGCAGATGATCTTCTTTCTGATCTCCGCTTTCGCCTCCTCCATTCCGCCGACATCCCTGAAGGAAATCCGGGGCGGCTCAGGCCCGGCTTCGGAAGGAAGGTAACCGTTCCCCGCCGGCGTCAATGATTCGTCCGCCGCCCCGCCGTCGGGCAGCTCTTCCGGCCCGATTCCCAGCCGTCCGGCCAGGGCGGGGTCAGCCTTAGACGGCTCGGCCTCCACTGCTTTCCGGTACTCGCGGGCCGCGGATTCCAGCTCGCCTTCCCCGATCAGCAGTTGTGCGTAAAGCAGGCGGGCTTCCGCCGGGGCTTCCTCCTCCTGCGCTATATTTTCAAGGATGACGATGGCGGCGGAATTTTTCCGCCGGCGGCGATAGGTTTCCGCCAGGCCGAGTTTAAGGCGGACGTTTCCCGGGGACCAGGCAAGCGCTTGCCTGTATTCCTGTTCGGCTTCTTCAAGCGCCCCGGTCCCGAGAAGGGCCGCGGCCAAGCGCCCGCGCAAAACGGCGTCGTCCGGGGATTTAACCAGGGATTCGCGAAGTCCGTTCAGTTCCTCTTTATCGCTTTTCATTATTAAAACCTGACGAGCAGGGAGTAGCGGAAGGTGTTTCCGAGGTCCCCGAAGGGAACCCAGGCGAAATCGAACGCGAAGCCGGAAAGGGAAAGTCCGGCGCCCAGCGTGACGCCGCTTGTCCCATCTATGTTCTTGTGGTGATTGTTGTAACCCGCCCGGACCAGCCCCTGCAGTTTTCCGGAAAGTTTGCGGCTGTATTCCCCCCCGGCGGCGATTATGATGTCTGTGTCGCGGTAGCGGATAAGGTCAAGGGCAAAAAGCAGGCCGGGGCGCGGACGCGCACAGCCGCCGAGGACGATGGCCGACGGGATAGGGTCTTTTCCCGTTCCAAGTTTCAGACTGGCGCCCAGATTGCGCGCCGTGACTCCGACATCAACCGGGAAGCCGGCACGGGTGTCCAGCCGGTACCTGAGGCCGAGGTCCGCCGCGAAGGCGCTGCCGGAAACGTCGTCTATCTTTACGCTGACCAGTTTCCCCGTCACGCCGAGGCTCAGCTTGTCGGTCACGCGCCGGGCGTATGAGAGACCGTAGGCGAAGTTTGCGGCTTCAAAGTAGCCCACGGGCAGGTCGGTGTCCTGCGTGCGCCGCTCCAGGTCGCTTACTCCGAGGTTGGCTATGGAAAGGCTTAAAACGTGGCGGCGGGAACTTTCCCCTACGGGAAGCGCCATCGCCCCGTACTGGTATCTGGCGCCCTGCAGGTACTGGGCGTACATGGCGCCCATCATAGGCTTCTCGATAAGCGCCAGCCCGGCCGGGTTATAGTAGGCCGCGTAAACGTCGTCGGCTAAGGCCGACTGGGCCTCGGCCATGGCGGCGGCCCTGGCGCCGGCGCCGAGCTTCAGGAACTGGGCCGCGCTGGTTCCCGCATTTGAATTTGCGCAGAAGCCGCGGGAAGCGAAGAGCATGACGGCCAGGAGCCACGCCGCCAAGCACGCAAGAATTTTAATGACCGGTTTTGGTATTTTGTCGAAAATCATACGATTTTATGTGTTGTCGTCGTAATAAAATGTTGAGGCAACATTTTATCCTACCCGGCACGGGGTTTTCTTCATCCCCGTGCCGGAGAGG
The DNA here is from genome assembly GCA_016208085.1 of Elusimicrobiota bacterium. Classification (GTDB taxonomy): domain Bacteria; phylum Elusimicrobiota; class Elusimicrobia; order Elusimicrobiales; family UBA9959; genus JAHJSU01. The sequence goes on along the minus strand of JACQYT010000119.1, from coordinate 23,960 downwards.
AGGGGGAAATTTCTTTCCCCCTCAAACTCCCCTTGCCCTAAGGTTTCCCCGTCCGCCTTAGGCGGACGGGGCATAAAAATTTTTGCCGCAAAAATTTTTAGTAAATCCGCTACAAGGCGACTTACGTCGCCCGCTACAATTTAACCGGCTTTCTCATTCTGACCTCTGTCCTCCGGCCCCTGACCTCTACCTGTATTTCGGGTCATTCACCACGGCCATTTTCCAGAATTTCTTTTTCCCGCCGATCTTTATCTCGCCGATATAGACGTCGCTCGCCACTTCCCGGCCGGCGCCGTTCCTGCCGTCCCATTCAAAATAGAAATACGTTCCGGCCGCGGTAGCCCCGGCGGCGCCGTCAAGCTGCCCGCAGTCGTATTCCCTTACCAGCTCTCCGGCCAGTGTGTATATGCGTATCTTCCCCTGCCCCGAAACGGCTTTCGGCACCCCGACCCGGATTATCGTCCCCCGCGTGGTCACCTGGGCCGTTCCGGACGCGTAAGTCCCACCGCCGGCGTTCAGGTTCAGCGCCCTGGTTTTAAGCTCCAGGTTGAACGGGTTCGGGAAGTTGAAGACCTCCAACTCCCCTCCCGCAAACGAGCTGGTAGACATGTATATCGGGGTGGAAGCCAGCACGACGAACACCGAGAAATGATTGACCAGCGCCGAGACCGTGTTGTTCGCGGTGTCTAGCTGCCTCGAGTCCTCTTCCATTTCAAATCTCTGGGTGGCGGAGTTGAAATACCAGATATTCAGGTTGGTAAGGGACGCCGACGTCGACAGCGACGCGTCGTAGGAGAGGGTGAGCCTCGCCTTGTTTTTAAGCTCCCGCTTGATCCCGGCGGGAAGGAAGATGTCGTAGAAAGCGCTGAAAGGCGTAACCACCGATTTGCTCGCGGCCAGGGGCTCGAAGCCCTGGACGGCAGGGTATAGGGTATAGGGTAGAGGGGAGAGGGCGGCCTGGGGCTCAAACCCTTTGACCCGCCCGGCTTGCAAAGCCTGGATAGCTTCGGCCATGCGGGGCGGGTAGGCGCGCGGATTTTTGAGGCGTTCAATATCCGTTGAAAGGGGCGTTAAGCCCATGCTCAGGGCGTTGGCTTTGGCTTGCTCCTTCGTCTTTCCCTTATTTACCCCGACTTCCACGGAGGTTTCGGGTTGGGCGTCCGTTTCCCCGTCCCCGACGAAGGCGCCCGGCGAAACCGCGACATTGGTGTTCTCTATATTCTCGTCATCCTCTTCTGATTCCATGTCCAGGCTGCCGCCCTGCATATTGTTTATCTTCTTGGACTTGGAGGCATCCACCGCGGTATAGAAGTCGAAGACCTGGTCCAGCTCGTAGTTGCTCCCGGAAGACGGGTCAAGCGCGGCGGTGAAAGCGCGCAGCCTCACGCTGAATTTAGCCTCAGCCTGGGCCGGCCGGTAGATGGCGGTCAGGTTCTTGCGCCCCTGCAGTAGTTTTTTGTCGCTGCCCAGGAACTGCCCGGTCCCGTCGGGAGAGGAGAGGTTGGCGCCCGCTGAGGTATAAGTCGTCTTCTGGAGAATATAATCAAGGTCGTTATCCGGGCCGGTTTCGTTCCTCAGGGCCTTGTTGCAGCGGAACTTGAGCTGGATCTGGCTGTTGCCCAGGTATTTGAAAGTGGGGAGGCACTCCGGGACCGGCGTCCGGTAGGTCAGGTTGACCGTCTTGGCGGCGGTGGATTCCAGCGCCGAAAACGAGACCGCGCCCTCGTAAGGGAAGACTATATCGTCGTCTGAAGCGCCCAGCAGCGCTATCTGGTAGTCCAGCCCGGTCTTGAAGCCCGAAATCTCGTAGGAGCACACGGTATGCGCGACAGCGTCCTTTTCCACCGTCCCATGGATATATTCCGTGAAATTGTCGTCCGCGGCCGCTATCCCGTCCGCCTCCTGGTCGTTCGGGCAGGAGTAGCCGGTCGGCGAGTCCGGGTCGGCTTTCCGTATGGAACCGAGCGCCGAGCCGCCGCGCGTCAGCGTGAGGCTTCCGGCCGGGACCGTGGCCGTAGTCACAACTACCGTGGATGACCAGACCATGTACCCGAGGCTGGCCGCGTTGAGCGTGTACGTCCCGGTGGAAAGGCCGGGAACTTCGAACGTTCCATCGGTCTCCGTCCTGGCGGCGATGTCGCCGAGCGGATTTATTTTGGGGATTATCCCTTCGCGCTGCATGAAAACCGCCGCCGCGGGGAAGCCTTTCTGGTCGCCGAAGGGATAGGAGAGCGCGCCGCCGTCCGCGGTAAACACCTGGCCGGTAACCTTGCCCAGCAGCGGCTCAAGCACAAAATCCGCTAAGGCGGACTTCTCTAGGTCCACGCGCAGGGTCTTTGAGGCGTAGAGGGCTGCGCCTTCTGTTTCCTCGAGGTTGTCTTCCCGGGCCGAGGCCGTCAGGTCGAAGAACCGCGAGATGAAGCTTGACACCCACAGGATATAGCTGCCGTCGGACGCCGTCTGTGTGTTCACCGAAGCCGGATTATCCACCAGCGCGGGCACGGCGCTCATGGCTATGTTCGGCAGCGGCCCCCCGACGGAGCCGTAGACCGCGCCCGTGATGGACTGGCCCTGGTTCAGGTTCACTATGCCTATATCTTTCACCTGGCCAGCGGAAAGGGTTGTCTGCGCTATAAGCGCCGGCGCGTAGTTCTGGCTGCCGGCGTTAAGGAAAGCTAGGTCCCAGGTCTCCTGCTCAAGATGGACGTCGTAAGGCACGCCGGGGGCCAGCGGCCCGATGCGGAAAGTCCCGTCGGCCTCTATCGGCCTCTGGGAAACGCTGGATTTCGCCAGGATGTAGCCGCCCTCGACCCAGGGATTTGCGAGTGCGTAAATTTTGAAGTTCGGCGCGAGCAGGGCCGCGTTCGCCTCGGTGATAAGTGAATCGCAATTGCTGTCGCGCAGCTTGCCGGTTATGGCAGCGGCGCGCTTAAGCAGGAACTCCAGACCCGAAACCGTACCCTGCAGCCCGTCCGGGGAAGTCGTGCGGTCCGGGAACGAGAGCGGCCTGGCGATATATTTCACCGGCAAATCCAGATCCTGCGCCTCAAGCGTGTAGAAGCCGCCCGGCGGGATCCGCTCGAACAGGTAATCCGCTGAACTTGCGGCTACTCCGGCGCCGGGGTTGCCAAGCCCGATGCCGGTCTCGTCCATTACCTCGCCGCGCCTGTTCTTTAAGGTAAGCCTGAAGTTGCGCGCATCGGAAAGCCCCTGGTCGAGGTAGAGCCTGCCGGCCACGGAGAAGCCGTCCGAGAGCGTAAAGTCTACCCCGGTCGGGCTTGAGCCGGCGACGGTGACAAGCTGTTCTTTGGAAGGCACAAGCGCCTGACCCGTGGTCTGAGCCCTCAGCGGCAGCGTCCTCACAAGGTAAACGCCGTTCTGTATGCCGGTTATGGCGAACGTGCCCGCAGAGTCCAGCAATCCTATCCTGGTCCTGGCGGCGTCGAAAGTCGCGGTGGAGACCTGGGTCAGCAGTTCGCCGAACTCCCTCCGTATCGCCTCTACCCTGGCGGTGGTGGAGGAAATCCCGGACGGGTAGCCGGACGGGGCGTAGAACGGCGCGTTCTGGCTTATCAGCGCGTTGGTGTTGAAGAGGGGGTCTGAGATTTGATTTATTATTTTCCCCGAAATCGTATAAGTCTCGCCGCGCAGGTCCAGCGTCGCCGCCGCTGTGTATCCGTTTATCGCCGCGACCGTTATCACCCCGGTCCTTCCGGTCGGAGTATAGGACATCGTCAGTTCCAGCGTTTCCGTCCTCAACCCCGAAAGCCTGAACGTCGCGCTGGAGACGCCGGCGGCGCAGCCGGGCGCCGTTCCGGTGGAGGGCGTTGTGCCGCCGCACAAGAATCCCGGCAGGCCTGTGGAGCTCTGTGCCTCAAAGGTCCTGCCGACCCTCAGCGGGTCGTCCGATTTGAGTATTTTCCATTTGAGGCCCGCCAGCGTGAAATCCGTCGTCGGAGCGCCTATCTCTTCAACGGGGTTGGGCAGGCGCAAAAGCCCCGCCACAGAGCCGCTGGCCTTTTCAAAAGAGAAATTGAGATTGGCGGTCTGCGCCTGTGTGGAAATGAAAGCCGTCTTGGGGAAGCCGCCCGGGCTCTGGAAAGCCGCGTCCGCGTTGAACGAGATATCCGCGAAGAGCTGGTAGCTCGCGCCGGCTTTGAGACCCGCTATCTGGTATTGCGCCGAGGAGGAGGAGGCCGAGGATGAGAGAGATACCGTTGTCCTGCCCTGGGCGGCCGTAGTCCGGGACCACGCGGTAATGCCGATAGAGAGCGGATAGGTGGAACCGGCCAACGGGGTAAATCCTGAAGTGTCGCCTGTTACGTAAACCGTTCCCAGGATCCGGCCCCCCTCCTTAAATTGAGGCAGGTCAAAGCCTGTTATGTCAAGCGCGCCCACGATGACCGGCCCGGAGACGGATTCAAACCCCGGCGCATAGCCGCGCACCGTATAGCTGCCGGGCTCCACGCCGGCTATAAGGTAGGTCGCGCTGCTGGCCCCGGCCGGCAGGCTTACGAGGGCCGAGCCTTTCGCCGACCCGCCGGCAACGGCCATCACGGACACGGTCAGGCCGGCCGGGTTCGGGTTGGGGTTCGTCGCGGTTGAAAGGGAGACCAGCCCCGAGATATTGACCCGCCTGCTCAATTGGGGCAGGGTCAGTTCAAGTCCCGCGGGGCCGACATAAACCGAGCTCGACACGGGGAAATACCCTGCCATCTGCGCGGCAATAGTGTAAGTATCCAGGGTAACCTCAAAGCGCAAGCGCGTGCGCGTGACGAACTGAGACAGCGAGGCGTTCCATTGCCCGCCGTCGTCGAAAGTGGTAGTCCCGGCCTGAAGCCTTATAGGCTGCAGGAAGCCCAGCCGGTCGTGTATACCTGGAGTTCTCCCCATTGCTCATAGCCTTGAGTGGCGCCGGCCTGCAGGGTTGGTATCACCTCAAGGATCGGCGCGCGCGAAAGCGGGATATTCAGCACGGTGGAGGTGCCGGCCACGATTGTCCTGGTAGAACTTGTCAGATACTGCCCCTTTGAAAATGTGAAGGTGTATGTCCCAATGGAAAGCCCCGACAGCAGGTAGCGCCCGGCCGAGTCGGTAAGGACCTGGCCCGCGACAGGCCCAAAGGCCTGCACTTTTACATCCGGCACCGGCACAGCGGGTGTGATGCCCGGGTCAGTCACCTGTCCGGAAACCTGTTTTACTATTACATTTATTTGCAGCGTGTCGTTGGACACGCCGCCGGCGGAAATGCGGACGTAATAAGTTCCGGACATTACCGTGCGCCCGGTTTCAGCGCCGAGGTTTATCCTGCCGTCCCAGGCCGCGCGCCCCGGCGCCGCGCTGCCAAAGCCCAGCGCCTGCCAGATCGCCGTCCCGCCGGAGTCAAAGGACCTGGAGGCTATCTGCACTTTCCATGAAAGGGCGGGGTCGGCAAGATTGAAATTTATGAAGGCCATGTCGCCGTTGCCGTCGCCGTCCGGGGTGACGGTGATGGAGGAACGGCTGGCGTTGAACGCGCCGCTTGACAGGTTGACATTGGAGAAGGGATTTCCCTGAAGGACATTTACCGCGCAATAGGCGTAGCGGGTTGTTCCAGAGAGGTTATATTCGGCCTGGATGTGCTTTAAACCGGTGGAGACAGCAAGAGCAAATATTGCGGCTGACGACTGGCCGGCTGAAAATGTTATCGTCCTGGGCGTTAATAGGCCCGCTTCCGCGGAGGTGGAAAACCGCAAATCCGAGTCAAAGCTGAACGCCCCGTTGGCGAAGCTGTAGATTCTGCCGGAAACGATGACATCAGTGGAGCCGGAAACAGCCGCGGCGGCCCCGCAGAGGTCCTTGCCTGAAAGCAGGGCCTGGGAGGTGGTATGCTGCGTCAGCGCCAGGCTCAGCGGCGAGAAAGCCATTGTAACAGCCCCGCCGGCTCCGACGGTAATAACGGGCGAGCCTGAGAAAAGGGGCAGCGCCGCCACACCGGCGTTCTGGGCCGTGGTCAACGTGAAAACGCCTGCGCGCGCCTGGCAGGGGGCCGGGAGTTTTGAAATAACGAACTGGACGGTGTCGCCCGGATTCAAAGAGCCCGCCGTCACTTTGGCCATGGCGGAGTATTGCCCTGTCAGAGGTTCAAGCGCCCCGGTGGAAGGATCGCCGTCCAAAGCCATCGTAACGGTATTTGTGCTCGCCGCCGTCAAAACAATATATGCATTGCATGACGGGCAGTTGCTCTGCAGCGCGCCCCACCCTGACGGCACGCCGAACCCGGCCAGGCCGCCGGACTGCATTCCGGAAGGCCCGGCTATAAGCTGGATGGTGAAGTCGGCCAGGCTGCCTGCCGTGACCGCAGATAGCGACGCGGTTGAAGTTCCAGAGCCGGAGCAGCCGGCAGCGGAACAGCCGGGGTCGTAGACGGCGACATCTTTTCCGGAAGCGATGCTAAGCCTTGGGACGAAGATCGGTTCGGCGCCCTGATTCAGCGGTCCATAAAGCCCCGAGGCTTCGCCGGAGTCGAAAACCGCGTTGGAGTTCTGGTCAACAAACACCCGCATAAAATAGGCGACATCGCCCGGAACCATAAACGAATATGCGCCGGCGGAACTTGTAGAGACTGCTACCGGCTGGCCCGAGAAAGCCGAATTATTGAAAACCTCTATGCGCAGGGATCCGGACTGCGCGCCCCCGTAGGAGATGTTGCCGGAAATCGTGCCCAGGTGCGCGCCGGAGGCCGCGAAAATCTCAAAATCAACTTCCGTTGCGGATTCCCCCGAGGCCAGGTTGAGGGATATGGGAGAGGTCCCGCCATAAAAACCGTAGTCCTCGCCGTCCTCAGGCTTCTCGCTTTGGTTCACATCTACAAATCCCGCAACATAGGAGGTAGTCCCCGGAGGGATGCCCGTGAGGCTGTAGCCGCCGGCCTGGGCGAGATGGGTGGAGACTATGAGGTTTGCCGTTGTGAAAACCCTTGTGGAATCAAAAACCGCGATAACAAGCTTTCCGCCCTGCGTGCCGGAGTAGGAGACGGTTCCGGATACGCTTGCGGGCAAGGTTACATACGCCGAGGGACAATTTGAAATGCGGCCGCGATTGCCCGAAGGCTCTATCCCTTTGACCGCGAAGTAAACCGTAGCGCCCAAAGGCAGTCCGCTCAAAATCCGGCTCTCCGCTCCTCCGGCTGATAACGGCACGAAGCTTTGAGAATACGCCGTGGCCGTGTCAAAATTTACCTCTGAACCTATGGGACCGACGCTTGAGTAGACCAGCCTGTAGCCCGACGCTTTTCCCGCCATTCCGTCCGCTCCGGGAGCCGTCCAGGTCAGGACGGCCTCCCCGTGCGCGGCTCCCGTTTGGGCGTTGAGATTCAGTATCGTCGCCGGGTAGTACCTTATGTAATGGTGCCCCTTGCGGACTTTCTTTGACGTGCCGGATGAGGTGGACATCGCGCCTTCGCCCGCCGTGGCGGTTACAGCCTTAGTGGCGCCGGAGGAGCGTTTCCCGCCCATGGTTACGGTATTACGCTGGATCTTCTTCGTAGTACCCGCAAGCTCCGCAGCAAAAACATTTCCCAGCGCCAGCCCCGCGACAACACCAGTAACCAGTAAGACCGGTATAAGGTTTCGCGCAAAAGATTTACCGTAGCGCACTTTCATATTCAGTAACCAGTGACCATTGTAGCGGCGCCATTCATGGCGCATAAGGTTCGGTGACAGGTAATAGTCCTTTCCCTTCTTACTTCCTTCTTCTTTCCCCCTTTTTGAAAGGGGGATTCAGGGGGATTTTCTCAATTTGCCTTACCGTTAATGCTTTTATTGCCCTTGATTTTTTGAGTTTCTGATTTATAGGGTCAACTTCCAGCGCTAACCCTTCCAGTGCATGCAGGCCAAGTACTTCGCTATCTTTTTTTGTTGCAAAAACCACAACAGTATGGATTCTTCTACTAAAACATTCAACTAATACTTCTCCAATACTTTTCGGTATATGCTTGCCTTCAATTGTTACAAATTCACGAATCCCAATAGGCTTTACTCCAAGCTTTTTTAATGTATCTGCGCTAATCCATGAATATGTTGCCCCTGTATCCACACACAACCTTTTTTTGAGTTGTTTACTGTTTGATATCAGAGTGACTTCAGCAAATGTTTCACCCATAGAATTTATCTCCTTAAACTACCAAACAGGCTTCCAAGACCATGCTGCCACCACTGTTTCTGTTGACACATATAAAGTATTATCGGTACTTTGGAATGCGAGACAGCCTTTGGAATAACCAGTTGTCGGCAAGGTGTCAACCGCGCCTACCAGGCAGAGATTCATCGCCGAGGTCGCGGCAGTGGAAATATTCACAGTTCCCACAACCTGTAATTTTGCCCCAGGGCTCGTCGTCCCGATGCCGACGTTGCCGTTTCCTTTGACCGCCAGCATGGGTTGCGGCGCGTAAGCGGGGCCGCTTGAGACCAGGAGCACGTTTGAAGCCGCCGTCGGACTTTCCGAGGAGACGTGGAGCCGGGCCGACGGGGTGACGTCGTCGGTCCCCAGCCCGATGTTGCTGCCCTCGATGTAGAGGGGCTCAAACGCATTGACATCGTCCCGGACGGCGAAAGAGTTCCGGCTGTCGCCGTGCGCGTGCACAAACCAGCGCGCCCCCGGCGTGGTGTCGTTATCCTCGATGAAAATGCCCGGATAGACCCCGGGGATCGCGTCGTAAATATGCAGTATCCGGCCAAAAGACGCGGTGGCATTTTGGCCGGGCGCCGTCGTCCCGATGCCGACGTTACCTCCCTTTACCACAAGCGTGGAACCGCCCACGGAGAAGGCGCTGCCGGTTACGGTCAGGGCGGAGCTGAAGGTCTTTATGCCGGTTATCGTTTGGGCCGTGGAGGTGTCCACGAAGGCGTCGTAGGTCTTTCCGGCCAGCTGGTAGGAGTTCATTGAATAGAGGACGGAATTGAAAGGCTGGCGCGGGCTTAAGACCTCGGAACCGACCTGGATTTGGAGGTATATTGCGGACGATGCCGTCACCGAATAAGGAATGGGTGTCACGGAGCCCAGGATCGCTTCCACGGCGCCGTTTGTGACGGAAACCCCGGTCTGGGTCTCTGTCCAAAGAGCCGCCCCCGCAGTCGCCGCATCATATAAGGAAAAGGTAAGGTCGAAGGAGCCGTTCAAGGGATTGTCTGAAAGGTCCGTAAGCCTTCCCTGGAAGTTGACTTTTTGTGGCGGGGAGATCTGGGCGGAGCTTAACCCATACCCCGTAAGAATGAGGCAGAAAAAGGCGGATTTTAAATTCCTGAATAAATGTTTCATAACGGTCTCCTTAAAATAGCGAATGATGCGAATTGGAATCAGAACTCCAGATACTTTCGCGCAAAACGGCGTATTGTGCGCACAGCTTTCAGGGCTTCCCCTGCCTCAGCAGCCGAGGCATCAACCCCGGGGTAGCGCACATCCACGGCGTATACCGACAAGATTCCTGCCGGGTCTTCCAACTGCTTAAAAGACCTTGATTCGCGGGAACAGAGATAAATCAGCCTTTCCAGGTCATGAATCTTTGGGAAACGCACTCCCTTGAGGAGCAAATAAGCCTTCATATATTTTTCAGCTGCCTGCTGGCAATGAAAGCAAACTATCTCATGAAACGCTTTTCTGCCTGAAGCCAGTATTAGCGCTGAGGCGTAATCCAATTCCGCTTTTCTAATCCACTCTCGGACTTCTTCCTTGGGCGCGGTCATAAAGCACGATCCCCCTGGTCATGATTTCATGGGTGAATGGATCCAACCAATCCTTTCTCTCGGCCAATTCCAGCGGTGTCCTAACCACGATATCCATGGGGTAAAAACGCGGACCAATAGCTTTCGATACCGCCAGATGACGCAGGGGCCGGGTTTCCCTGGTGTTCCAGACGATGAAAAGGTCGATATCGCTGTGTTTTCGCGGTCTGCCATATGCGTAGGACCCGAACAGTATTATCTTCTCCGGCTGTATTTTCCGGGAAATGCGATTGACTATAAGGCGAAGCCAGTCTCTTGCGCTTAAAGTCCTTCCAGAAAATATTCTCGCCATATGCTGTCCCGCTGTCTGGCTGCCCAGCTGCCTCGCCGTCCAATTGTCCAGCAGCCCCGCAGCCGTTATTCCTTAATATTCATAACTGAACCCGATCCTGTAGTTCGTCGTTGTGAAGTTGTATTTATAAAGCCGCTCAAAATCCTGGTTTGAGGTCTGGCGGCCGTAGCCGAACTGCGAAGTCCACGTGAAATGCGGGGCGATGGGATAGCTTACGCCGACGCCGAGGACGGCCTCGTTCTGATATATCCTGGCGCCCCGGTATAGCCCGGACGCGGCCTGGGCCAACCGCCCGCCGTAACTTATCCTGCCCAGCGTGGCCGAGAGACTGAATTCCAGCGGACGCTCTTCCGTTCCGCCCGATCGTCCGGCGGGCATTTTGCGGTAGAGATTGAGATCCACCCCCGCCCTTATAGAGGTTGAATCATAATAGTTTTTGAGGTATTTGAACCTCTGGGCGTCATAGCTGTTCTGGTTGGAGATATTGAAGCCGGCCGCCAGCCGGGCCCCGCCGACGGCTTTCCAGCTTCCCCAAATCTCGCGCGGGATTTTCAAGGCTGCTGAAAGCTGATTGGACAGGTCCCTGCGGGTGGAATTTTTATAATCCCCCGTCCCGGACACCACATGCTGCTCCGGAAAGAGGCGCAGGGTTGTCACCAGGTTCCCCTCGGCGTAGCTCCGCCACGGCCCCTGCGCCGTCCCGCCGAAAGTAAGGGAGTGATTGTAAGAGTCAAGGACCGATCTCCCGGCCAATTCCCTGGCCATAGCGTTTCCCTGGGAATCCTTTATAATGGATTCAAGGGAAGAGTAGTTCATGAACCCGATATGGTAGAAATCATAGCCGATGGAGAAGGTGAACGGGTCCCTATAGGCGTATTCCCCTTCAAGCGAGAAACTGGGACGGCGGTAGTCAAAAAGGCCGTTCCCCCAGGATTCGTCCCGGGTTTCTTTAAGGAACTCCCACTTGTAGCCGACGGCGGGCTTAAGCTTCCATTTAGGGGAAAGCTGGTAGATCCCGCGAAGGGCCAAAGAATGCGCCATCCTTTCCTGAAAGAGCGTGCCTCCCCCTACGAGATCGGTCACCTGCTTTGTTCCCTGGTACTGCGACGAAACCACTGGAACGAGCGTCAATTTCGGCCCCAGTTTTTCATGTTTTATCGCCATGGAAGCCAGCACGTTCAGGTTGCCGGAAAGATTCCCCTGCTCCCGCTGGAAGAAATGCTGACCCCTGTTGAATTGGACCGCCAGGTAAGGCTGGAAATTCGCCCGCGCTATGGCATCTTCATATTCCTCCAGGCCCGCAAAAGGAGTCTCTTCAGGCTCCACGGCCGCCGTGGCTTCGGCAAGCGGCACGGGCGTAAGCGCCGTAAACGGCGCCGCTACATCTTTGTAGCGGTCGGATTTATCCGACAGCGCCGGCTGGGCGCTCGCCGCCACGAAGGTTGCCGGTTCGGATTCAGCTTTCGGCTCTTCTATGGCGTCCTCGGGGGTGCGGGCATCCAGTGCCAGGGCTGCCGGTTCCGGCTCTTTGAACTCGGCATACCGCGTTCCCTTCTTTTTCACCGTCTTATCAAAAGTCCAGCCCTTGAACGCTAGTTTTTGTCCATTTTTCTGTCCCTTTGCCACGAACACCCTTACGGCGGCCGTGCCCGGCTTGAGTTGTTTCACATTTACGAAATCCGCCTGATTGACCTTCGCCTTGGAATATAGGATTATCCCCTGGGAGCCGCCCACCTCCGTTCCGGCGGGATTGGACAGGAGCACATTGCCCTGCCCGACAATAAACTTATAATACTTACCAGGCTTCGCGGACATGATTTTGGCCTTAGAACGGCCCATTGACAAAAGCGTTCCTCCGTTATCCACCAGAACACCCATCGGACCAACGCTCAGCGCGCCGTCGGCAAGCTCAAGGGTGCCGCTGGATCCCACATATATCCGGCGGCCCACGATGAGGGACCCTTTCCGGAGGTTCAGCATTCCCCCTTTAATATCCACGTTGCCGGCCACCTTAAGCCCGGAGGTTTTGAGCCTTACGCTTCCTTTATACCTGGCCGTCATCAGGACGGAAGAGAGCGTGATGTTGAGGTCCCAGGAGCAGTCTTTGGATGAGAAAGCGTCGAACAGGACGCGGTCATTTTTCCCGGGCGCCAAGCCTCGGCGCCAGTTCCTGCCGTCCGAGGCCTTGTCGGTCCTGCCTTTTCCCGTCCACTCGGCCGTCGCCCCGAAAGCCGGCGCCGCCATAGCGAATAACGCGAATGGGAAAGCGAATAAGATAAATAGTTTTATAGCTATAATCCCTTTTTTATCACTGTAATCTTTCTTCATCACGTAATCTCTGCCTAGCACTGTCATCCCCAATATCCTATCAACATCTGCTGTTCCCACTTGTCAACTTATCAACTGCTGTTGTCACTTATCAACTGCCGTTTTCATTGCACCAGCCCCGACTGGATCAGTATTTTCGGCTCCACAACCAGGTCTATCTTGCGGCCGCCGAAGAAGCTTGAAGCGATAACCTGCTGGAAGTTCCACTTCAGCAGGGCTTCCTTATACTGCGGCCCGCTGGTTACGCCGGCGAAGTCCGTAACGCTCGCCGGCTTGCCGTCATTGTCGATAATGTAATTGTCGTACTGCGTGAAATCATCCCCCGTGCCGTATGTTTCAAGTATCCGGTTGTGCAGGAATGTCCCGTCCGGGAAGCTTGAGTCAATGGCGTAGTTGGCGTTGCCGCCGTAAATGGAGGTGGTGACGTCCGAGCTGAGATAGCTCTGCACCCCGGGCGCGTTGGGCACCCAGGCATAGGTCTGGGTCCCGTTGTACTTTATGGAATAGTAGTCAAAGAGGGTTTTATAAAATGCCCCGGTCACCGGCACATATAGGTCCGTGGCGGAATCAAACCAGGAGGCGACGTCGTCGGATGTGTCAAGGTTGCCGTTGACGTCCACGGTATGGCCTCCCGAGGCGTTTTCCTCCACTGTGTCTATGGTATTGGACCTTCCGGTCTGGTACGCGGTCAGCCACCATGAAGGGGATTGCGGCGCGCCGCCCAGCGTCTTGAGGGCCAGGCTCAGGTCCGCGGGCAGCGCTGCGTTGAACGTGCCCTTGTAGAAAAAGTAATCCAGCCGACTTTCCCGCTTATTGAGGACGACCAGCTTGAACTGGTCGGCCGCCGGCCTCATCACATACTCTTCAAGCTGTACGCGGTTGCCGAAAACGTCAATCAGCGATTTCCCCTGCTGGTACTCGGCCAGCTTTATCTCCGAAGCCGCGGCGCCCAAAACCGCCTCTTTGGACATCGCCAGCCCCACTTCCTTCGTCAGCGTCTCCATGCCGGCCCGGCGCTCGTTTTCCAGCGCCTTCGAGATCTGCTGCGGCACGCCAAGCCCTTCAGGGGTGACGGAAATCCTGCGGCCTTCCTGAAGCAGCAGCTCGTTTCCCAGGTTGTCCCTGACCGCGAGCGTCCCGCGGAAAAGGTCCACCCGCGTATGGGAGGTCTGCGGGTCCACTTCCAGGGAAAACTCCGTGCCCCGCACGGAGCAGACCGCCGTAGGCGTCCTTACTTCCAATTTGGCGGCAAATTTCTTCACCCAGGCCCGCAGCCTGCCGACATAGAGTTCCAGCGAGGCAGTCCCGCTGTTCTCGTCCGAGAGCTTGAAAGCCGACGCGGGGCCCAGCCGTATCATGGAGCCGGCATCCAGCATTATTTCAGCAGTGGAAGCGGATTTGGTCCGCACTTCGTCTCCGCCGGCGAGTTGCTGAGCGGCGGCGGCTTCAAGCCGCTTCCATTCGTAGGATGAGGCTTTTTTATACTCCACCCCGCCCTTATACGAAGCGACATAAGCGCAATGAGCGTTCTGCATCAGCATGAACGCTGTTATGGTTGGAATGATATATTTCAGGTTCGGCATCCCCTCTTCCAAGTCCCTCGCAGCCTTCTATATGCATGAGTCTATGTAATACCAGTAGGGTTTGTCAATGTTGATTCTCCCGTAAAAAGTCGTTTTTTGGTCCAAAACTGTAGCGGCGGACGTAAGTCCGCTCAATAGGCGACTCACGTCGCCCGCTACAATTTCTAAACAAAATGAACTTTTTACGAATGAATCAATGTTACTTTCGTTACTGGGTGTCTCTGAGAAACCGCCTCAATTTTTTTCAGCTATTTGCGGGAAGAACTCCTTTTCCCACTCTCCAAGCGCAGAATCAATCCAGGAAACCATTGTATCCACCCGCGTCGTGGAACCAGAGCGAGGGTTACAATCCCATGTAGTTCTGGAGGCAACCCCGGCTACCTTCAAACTCCCGTCAAGGTGCATAAACAAAGGACCTCCGGAATCTCCTGAGCAGATGCTGGACTGGCCGCCTATGCCGACAATACGATCGCTTCGGCTTCGTATTTTAGTTGTCCCCATATTTTTTATTATGCCCTTATTCCCCGTATTTGTCTTTCCGTAGCCTACAATGATTCCTTCCTGCCCAATCTCGGGCGGTATCCGGTTTAACCCGTAAGATTTAATGCCATTGGTTTGCCCTGGGGCAAGCAAAATCACACCCATGTCAACCGCGTCTGCCGGCTCTCCACCCTGCCATCGTGGATGCCAAATTGCCGCCACCGCGCCGGTAGAAATGATTCTGCCGGATCGCGGGTCATTGGGATTTAAATCATAACCTATTACAACCCCTGCCCATGTAACAATCTCTTGGGGGTATTTCGTGTAATCCTTCTTTGAATACGGAGAAGCAAGATTCCATAGGCAGTGACCGGCTGTCAGGACTGTTCCGGGTGAGATCAGAGTTCCTGTACAAAGTTTTGATTTGCCGTCTTCCGTGTAATTGCGGAATTGCAGAAATACCACGCCCTCATATTCTCCAGGAGACACCTCACTGGGATTTCCGACAATCCTTGCCTCCGTCCCGACAGAATCAAGAGCGGAGCGCTGTTTGATTGCCGCAATTGGTTGAGCTGTGGGAATTTCTATGGGGGGGTTCTGATTCTCCAGGTACCCGAGCGCCATTGGCAACAAATGTTCTCCGTCTTTAAAAAAATCCGGATTATTGTGCCGGCCGGTTGCCGGGCAGGGCAGACCACAAACAGCCGAGAGAATCAAACCAAGAATTAAACTATATATAGGTAATGCCTTTTTTTGTTTAGTCAACACTTTTTTACCTCCTAAATTTTCAACCGTTTTTCCAATTAAAAACCTTTGTTTTTCAGTTTTTCCCAGATCTTCTTGCTGCCGACCGGCGTTATTTTTTGTAAAAAACCGGCTGTATCCCGCAACCAATTGAGCTTATCACTTGCAGGCATGGCCATGTACGCTTTTATGTCCGCCGAATTATACAGGTCGTTCTTTTTGCTTCTTGTTTTTTTCATTCCTGATAGCCTTTATTTCTTTTAGCGCGGCAATATCTATCTCGTCCCGCTTTCTGCCCGCAATTCCTTTGAGTTTTATCAAGCCATCAAGTGATATAACAGGCAGTTTAAGGACGCCGGCCGCAATAACTTCTTTTACCCGATAGGCGCCGGCAAAATCAATAAAATTTTCCGCCATAACATCCACATGCTCAATTTCGTTGGAGGGGTTATATACCGAGAACACTTTCATGTTTTTCCCCTCTATCCATTCCCTTCGTTTTGACGAATCGGCGAAATCATCAATCCGGACAGGGACCTTCGGCTTAAAACCCAACGCCTTAACGGCCTTAACAAAGCCAAGAACGCTGTTAATATCGTCCAGGTCAAGCATTATATCCAAATCACCCGTAACCCTGGAAAAACCATAGAGATTCACCGCAATCCCCCCGATTATCAGATACCGCACTTTTTCTTCGCTCAATTTTCTGAAAACATTTTCATAAAACATAATCTTCCCTAAAAACGCCAGGTTTCAAGGCCTGCCCCCAGGCTCCACATCATCCGCTTCTTCCATTTCGCCGGTTTTACCGAATAATCCAGCCTTTGCAAAGCCGCTGCCACCTTCAACTTTTCCATGACAGGCATTTTTGCCATCTATCCTTCCCGGAAAATTTAATTTTCCGGGCTACACCGGCCGCATCTCGCCGGCTACGGGCCTGTCGGCTATCCCTAAATAGCCCTCTATCTGCTGTTCAAGGAAAAGGGCTTTCTCAGGAGTATCCAGGCCGGAAACCAGCTTCAGTCGTTTCCCGTCCCTCAGCACGGCGCTGAGGTTGTAGGAATAATGCACCCCGTTCTTGCCGTGGCGTATCTTCTCTTCGCAGAAAAGCTGGTCTATCTCCTGCCTCATGACGAGCCGATTGCCAAGCCAGGGCAGCGGGAAGTGCTTTATCCCCACTTCAGCGGTGTTCACGGTTATCCGTGTCCGGTTGAGGAGCCCGGCTATAGCCGTGTAGGTAAGCGCCACCCCGGCGGCCACGTGGAGGATTGGGAAGAGCTTCATTACCAGGGGTCCGCCCTTTGTAAAAGCTATGAAATACCAGACGACCAGGAACCCGTCCCAGAAAATGCAGAAACCCAGCAAGGCGAGATACTTCCAGGACCGCCACCTGCGAGTTATCTCAAGCCCCGTCCCGACATGGTCCACGCTGTAGCCTTTGGGCATCTCAACGGCCCGCTTGGAACCGAAAGGGACCGCCCCCGGCGCTTTGTCCGCGAAGCCGAACACCGCGCTGCAGGAACCGCACTTGGCGATGGCGGTCTGTATGTTTATATTCTCCGCCGGTATAGTCCATGAACAATGAGGGCAGTTAAGCTTCATATTCTCTCCTTGCTTATCCACACCCCGTCTTCTTCAACACGCATATACAAATTACCACATTATAAACCGGAAAGCCAATAAAATGCCGCCCGGCGGCATTTTATGTACCCGGAACGGGGTTTTCCTCATCCCCGTTCCGGAGATGAGGGAGAAATTTCTTTCTCCCTCAAACTCCCTCTTGCCCCAAGGTTTCCCCGCCCTAAAGGGCGTGGTATATTAAAAAGGGCTATCCCCCGATATATTGTGTTTAAACAAATATGGGGGATAACCTGAAATAGTATACATGAACTTTGTCTTATCGGCAAGGGGGGGGTGGAAGTTCCCCCTTTTAAAAATATGGTGAACCGGCTTATGCTGAAAACGCCTATGCCGATTTTACCGGGTTTCGCGTTTATTCTCGTCGGGTGGAAGCCAGTTTTTGCGAAGCCGTTCCGCTGTCTTTTGCCATTTCTGCCGCTGGGGCACAGAGAGCGCGCTTTCTATCTCCCGCTCGGTGGCATTAAGCCGCTCAAGCGCGCGCGGGCTCCCTGGCGCGGCGGCGCCAGTAAGCGTAGCCCGCGCGCACGGCGATTTTGTGCAGCCAATGAGAAAACGGGGCCAGACGCCGGTAACTGTTGAGTCCCCGGTATGCGTCCACGAAGACTTCCTGCACAAGGTCCGCATGGGCGGCTGGGTCCCTCGTGAAACGCCACATCCTCCGGGCAATCTCCGATTGATGCCGCCGGATGAGCCGGCCATAGGCTTCGCCGTCGCCGCCCTGCGCGGCTTTGACGTCTTCGCTGTCCTCGTCGTCTGCCATGCTCAGCCAGCCTCATTTTGCCTCTTCCGCTGAAGACTGAACCTCCGCAAAGAACTTGTCCACCTGGCCGCGCTGCGCGGACGTAAGCACGGTCATTGCCTGCCGGCGGATTTGCGACCGCAGCACCGCGGCATCCGCCAACGCCCCCGTCATATTCGCGATCGCGGTTCTGATGGCGGTTTCATCCGGCGTGTCCGAGCGCACTACGGCCAGAACTTTCTTCCACTCGGCGCGGAGTTTGCGCACGGCCTGCTTGATTTCAGGCTTGCGGGACTTGAAGATCTCCGCGAACTGCTGCTTCTGGTCCCGGCTTAACCCCAGGTCCTTGCGGAGTTCGGCCCATTTCCCGATGTTCCGGAGGAAACACTCCAGAAGCGGGCGGCTCTCCAGCGCGGCAGGCAGCGTCGTTTCGGTTCCGGGCTGCGCCCAGGCGCCGCCTGCGGCGAGCAGCCAGATGACGGCCGCCCGCATCGCCGCCGCAACCCTACCATGTCTTGTTCTCATGACCCCTCCTCGTGCCGCTTGTCTGTCTCAAACGGCTCCACCTTAATAGTGACCGAAGAGGACTCAAAAGTTACACCCCCTTAGCGGCATCCCGGTCATGCCTTTTGCAAAATTTTGCGCAGGGCGCGGCGCGCAGGCCGCTTTTTCCCGACGGCTTCTTGTGCGGGCC
This sequence comes from Elusimicrobiota bacterium, assembly GCA_016208085.1. Classification (GTDB taxonomy): domain Bacteria; phylum Elusimicrobiota; class Elusimicrobia; order Elusimicrobiales; family UBA9959; genus JAHJSU01. The sequence goes on along the minus strand of JACQYT010000119.1, from coordinate 5,698 downwards.
GCGGCAGGGAAAGAAGCGGTTTGTTTTTAAAATCCGGCAGCTTCGGCGGATGTTTTTGAAGCGCTTTAAGAACTTCCTCGACGGCGCGCTCAAGCTGCGGGTCTTTTCCGGCGCAATAGTCCCGGGGAAAGATGTCCACTTCAATATCCGGCTCGGTGCCGTAATTCTCCATTTTCCAGCCCACGTCTTTGAACCAGAAAGAAAATTCCGGCTGGGTCGTCAGGCTTTTGTCCACCAGCCAATGCCTGGACCAGATGCCTATGACGCCGCCCCAGGTCCTTTTGCCGATCAGCGGGCCCAGTTTCATCAGCTTGAAAGAATGGCTGAAGATGTCGCCGTCGGAGCCGGCATGCTCGTTCGTCAGCGCGACTATCGGCCCCAGGACGGAGTCCGCCGGATAAGGTTCGGGAGGCCCCCAGCGCTGGAAATCATAACCGATGCGTTTCCTTGCAAGCTTCTCCAGCAGAAGCTGGGACACGTGCCCGCCGCGGTTGTAGCGCACGTCCACTATAAGGGCCTCTTTTCCCGCCTCGGTAAAATACGCCCTGTGGAACTCCGCGTACCCCACAGGCCCCATGTCCGGTATGTGAATGTAGCCGGCCCTTCCTTTGGCCGCTTTATGAACGGCGGCTCTGTTGCCGTTGACCCACTCCCGGTATCTGACGGGAAATTCGCTCTTAAGCGTTTTAACCGTGACGGTCCGTTTATTCCGAGCGTCCCTGCCGGCGACCGTGAGCTCCACCTCGCAGTCCGCTTTATTGGCCAGCAGCTCGCCGGGGACGGCGTCCGGGCCCAGGGCGACGCCTCCTATCTCAAGCAGGCGGTCTCCGTTTTTGACGTTTATCCCCGGACTGTTCAACGGGGAATCTTTGCCGCAGTCCCAGGAATCTCCGCCGGCTATATGGACAAAACGATGGCAGCGGGCTCCTTTGTCGTATGCCAGGTCCGCCGCCAGAAGACCGACGGGATATTTAGGCTCAGGACGGTAATCCCCGCCTAATTCATAGCAGTGCGACGTCCCCAGTTCGCCCTGCATTTCCCAGATCAGGTCCGAAAATTCGGAGCGGCAGGCCACGCGCTCCAGAAGCGGCAGATAGCGGTCGTATACCTTTTTCCAGTCCACGCCGGACATGTTCTCCACCCAGAACTGCTCTTTCTGAAGTCTCCAGGCCTCGTCATACATCTGCTTCCATTCCAGCGGCGGATTGACGCCGACCTTTACGCGGCCCAGGTCTATCCAGCCGCTTTTTTTGCAGCAGCCCTCTTTTTCCGATTTCTCGTCGGGTTTTTCGCCGGCTTTCAACGCCCTCAGTTTATTGCCGGACCTGTAAAAGAGCGCGCTTAAATCGCGGGAGACCGCAAAATCCGTGACGGCTTGCGCCAGAATATCCTTTTTGCGTTCCGTGAAATCGTATATTTCAAGCGCGGCCTTGGCTTGGGGTTCGGAAGAGAACCATTGCATGTTCAAAGAGCCCTCCACCGGAAATGACGTAAATACCGCCTTTTCCCCGGAAATGCCGGCTATCCGGCCGTAGCGTCCTTCCGGCACCGGGAAGGCCAGCGCCCGTTCCTGTATGCCGTCAAGGTCTATCATGAGCGGCTTTTCATCCTTTTTATCTTTCTCTTTTTTGTCTTTATCAGCCGGCTCCGGTTCTTTCCTCAGGGGAATGAACGGGGACGGGAGGTCTTGTCTCAAAGTCACCAGGCAGGGCCGCATTCCCTTCGGGAAATTCAAATCGAACTGAAGCTGGTCGTAGACCGGATCAAAATCGCGGCAGGAAATGAAATACAGGTATTTTCCGCCGGGATCAAAAGCGGGTTCGGAGTCCCGCAGGACCGGCCGGGTGACGGAGCGGCTCTTCCCGCTTGCAAGCTCGTAAAGCCGTATCTCGGAAGTCCTGGCGGAAACCGCGAGGTCGTAGGCCAGCCAACCACCGTCCGGCGACCAGTTAAAACCGATGCTTCCGACGCTTCCGGCAAGCATGTTGCATACTCCGAAAAACCGGCTCTTATCCGCTAACCTGGTTTTGCCGGTTTTAAGGTCCACCAGAATAAGCTCCTGCCGGTGGTTGGACAAGGCCGCGACATCCTCTTTAGGCGAGATTTTTATCTCCGCTATCCTGCCCAGCTCAAGGTTTTCAAACGCCCTGAGCCTGCGGGCGGAGTCTTTTTTGTATATTTCCAGGCGCTCGCGGCCGCCTTCATCCGAAACCACAAGCAGCCTTTCCCCGTCCTTGAGCCAACGCGCCAGCCGGTACCTTACGGCGTCGGCCGCGCCGTATTGGCGGACCGCGCCTTCCCAGTTGGAGAACGAGAACGCCCTGCCGCGGCTTATCAGGGCCGTGGAATGTCCGTTGGGATGGACGTCATAATCCTCAAAATACCCGGCGGCCTCCACGAATTTCCGGTTCCTTTGCACTCCGGGGCTGCAATACTGCACCGCGATTTTTGAACGGCCGCCGCTGACCGGATCCAGCAGAAACAACTCCCCCCCGCAATGATAGATTATGCGCCGCCCGTCGGTGGAGGCGTTCCGCGCGTAGAACTCGTCGTTGCTTGTATGCCTTTTAAGGTCCCTGCCCGAAGGAAGGCATGAGTAGATCCGGCCTATGCCTTCGTGATCGGAAATGAAATATATGCGTTTCCCGAGCCACATGGGGCAGGTGACGTTCCCCTGCGGAGCGGGAAGCCGCCGGAAATTCCCGTTGCCCGCCGTGTCTATCAATATTTCGCCGGCCCTGCCGCCCCTGTATCTTTTCCATCTGGAAAGGTCCGTCGTATTTCGTCCTATGACCGTCCCGCCGTCCGGTCCGTACGAGATATGCAGCGCGGGGCCGTAAGGCATAAGCCGGGGAAGGCCGCCTTCCTTCGGCACCGAGAAGAGCCGGCAGAAGCGTTCAAAAGGCTGGCCTGAATTGCTCCAGTAAAGGATGTTCTCTCCGTCGCGGGACCAGCCGAGCGCCTGGCAGTCCGCTCCCGTATAGGTCAGGCGCTTTGCGGGCCCGCCTTCCGCGCTCATGCAGTAGATCTCGCGGGTCCCTTCCTCTTTTCCGGAAAAAGCCAGCCCGCCGCCGTCCGGCGACAGCGCCGGGCAGGAGCATTCGCCCAGATTGGAAGTAAGCCGGCGCGCCATCCCGCCCGCCGCCGGCACGGTCCAAAGGTCGTCCTCGCTGACAAAAACGACGCAGTCGCCGTTGATCGCCGGGAACCTGTAATAGCCCTGCAATTTTGGCGTAAACATGGAATTTCTCCTTTCTTTTTTTGTAAAAACCGCTTAAAATTTGGCTAAGCGACCAGCCTGACACCTTCAATTCTATCAAAGTCTATTCTTTTTACCAAGAATTTCTTCAGGATTGAGTGTTTTACGGAATCTGCAAGAAATTCCGGGAACACATTTCGTAAAGCAATGAGTGATATGCGGCAAGTTTTCTTCTTACGGCATTGCGGTATTCATCGGTCTTGCGGTGCAGATACTGGTCACCTGAATTCTTGCGTATAGGGTCAACGACTTTCATCCAGAAATGATAAGCGTATGCTCCAAGAATACGAAGCGCCTGCTTGAAAGAAACCTCGATTTTAAACCGCAATCCGTAGATTCTGATAATTTCAAGCGGTAATAGGGTCCTGTCAGTGCTCATAAGGATAATTTTGACCACTTGCCGCAAACCAGTTTACGACGGAGAAACTGGCCAGGTTGCCAATTTTCCTAAGACCTCGGCAAAAACCTTATGTCGGACAGGCTTCTAGGCCCCCCGTTGGTGTTTCGGATCCTTAATCTGTTTACGGAGATGTGATGTAATTGACGGCTGACACACTAAATAGGCAAATTAACGGGTCGTCAAATAGAGCAGATATAAAGACAAGCAAAAAGGTAACGAGCAAATAACCCGTAGTCGCTGATGAAATGAATTTAAGCCATCCCAACTCAAGATTTAGGCGTTTTTTGATAAAGGTTGTAAATACGATATAGGCAAAATAGTAGCCAATCCACCACGGGAGCAACATTTTGGGGCCAATATTTCGGGGATTGGTAATAGAAACGGCGTAAAGAATAACAATAATCGGTAGATAACAGATGGAAATAACACTTAAAAATCTGCGCCAGATTAAACGTCTTTCCTTGTTAAAACGGTTAAGCATTGTGAATAAATATGGGAAAGTCATTATAACAATACCCATTGCTAGAGAAAACAAAATAAACACCCAGGGAGTTGGTTTATCCATATTTTTACCTTCTGGTGCGCTTATTTAACGCCACATCTTTCTTTGTATTTACCATTTAACAAAGCACGCTCCGCCTCAAATGCGGGAGGCTCTCGTACAATCTCTGGTTCAGGGAAGTCAAGCCAGCCGAGTGTTTTACATTGATGTCTGTGAACTTCTTCGTGTGCTATTATACCGTCTTGAACTTCAGGATCAAGAGTTTTGAATCCACTGTAATATCTTGTCCATGGTCCAATACCCGGCAAACAACGAGTTCTGGCAATTGATGTGGCTGTCGGATCTGTTTGTCCTATGGTATTACCTTGGGTGTAGCCAGTAAGGAATTTTTCCACTGCTTTAATCCGCTTGCCAATGCGCGCACATTTTTTCTCGCACTTTTCATCCCTCTTGCCGTCTTCACAACATTCCGTTTGGGGGTCGTAACAATCCCCGTTGCATTTCGTACCAAACTTCCTGTCGGCCAGGCAGCATTTTGTCTTAGGGTTGTAACATTTTTCTTCGCACTTCTCATACGTCTTGCCGTCTTTACAGCATGTCGTTTTGGGATCGTAACACTCGGCGCCGCATTTCTCGAGTATTTTTCCGTTCACGCAGCATTTTTTGTTCTTATTGTACCAGCTCTTGCCGCACGGTTCGGTCCTGCCCATAAGCCGGTCCCACAAGCTGGGTTTCCCAGCCCCGTTTTCAGGCGGTTGAGGGCACCCTTCACCCGCACAATACTTCGCGCTCATGCACATTCCGGCCACACCCGGTCCTGCGTCGCACAGGTTTTCAGTTGGACAAGAACAGGGTTTTCCTGGAACCACTGACATGCACAGCGTCGCGCTTGCGGTACATTTCGGCTGGGCAGTTGCTGCCTCCTGGGCTTTCTGCGGAGAAAGGGCGGTCTTCGTGGATGCGATGGGGGCATCAGCCTGTGTTTTTGCCGACGAGGCTGATGCCAACAGGATGGAGGATTGTTTTGTTGTCGTCTGACCCGGCGTCTCGCCGGACAGTTTTGTGCCGCTCAGGCTGAATTCAGCGGTGGGATTTAATTTTGGGGTGTTCGGCTCGTAGAATTTTAAATCGGTGACTTGGCCGCCCTTACCGGTGAGCGTTGCGGCGCTGTTTGAGGGGACCGATCTTAAATCTTTCGCGGCCAACTTGGCGGTGCCGTCAAACATCCGGCTGTTCCGATTGTACAAATTCTTAAGCCTGTCTTTTATGTTCCTATCCAGCCCCTTGCTTAATTCATTAACGTCGGGAGCCTCGCCTTTGGAACAGGACTCTTTGGCTTTTTTCCTGGCGGCGTCTACCAGGTCGTCTTTCCGTTTTTTCCAGCCGCAGTTTTTAGTGCAGTTTTTTAACGCGGTATCGGCCTTGGCGGCCTCGTCATTTAGGAAACTGGTGACCGAGGAACAGAGCTGCTCTATGACGGATGCCTCGCAATTTTGAGGCGCGAAATAGACTGCGATTTGTTGAACTATGCGTACGG
>JACQYT010000060.1 GCA_016208085.1 Elusimicrobiota bacterium | reverse complement strand
AGAACTGGCCGACACGGCGGAAAAACGGCGGCTGGCCGAGGCCGGCTTAAGTGACGCCACGGCGAATCTCCGCGACAGGGACAATGCCATTGATCTGCTGAACGGCCGGCTGGCTTCCCTTGAGCATGAGCGGGAAAATGACAGGAAGATCTCGGCCCAGGCCCAGGCCGCCGCGGCGGAATTCTCCGCGCTTGCCGAGAAAAGCGAGAATGAACAAATAGCGAAACTGCTGGCGATGCTTAAAGACGAAGCCGCCAAATACGCCGAGCTGCTTAAGGAACGCGAGGACTTAAACCTCAAAGTGGAACTTCTGGGCATGGAAAAAGCCCAGGCGCGGGCCGAGGCCGCCCGCCTGGCCGGGGAAAACACGGCTTTAATTTCCGGCGAGGAACAGAAAGCGGGCGGACTGCTTGCGGCCAAGAATGAAGTAAATAAAAATCTGACGCAGAAAATAAAAAGTCTGGGAGAGACACTCTCCGCAGAGCGCGGCAGGAACGCCGGCCTGCTTAAAATTGCCGAAGATGAGAAGAATAACATCCTTCTTGAGTTAAAAAGTAGGGAAGCGGAAACAGCCGCTGTCCGTGACAGGCAGCGCTCCGTTGAAAAGGAACTGGCCGACATATCCGAAAAATGGCGCCTGGCCGACGCGCAGTTGAGTAACGCCGTGGTCAATCTCCGCGACAGGGATAATGCCATCGGGCTGCTGAACGGCCGGCTAGCCTCCCTTGAGCGCGAGCTGGAGAATCACCGGAAGATCTCGGCCCAGGCCCAGGCCGCCGCGGCGGAATTCTCCGCGCTTACCGGGAAAAGCGAGAATGAACAGATAGCAAGACTGTTCGCGGCGCTTAAAGACGAGGCCGCAAAATACGGCGAGTTGCTTAAAGAGCGCGAGGATTTAAACCTTAAAGCGGAGCTCCTGGGCAGGGAAAAAGCCCAGGCGCTGGCGGCGGAGCGCGGTAAGAACGCCGGCCTGCTTAAAGCCGCCGAAGACGAGAAGACCGGCGTCCTCGATGAGTTAAAGCGCAGTGAGGAGGAAACAGCCGCGGTCCGGGACCGGCAGCGCTCCCTTGAGCATGAGCTGGGCGACACGGCTGAAAAATGGCGCCTGGCCGACGCGCAGTTGAGTAACGCCATGGTCAATCTCCGTGACAGGGATAATGCCATCGGGCTGCTGAACGGCCGGCTGGCCTCCCTATAGCAAGACTGCTGGCGATGCTTAGAGACGAGGCCGCAAAATACGGCGAGTTGCTTAAAGAGCGCGAGGATTTAAACCTTAAAGCGGAGCTCCTGGGCAGGGAAAAAGCCCAGGCGCTAGCCGAGGCCGCCCGCCTGGCCGCGGAAAACGCGGCATTAAGCTCCGGCGCGGAACAGAAAGAGGGCGGACTGCTTGCGGCCAAGGATGAAGTAAATAAAAATCTGACGCAGAAAATAAAAAGCCTGGGAGAGACGCTCTCGGCAGAGCGCGGCAGGAACGCCGGCCTGCTTAAAATTGCCGAAGATGAGAAGAATAACATTCTTCTTGAGTTAAAAAGCAGGGAAGCGGAAACAGCCGCTGTCCGTGACAGGCAGCGCTCCGTTGAAAAGGAACTGGCCGATATGGCGGAAAAACGGCGACTGGCCGACGCGCAGTTGAGTAACGCCGTGGTCAATCTCCGCGACAGGGATAATGCCATTGAGATGCTGAACGGCCGGCTGGCCTCCCTTGAGCGCGAACTAGAGAATCACCGGAAGATTTCAGCCCGGGCCCAGGCCGCCGCGGCCGAATTCTCGGCGCTTGCCGAGAAAAGCGAAAACGAACAGATAGCAAATAGCAAGACTGCTGGCGATGCTTAGAGACGAGGCCGCAAAATACGGCGAGTTGCTTAAAGAGCGCGAGGATTTAAACCTTAAAGCGGAGCTCCTGGGCAGGGAAAAAGCCCAGGCGCTAGCCGAGGCCGCCCGCCTGGCCAGGGAAAACGGGATTTTGAAAGAGCTTGAAGTGCAGGCAGGCGAATTGAACCCTTTGAAGGCCGAAATTTCGGCGCTGCTGGAGAGCAGGAAACAGCTGCAAACAAAATATTCCGGGGAAATTAAAGCCGAAAACGCCGCGCTTGAGGCGATAAAGCGCGACATCCGCGCCCGGGACGACATGATAGCCGGACTTGCCGGCCCGGCCGCCAGGATCCGCCGCGAAGCGAAAAAAATAAGAGCTGAAAAGGAAAGCCTCGCCGCTTCTCTGAAGAACAAAAAGACGGGGCAAAATATGGAATCGCGCAAGGCGCTTAAAGAAACTGAAAAGATACTCGACGACAAAGAGCGCCGGCTGGCGCGCATGACGGCCGACCTTGAGCGGGTCAAAAAGGAAAAAGACGCTCTGATAGAACAGGAGCGCAGGCTGGGTATGGAGCTGGGCGCCCGCCCTTACCGCGCGCTTTTAAAGAGCGTGGAAGAAAAACTGCTGGTAAAGGAAAAAATGCTCCGCGACCTCCGGTCCAGGATGGCGCAGGTTACAAGGGTCTTTTCAGCCCTTAAACGCCGGGACCCCCAGCTTTCCGCCGGTCCGGCCGAATTGAGCGGGGATCTCGCCGAGATGTTGGCGGGCATTTCCCACCAGATCTCAAATTCGGTCAGCATCATACGGAGTCACGCTGAATTCTGCCTTGAAGCGCCCGAACAGTCGAACGTAAAGGAATCGTTAAGCGTTATTGTGCGCAATATCGTAGTCCTGCAGAAAAAACTGGAGGACATACTTGGTTTCTCAAGGCCCGTGATGCTCCAGCTGGCGGAAACGAGCCTTAAAACAGCGGTGATGAACGCGCTGGATAATCTCAAAGAAGAAAAAGACCTATCGGGGATAAAAGCGGATTTTGAAGAAGAGACCGCGTTGAAACCTTTAAAGGCCGACCGCGTGAGGCTTACGACGGCGCTGGAACAGGTCTTTTTAAACGCCGTTGAAGCCATGCCCGGAGGCGGCGCGATACGCGTATCCGCTCGGCTGTCCGGGGTCGGCGCCCAGACGCTTGAAATAACCGACACCGGAGACGGCATAGAGCCTAAAAACCTTTCAATGGTTTTCCATCCTTTTTTCACCACCAGGCCCGGTAAGCTCGGCCTCGGGCTGGCGCTTGTCAAAAATATCATCAAGGCGCACGGCGGAACCATAAATATCTCAAGTGAATTTAAAAAAGGCACGGTAGCGACTATTACCCTGCCGGAAAGTAAAGAATAACGGCCCTTAAAGGACATATATGCCCAAAATATTAATAGTTGACGATGAACCGGACATGAGACTTGCCGTGAAGAACGTGCTTAAGCTCCGCGGCTATGAAGTGGCCGAGGCGGGCGACGGGCCCGCCGCGCTTGACACGCTGGCCAGAGAAAACATAGACCTGGTCCTTCTTGATATCCGCCTGCCCGGCATGGACGGAGTGGAAGTGCTTGAAAAAGCGCGCAAGATCAAAAACGATGTCCCGATAGTGATGATCAGCGGCTACGGGCACATCCAGTCGACCGTTGATGTTATGAAACTGGGCGCCAGCGAATATCTGCAGAAACCTTTTGAAAACGCGCAACTGGTTCATACCGTCCGGAAATTAACGGAGCCGAAGAAGGCGCCGACCGCTCCCCCTCCCGGGGCCCCCGCCGCTCCCGCGGCCGTAAAAGAGCCGGTTCCTGTTCCCCGCGGCTTCGGTTTGCGGGCGGCCGGCCTGGCGCTGGTATTGGTGGCGGCCGTATTCGCGTACAAATTTTTCACCGGCCTCCATTCCTCATATTTTAAAATATATCCGGCGGCCTCCTCCAATATCTCGGTCCTTTTGTGGGATAACAAGGAGTTATGGGCCGGGGACTGGCTTGAGCAGGCCATTTACCGCTACCAGCCGGTCAAAGGCGCCCTTGAGCTTAAGAAAAAATATTCCCTCGGAAATGTGCATATAAGCGGTTTCGCGGCGGCAGAGGGGAAGCTTTATCTCGCGGACGCCTGGAAAAAGACCATAGAGGAAAGAAAACTGGACGACAAACTCACGTTTATAAAGTCCTTCAATTTTCCGGGCAGGATCTCAAGCCTCTTCTATGACGGGGAGTACCTGTGGTCCTGCGATTCCGCCGGCGCCGTATTATTGCATAAGCTGGACTCAGGGCTTACGGTAGCGGCTTCTTTCAAGCTTTCCAACCGGCCGGACCAGATCTACAAGACAAAAGGCGCGCTCTGGTCGGCTGTCTCGTCCACCGGAAGATTATATAAGCACAAGCTGGACGATAAGCTTTCGATTGCGGGGATCTACGCGCTTAAACTCCCGCTCCCCCGCCAGCCTTTATCGGCTTTTACCTGGAAAGGCGGCAGGCTCTGGCTTGCAGGCGACGGGACCGCGGAGTTGTACGAAACCGGCAAGGCCCTGCTTGTGAAAACGGACGAGTAGCCCGGAAAGGCTGAAAATAATTTTTGTTTTTGACCGTCAAACGGCCGGCTGCAATTTTCAGTTGGGTAAAATAAAAAGCCCTGTTGTTTAAACCAACAGGGCTTTTTTAAATTTTCGTTCTTTAGCCTGAAAGTTGCAGTTATTGTTATTGTAAACCTTAAGCCTTCAGCCTCCGACCTTCCCGAAAAATTCAGTTGAATTTTTCGGGTTAGTTCAGCAGTTCGGCGCAGTTCGTGCCGCCGCCGGGGCAGCCCGCCACGTTGACCGTGGGATTGTCCGGCACGTTGACGTTGAGAGAATACAGGCCGTAGCGCGCGGCCACGGTGCCGTTGTTGATGTGGCGCGTGACGGTGAGCACGTAGCAGGGGCCGCTTGCGCAGGCGCCTATCGTAAGCGTGGCGTTGAAAAACTTGGTGGGCAACGCGCTCTGGGTCATACCCGAGTAAGAGATATCAAGGTCCGTGAAGTTCTGGGCATAGATGCCGCCGCGGGCGAGGTACCTTTCCTCGGAGGATTTGATGTTTGAGATGACGCTCATGGCCTCGGCCACGCGCGCCTTTTCAACGACTTTAAAATATTGCGGTATGGCGATGGAAGCCAGGATACCGATGATCAAGACCACCACCAGCAGCTCTATAAGCGTAAAACCCGATCTATCTTTCATAACCCCTCCTGACCCTACTGTGCGTTTCTCTTATTCAAGTATAACACATAAACCCGCTTATTTGCGTGAGTTCTATGTGAGTTTTGTGTGAGGTTTTTAAACAGGCTGAGGGCTTAAGGCTTAAGGCTTAAGGCTAAAGATTTAAGATTTCAGCTTGTACCGCCGTTTTTCCCTTCCAGTCTTCAGCCCTCAGCCTTACGCCCTTATTCAGGGTCTTCCCATTTATAACCGAGACTTTCCACTGTTATGACGCATTCCTGCATTTTCCCCAGATTTTTTCTGAGGTTTTTTATATGCGTGTCTATGACGCGGCTGGTATTGAAGTACGGCCTGCCCCAGATTCTTTCCATAAGAAACTGCCGGGTCATTACCCTGCCCCGTTTTTTGACCAGCAAGTAAAGAATTTCAAATTCTTTGGGAGACAGTTTCAGGATCCGGTCCGATATTTTCGCCTCGTGCCTGGCGTAGTTTATGCCAAGCTCCCCTGAAACGAGCGTTTCTTCAATCTCATCGTGCGATTGGGCCGAAACGCTTCTCCGTATCAGCGCTTTTACCCTCGCCACGAATTCGGCGGGACTGAAAGGCTTTGTCATGTAATCGTCGCCTCCAAGTTCAAGCCCCAGCACTTTATGCAGTTCGCTTCTGTCCGTCGTAAGAAATATTATCGGCACAAGTCTTGAGGGGTGTTCGGTGGAGCGGACCTGCCTGCAGAAATCCAGGCCGCTCATTCCAGGAAGTCTCAAATCCACCACCATCAGGTCCGGAGTAAATCTCGCCAGCGTGCCGGCAGCCTGCTCCGCCGTGGCGCAGGTGAGCACGTTGAAATTTTCCAGCTCCAGCCGCTCCCTGACCGATTTCAGGAGGCCGGGTTCGTCGTCTATGACAAGTATGGTGTGTTTCATGTCGGAAAAAATATCGTGAATTCGCTTCCTTTCCCCGGACTGCTCTTTGCTTCTATCCTGCCGCCGTGCTGTTCAATAATAAATTTCGCGATGAACAGCCCCAGTCCCGTGCCCTGTCTGGAAGAAGGATAGCCCCGCGAGTCCGAGTTTATCCTGTAGAATTTACTGAAAAGATTTTTGATCTCATGCTCGGGTATGCCTATACCCGTGTCGCACACCCTGATCTGCTGCCAGCCGGGCGCCGTAGTTATGTAGACGCCGACCGAACCCGAATTTGTGAATTTGACCGCGTTGCCTATAATGTTGGCCAGCACCTGGTAAAGCCGGTCGGGATCCCCGCGTGTATCCGAGATAGTTTGCCCGACTACGAGTTCCATTTTTATGCCCTTCTGGCCGGCGTACGGTTTAAGGGCGCGCACTGCCCTGTCGGAGAGCTCTTCAAGGTTCACGGCCTTTATGTCCAGCGTCGTTTTTCCGGATTCTATTTTTGAAATTTCAAGCAGGGAATCTATAAAACGGTTCAGGCGCTGCGAATGTTCGTTTATGGAGAACAGCTGTTCGGGGATTTTGTTGTATTCATGTTTTTCGGCGAGCTCCTTTATCAGATCGGCGCATAATTCTATGCCTGTTACGGGCGAGCGCAGATCGTGCGTTATGCTTGATACAAAATCCTTTTTCATCTCGTCAAGTTCTTTGAGTTTGTCCGCCATCTCGTTGAATTCGGACGCGAGCATCCCCATTTCATCCCCGCCCGCCGCCGGTATCCTGTGGCCCAGCCGGCCGGAGCCTATCATGCGGGCCGCCTCGGCCATGAGCTGTATCGGCTTGACCACAACCCTCGTGATTATCAGTATCCCGATGCAGCCTGCCGCGAACGCGAGCGAAAGTATTATAAAGAATCTTGCCGACGTCTGGCGCAGGGAGGAATCCATTTCCTGGGAGATAAGCTGGGTGGAAAAGTCCACATGCGCGGTGATAGCGCCTCCTTTCACGCTTCTTGCCTTGAGGGAGGCCTGGAGTATTTCCACGCCGTTGTCGTTTTTGGTTTCCCATACGCCTGTCTGGGGAGGGGGAAAAGTTTTAAAAAGGTTGGAAAACGGATGCGGATACGGGTTATAATAACGGTCTTCCATAAAAGTCCGGCCGCGGCGGTCGCTGCAAGAGACTTTTATTATTTCCGGCGTTTTCAGGAACGCCTTGAAATACCTGTAAGCGGAAGATTTGCCGGGGGTGTCGTGGATCTCCCGGCACACCTCGGACATCGCCAGAAGGATCTGGAAATTTTTTCTCTGGTTATTTGAGGCGATCGCGGAGCGTTCATTGTAAAAGAAAAGCAGGGTCAGCACCGCCGCAACCGCCGCCAGAAGCGTGAGCATGAAAAGGAGGAGTTTGTTGCGTATGCTCATGGAAAGGGGTGGCCGCTCCTAAACTGCGGGCGCAAAATATCACGGCCATATTATACAAAAAATATGTAATTATCTGCATTTCGCGTTCTTATCCGCGCAAAGGCCCTTTAAGGCGTTTATAAAGCCGCGCACCTCTGCGCCGGCGCTTGCGCCACAGGCGGCATTATCATTCCTTAAAAATCTCCGGACCTCGGTTTCCAGGCCGGAAAACTTAATGCGCCCCTTCAGCGCCGGAATGATCATATTCCGGTAGTCGCCGGCGCGCAAATATTTATACTCAACGCTTTTAAGCCAGGCGGCGTTTACGGCGTCGCGGCGCACAAGCGCCAGCGCGCGCCGGTCCCAATAGATTAGCGCCCAGTCTTTTTCAGGCATACGGGCCAAATAGGCCGGGCGCCACAGAACCAACTCGCGGCCGTCTCCGATACGCCCTTTCAGAGGGAGTTCGTTGCCGCCCGCCGAAATAACCGCAAGCTCGACACGGTATTTATCCATCAGCGCTTTCCATTTCTCCGGACTGAGGGCGGATTGCGTCTCCTTGAGTTTGTCGTGGAAAATATATCTGCCGTCCAGGAACACCTTGTAATCCGGATAAAGCTTATATCCAAGGAACCCGCCCCACCCCCAGTAATTGTAAAACCCGAGTTCGGAGAGGCGGTTTTTGTGCAGTTTTAAAAAATCCGAAAGTCCCTCGGAATAGGCGGGGAAGGCGGCGGCCCTGCCGGTGTAATCCGGCCAGATCTGCCCGTAATGCCGGATCAGCGCGGATAACGCCAACAGCTGAAGCGCCAAAAGCGCGTATTTTTTTATTCCCTGCGCCGCGTTCCGGGGCAGCATGGCCAGCGAATACGGCAGCGCGGCCAGCATGAAGAACGGGATAAAGCGGCAATGAAGCGACGCGCTGTATGCGAATAAGAGAATGGCAATAACATGCGCGCAGACCGTCCGTCTGCCCGCCTCCGCCGACGGAAAAAACCGCCAGAGCAGCAGTCCGCAAGCGCCGATAAGCATTACCGTGTAGGGCGCCTGAGACGCGCTGGTCACGTCAAAAGATCTCCATTCCTGTATATACTCCTGCATCGCAGCGGCGGATCTTTGATGAGCGACGATGACTTTATATATTTTCCAGCCGTACGGGTTTATAAGCGACGCGGCAAGGCCCGAAGCGAAATATTTAAGGTATATAACGCTGCGCCCCGGCTTGAACACGGAGCTTCGGTCGCGCATGAAATGCAGCGCCTCTTCGGCCAGGCCTCCTGCGAAGTAGATAAAAACGAGCAAAAGGCCGTAGAGATAGCCGGCGTGCAGATTGGTCCATAGCGCGAAAAAACCGGCAGCGGCAAGGTATTTTCCGGGTGAGGGGTAACCGGCGTCTTCCAGGCGGGAACGTTCAAGGCGGTAAATTACCAGCGCAAAAAAAAGCAGGGAAAAGTTCTCCGCCCTGATATCGCCGCCAGGCAGCATTCCGGCCGCAAGGAACGGCAGATAAAGCCACGCCGGGCGCCGGCGCCCGTGCAAAGCGGCCGTCTGCCATATCGCAAAAACGGCCGCCAGCAGGATGGTCCCTTTGAACACCGCCAAAAGCCTGAAACCGCCCAGTTTATAGAGCAGGTAAAATATCAGCTGCGAAAGCCATTCAAAGTCTATCCATTCCCGCCCCTGCATGGTCCAGGAAAGAAAATCCGTTTGCGGCGCCCACCCGTGCGTCAGCATGTAACGGGCCGCCGAGAAGTACCAGAACAGATCGGGGTTTTGAAGAGGCAGAAAAAAGGCCGAAGCGGCCATTGCAAGGCCGGCAAAGCCCGCGATCTTATGGAAATTGTCTTTAGTGATTTTCACAATTGTTAAAGCGGAGAGGAAGGATGCGCCCGGCGCGATTCGAACGCGCGGCCACCCGCTTAAAAGGCGGATGCTCTACCCCTGAGCTACGGGCGCGGATAAGACGGACAAATTATACTAAAATAAAAAAACGTTTCAAAACTCCGCGTTTATGGATTATAATATAGCTGTCATGCGCTCGGCCAAAAAACACAGGGTCAGGCTGCGGTTGAAAGTGCGCAACCGGATCGCAAAAAAAACCGGCGCCGGTTTTGCGGCGGTTGTTTTCATCGCGCTTATAGCTTACGGGGGATTCAGGGCGCGGAGTTTTGTCGCGGCCTCCCATCCGGGGGAAACATTCGCCTTCAAGATGAAGGTTCTGGACGTCAAAAGTCCTTCGGCTCTCGTCTCGGGCGGGATCTCAGACCTGCTTAAATCCGGAATAGGCCGTCGTTTTTCTCCGGCGGACGCGAAAAACCTGGAGCTGGCTTTGCGCGCGCGCTATCCCGCGTTAAGCCGTGTGGAGGTCAGGCGGAGCCTTATCGGAGGCCGCGTGACGGTCCTGGCCTACCCGGAATCCGTCGTGGCGAAAGTCCGCCTTGTCCACCCCCGCGGCGAAGGGGGGGAGGAGTTTTATCTGGCCGAGAACGGCCGGCTCCTCAAAGAAACTTACGGCCCCGCGCCGGCGGACGCTTTTGAAACTGCTGTCTACGCCGGACCAGGCGAGAGCCTGGCCGCGCTGGCCGGTTTTTTAAAAGAGATAAAAGGCCTGAAGGACGAATTCTCCTCCCGGCCCGTCAGCCTGCGGTACCGAAGGTCTGAAGGCGGCTGCCTTGTGACGCTTGAAAACAGCGCCGAGATTTTCTGGGGAGAATTTGAATTTACGCGGTCCAAGATAGCAAAATTGAACGAGGTCCTTAAAGACGCGGCGCAAAAGATAAAGGGCCCGTTAAAGGTGGATTTCAGATATTTCAGGGATGGAAAAGTTTTTGTTTCTAAAGCCGCCGATATTTAAGTAGAATAGTAGTAACTCCTGCACTATATGGCAAAATCGGATATAATAGCCGGCCTTGATATGGGGTCGGGCCGGGTCACCTGTGTCTTAGCCGAACACGACGCGGATTCGGAAAAAATAAAGATACTTTCAGGCGCTTCCGTTCCCTGCAAGGGGCTTAAGGGCGGCGTGGTGGTCAACATTGACGAGACCAAGCGCGCTATCTCCAACGCTATGGAGGCGGCCGAAGAAAAAGCCAAAGAAATAGTCGGGGAAGTTTACCTGGGCGTGCGCGGCGGACATATACAGACCTTTAACAACCGCGGCGCTTATAATATCGCCCGCGCCGACAAAGAGATCACCGCTGAAGACGTTTCCAATGTCATAGAGAACGCCAAGGCCATCCCTATGCCTTCCGACAGGGATATCCTCCATGTGATACCACAGGGTTTTTCTCTGGACCGCCAGCGCGGAGTGCCCAATCCCGTGGGCATGGAGGGCTCGCTTTTAGAGGTGGGCGTGCATATCGTCACGGCGCAGAACTCCCATATAAACAATCTGATGAAATGCGTTTCCCAGGCGGGTTTCAGGGTCGTGGACACCATCTATCATCTGCTTGCCATAGGGGAACTGGTGGTGTCGCCGGAGGAAAAAGATCTCGGCTGCCTTTTGATAGATCTCGGCGGGCAGACCGTCTCAATAGGCATCTATTACGAAGGGAGCCTCCAATTTTCCAAGGAAATAAGCGTAGGCGGCGACCATGTCACCCGCGATATCGCCTACGGACTGAGCGCTTCCATCGCCACCGCCCAGGAGATCAAGGAAAAGTACGGCGCGGTGCTTTCAAGCCTGGTGGAAGAAGACCGGGTCATCACCATCACCGGCCTCGATTCCAGAACTAGGAAAGAGATCAAGGCCCGCGACCTGCTGGATTATATCCAGCCGAGGACCGAAGAGCTGTTCGAGAAGATAAACACGGAGGTCCAGAATTCCAATTTCGCCGATCTGCCCGGGGGAGCCATCCTCACCGGGGGCGCGTCTCTTTTAAAAGGCATGAGCGAAGCCTCGGAGCAGCTTCTTGAATTAAAACAGTCCCGCATCGGGTTCGCCAGACCCGAGGCTATGGAATGCCCGGAAGAATATCTCAGCCAGACTTATACTTCGGCCGTCGGTCTTGTATGCTATCCTTTCCTGAAGTCCTGGCCTAACGAACCGGCGCCGCTCAGGCGGCCGCCCTTTATTCCGGCTTTATGGTGGCGCTGGATAAAGGATCTGTTTTAAAAATTTTTGCGGCAAAAATTTTTACCATACCCCGCTGTAGCGGCGGATGTAAATCCGTCTGAAGGGCGATTCGCATCGCCCGCTACAGGGCGGGGTAACCTTGAGGCAAATGGAAACAAGAATACGGTACAACGGGGATTTTCAGGATAGGGAAGCCAGGATCAAGGTCATAGGCGTCGGCGGCGGCGGCGGGAACGCCGTCAACCGCATGGTAGAGGCCGATATCCGTCTTGTGGATTTTGTCGCCCTCAACACCGACGCGCAGGACCTGCGCAGGAATAAAGCTTCCAACCGCATACAGATAGGGGAAGACCTTACCAAAGGCCTCGGCGTCGGCGGGGACCCGGCAAGGGGACGCCAGGCCGCGCTTGAGTCCTCGGACCTTATAAAAGAGGCGGTGGCGGACGCTGACCTCGTTTTTGTCACGGCCGGCATGGGCGGAGGGACCGGGACCGGCGGAACGCCGGTGGTGGCGCAACTGGCAAAAGAAAGCGCGGGCGCGCCGCTGGTCATAGGCGTGGTCACCCGGCCTTTTGAATTTGAGGGCAATATCAGGGCCATGCAGGCCGACCAGGGCATTCAGGAAATGCGCAAACACGTGGACAGTCTCCTTGTGATACCCAATGACAGGCTCCGGGAGATAGTGGAAAGAGACACTTCCGCCGCGGAAGCCTACCGCATAGCCGACGACGTGCTCAGGCAGGCCATACAGGGGATCGCCGATGTCATCACCACCGCCGGCATTATCAACGTGGACTTCCAGGATGTCAGGAAAATAATGACTAAATCCGGCGAGGCGCTTATCGGCATAGGCCTGGCCTCCGGCGAGGACCGCCACATACAGGCCGCCTCCAAGGCCATACATTCCCCGATGCTGGAAAACGCCGTTATAGACGGGGCCAAGGGCATACTGGTCAGTTTCACCAGTTCCAAGAACCTTACGCTCATGGAACTCCAGGAGGCCATGGAGTACATAAAGAAATCCTCCAACCCTGACGCTTTCATAAAATACGGCCAGGCCTACGACGAATCCATGGGAGATGAATTAAAAATAACCGTGATCGCCACGGGATTTCCAATGCGCCACAAAACGGATCTGACCCTTGATCTCGGACGCCACCGCGGCAAGAAGCGGCAGCGCCCCGACGATATTTTATTTGACGGCGCGGCGGCCCCGAATATGTCCCGTGGCGCGCCTTATGAAGATCTGGAAAAACCCGCTTTCCTGCGGAGGAAAGTCGGCATGAAAAAGCTTAAGTAAGTAAATGGATAAAAACCTTTTCTTTGTCCTGGAGAATCTATGGCCATAAACCTGAACATGCTGCTGAAAGCGATGGTGCAGAATAAAGCCAGCGACACGCATATCCGTGGAGACGCTTCGGTCTGCCTGCGCATCAACGGCGCCGTGACGCAGATAAACGCGTCCACCATGACGGCCAAAGAAGTGGAGGAGCTGGTCTCCCCGCTGCTGACCAAGCGTCTCAGTTCAATCTTCAACGAAAAACACGAGGTGGACTTTTCCGTGGAGGGCGGCCCGGAACTGGGCCGGTTCCGGTTCAACGTCTTTATACAGAAAGGGAAGATCTGCGTGGCTATCAGGCATATCCCGGTGAAGATACCCACGTTTGAGGAACTTAAACTGCCGGTGGAGTCCATCAAAAAACTGCTGCTCAACGAACGCGGGTTGATCCTCGTCACGGGCATCACAGGCTCGGGCAAGACCTCCACGCTCGCCGCCATGATAGAATGCCTGAACCAGAAATGGGAGAGCCACATCATCACCATCGAGGACCCCATTGAATTCGTCTTTGCCGATAAGAAGAGCATAATCAGCCAGCGGGAGATCGGCAGCGACACCACCACCTTCGTCGACGCGCTTCGCGCCTCCCTGCGCCAGGACCCCGATGTCATCCTGGTGGGCGAAATGCGCGACCTTGAGACCACCCAGGCCGCCATAACCGCGGCCGAGACCGGCCACCTCGTTTTCGCCACGATGCACACCACCAACGCGGTGCAGACTTTGTCGCGCATAGTGGACCTTTTTCCGCCTCATCAGCAGGTGCAGGTGCGCATGCAATTGTCGGAAACGCTCAAAGGCATAATCTCGCAGCGCCTGCTTCCCTGCACAAAAGGCGGCCGCGTGCCGGCCGTGGAAGTCCTGTGCGGCACGGCGCACATAAAGAAGATGATCGCCGAAAATAATCTTGACGCCATCAACCAGGCCATAGTCAAAGGGGGGTTTTACGGCATGCAGTCTTTCAACCAGTCGCTGGTCAGGCTGCACAAGGAAGGCATGGCCAAGCTTGACGATATCATACAGGCGGCCTCCAATCCCGACGACGTGCTGCTGGCCATAAAAGGCGTGGAACAGGAAATAGAGACGAAGCGTTAGGCCGCCTGCGGCGGCCTAACGCGCCATAGGCCGGATGCCATAAGCCATAGGCTGTAAGGAAACTCCTTAAAAAGCATATGGCATACGGCTTAAAGCATATGGCAAAAAAATTTATTTTAGTAAGCAAAGGAAGGCAATTATGTTCGCAGAAGGGTATATCGGCATAGCGGGCCTTATAGGCGTCGGCAAGTCTACGCTGACGATGGAACTCGCCAAAGCGCTCAATTTTGAGCCGGTGCTTGAAGAGGTCGGCGGCAACCCGTACCTGGAAAAATTTTACGGGGATATGAAGACGTACGGGACTATCATGCAGGTATGGCTGTTAAACCACCGCTTTCGCCAGCACCGGGAATTCGTCTCAAGGATCAGCATGGGAAAGATCCGCGGCGTGGTGCAGGACCGCACCATCTGGGAAGACACTATCTTCGCGCGCATGCTCAACCAGCATTCCGACAAGATCATAAGCGACATGGATTATAACACCTACCTCGACCTTTTTGACAACATGGTTTTAAGGGAACTCGTGTTCCCCCAGTTGCTGATCTTCCTTGATTGCAGGGTCCAGACGTGCATCGACAGGATACGCTCGCGCGGCAGGAACATGGAGAGGGCCATTGAGCCCGACTATTTGAAAAGCCTCCAGGAAAACTACTACCAGTTCATAGAGGAAATGGAAGCCGCCGGGGTAAGGATACTCAAGCTTAACTGGGAGACTTTTCAGCCCATGAGCGAAGTGGTGCGCCTGGTGCACGAATATTCCCTCAAGCCGTCCAACTTTACCAAGTGGGTCCGGCCTTTAAGGAAGATGGGTATGGAGAACAAGGCCAACCTGCCGGATAAAGTAAGAGAAGCAGCGAAATAGCGTCGGTTCCGACTGCCACCCCTATTCGCTATTTTGCCATTTCGCTATCCCATGGGAAAACGTCCAAAAGGCATCATCGTGGCGATAGACGGCCCCGCGGGGGTCGGCAAATCCACCGTCGGCCGGCTGGTGGCGGTCAGGCTTAATTACAGTTTTATCAGCACCGGCAGAATGTACCGCGCCTTGGCCTGGAAAGCGCTTAACTCCGGCGTAGACCTGGAAAACGAGGCCGCTTTGATGAAAACCGCCCTTGGCACGCGCTGGGAATTCAAGGCCGCCGGCGGTCCGGAACCGCAATTATGCGTGGACGGCCGTATCCTCGGCGCGGAGATAACCGATGAAACCGTGGGCAAAACCTCCAGCGCCGTCTCAAGGTTCGCCGCGGTGCGTAAATTCATGTGCGAGATGCAGCGCGCCGTCGGCGCCGAAGGCGGCGTGGTTATGGAAGGACGCGACATAGGCACCAACGTGTTTCCGGACGCGGAGGTAAAGATCTACCTGGACGCCTCGCCCCAGGCCAGAGCCCGGCGCAGGGCCATGCAGTTGAAAGGCCGGGGACTTGCCGTTGATCGCGCGAAGATACTGGACTTTATAATGAAAAGAGACCGGCAGGACTCTGAACGTAAAAATAACCCGCTGAAAAAAGCCGATGACGGCCATTACCTGGATTCCACGGACCTAGGCATAAAACAGGTAGTGGAGAAAATAGTCCGGCTGGTAAAAGACAGGGTAGAGGGTAGAGGGTAGAGGGTAGAGTGATGGAACAGGTTTCCTCCTTTTGTCCGCAGAATTATGCTTTGCACTCTCCCTGTAGCCTCACCCCTGCACCCTGATTAAAAATTTTTGCTGCAAAAATTTTTCCGATGCTTAAAGTAATACTGTTTCTGACCAGACTTTATTTCAGGCTGTTCAACCGCATAGAGGTCAAGGGCTTGGAGCGCATACCTCTTTCAGGCCCGCTCATAATAGTCGCCAATCATCTTTCTTACGCCGATCCCCCGGCTTTGCTTTCTTATATATTCCCCGTTCGCTCTTACAGCGTCATGGCCAAGAAGGAACTCTTTAAAATATGGCCTTTGAGCGCGTTTTTAAGCAAGTGGGGAGTCATACCCGTGGACCGGCGCCGCGAAGGAGGCGACCTGGGCGCGCTCAGGTCGGCTATAGACACGCTTAAAGCGGGGAGGTGCCTGGTACTTTTCCCGGAAGGCACCAGGGCCCGAGGGAGACAGCTTGAACCTAAAGCGGGGGTGGCGCTGCTTGCCCATAAGACCGGGGCGCCCGTGCTTGCCGTCAGAATATTTAACACGGAAAATTTCTTAAAATTAGGTAAAATAACTATTAAGTTCGGAAATATGAAGAATTTCACCCTGGCCCCGGGAGCGGCGCGTAAAGAAGCTTACGCGGAATTTTCTAAATCCATAATGTCGGAGATATTCGCGATCACGGAGAACTAACCAGCCATGGAAAAGAATGAAACACAGCAAAACCTGAACAGCGGGAAAAATCCGGAGAAAAAGGAGACGGCCGGCCATGGCGAAGAAGAGCTGTCGATGGAACAGCTGCTCGTGGCGCAAGCGCGGGTGTCGGAGAAGCTTTATTCCCGTGAGATCGTGAAAGTAAAAGTCGTGCAGGTCACCCAGCAGCATGTTCTGGTGGATATAGGCGAAAAGAAGGAGGCCGTAATCCCCATTGATGATTTTAAGGAAGAGAAAACGCCGGAGGTGGGCTCGGAAGTGCCGGCTATGCTTGAGCGCAAGGGGGGGGAGGGCAAATATACCGTTTTATCCTGCAGGAAAGCTCGGGAAAAAATAGCGTGGCAGTGGGCCGGGAAAATGTTTGAGGCCAAAGAAAGGGTCAAGGGCCGGGTTGCCGAAGCGGTAAAAGGCGGTTATATCGTGGACCTGTCGGGCCTCAGGGCTTTTATGCCGTTGTCGCTGTCCGAGATAAGCGGCGCGCATAAGCATTACCTGCCTGGCAACGCTAAAATAAAATGTTATATCACCGATTTTTCGGCGGGCGACCGCAGGATCGTGGTCTCCCGCAGGCAGGCGCTTGAGGAGGACGAAAAAGAACGCCGCGCCGCGGTGCTGGGCGAAATCTCTACCGGGTTCGTGGTGCGCGCGGTGGTGTCCAAAGTCGCCGCCGACGGCATGTCCGTGAGGTTCCAGGGCATAGAAGGCTTTATAAGAACGGAGGATGTCGCCTGGAAAAAACCGGACGCCGGGCTTAAAACCTATAAACGCGGCCAGCGCATAAAATGCAAGGTCCTCTCTATGGACAGGGAGAACGAAAAAATCTCCTTCGGCATAAAACAGCTGACCCCGAATCCCGTGGACCTGCTGAAAAAAAGATTCCCGTACAAAGCCGTCCTTAAGGTGAAAGTTACCGCTGTTTCCAAAGACGGGGCCAAGGTGAAGGTTTCCGAACACGTGGAGGGGTTCCTTTCCGCCGCCGAATACGGCCATGACGGCGAGCCGAAAGAAGGCCGGGAGCTCAAAACGATCCTGATCGGGATCAATCCGGCCACTTGCGAGCTGACGCTGTCCATGAAAAAGCTCGAAGAAATGGAAGACCGGAAAAAGATCCAGTCGTATCTTAAAGGCGCGCCTACGCTGACCCTGGGCCAGATCCTCCTTGAGAATTCGGAGGATGAAGGTGAGATATGAAGCCGGAGAGCTCCTCCGGCGCGTTCTTAAAAAAATCCTGTCCGGCTACGGCGTGCCCGCAGCGCTGTCCGTCGTTTTCATCTCCATAATAGTCTACGCCGTATCCTTCCGGAATTCAAATCCGGCCTCCGGGTTTTTCCCCCGCGCCCAGGCCGAATTCCTGGAGGCGCGAGGCTTAGAGCGCAAACTTTCGGGCCTTAAAGAAAGGCTCAGAAACAATTCAAACGACATCCAGGCGCTTTTTGAATCCGGCCTTCTTAAATTCCAGAAGGGGCCCGCCGGCTATATCGCCGCCATCTCGGACCTTGAAACCGCGCGGACCAAGGGCCTGTCCGATATCAGGACTTTCTACTATCTGGGGCGGATGTACCAGGCCGTGGGGCTTTACGATTTTGCGCTCCAGGAATACGAGCGTTTTCTGAACAACCGGCCGGACGATTTTGAGGTCAGGATGCTTATGGCAAAACTCCTGTTTGCCGCCGGCAAATATCCCCAGGCCGTCAGGGAATACGATAATTTAAACGGCAGATACCCTGAAAACGTCCTGGTGCTGGAAAATCTCGCGCTTTCGCGCTTTAAAAATGCTCAGGACTGGCGGCCTGTGCTGGACGCCCTGCGCAAGCTCGGCCTGGAGGCCGCTTTCAGAGCCGATTACGTCCAGGCCCAGATAGCTTATGAAAACAAAGATTATGCTTCAGCCGTGCCGCTGCTCAACAGGACCGCTTTAAATCTGAAAAGCCCGGAATTAATAGACAGGGTCGAGCTTTACCGTATGCTCAGCGACTCCTGTATAAAACTGAAATCGGATGCCGGCGCCATGGTTGCTTTGAACGAACTGTTGAAAATCAATCCCGCTAACGACGAAGCCCGCTCACTCCTTGCCCGGCTGACCAGGGCGCAGAGTAAAGAAGCCAGAAAAGCGCAAAAGTCCAGAAGCACAAAGGCGCAAAGCGGCAAAGGCGCAAAGTGACAAAGGCACAAAGTCGTGAAGGCATACAGAATTCCCCCCCTTTGTGCCTCTTTGCCTTTATGCCTCTTTGCCTTTGTGCCTCTTTGCTTTTATGCCTTTTAACCGTTTCTCCCGTTCAGGCGCAAGAAGAAAACAAGGTCATAGTAAAAAAATTCAACTGGCGGATATACGCCACCGAGCATTTTGACATTCATTACTACGAAGATTCCGCGGCCTGGCTTCCCTACGCCGCCGGGGCGCTTGAGAAAGCCTATAAAAAAGAATCGGCGGACCTGAACCCGGCCCTGGAAAAACGGTTTCCGTTCTTTCTCTACGCCTCTATAAACGACATGCAGCAGTCCAATATCGCAGACGTCTCGGACGGGGTGGGAGGCCTTACTGAACCGTTCAAAGACCGTTTCATGGTCTGGTCCGACGGTTCCAGGGGCTGGCTTACGGACGTCATAACCCACGAGTTCGCCCACGAGGTCCAGTTCAGCGTGCTGATAGACGGTTTCTGGAAATCCGCCCGGATCTTAAAGACCTTCGTCTACCCGCTCTGGATGATGGAAGGCATAGCGGAATATGAGACCGGCGCCTCCGACCTGCCGCTTGAAAAAATGTACGTCCGCGACGCCGCCCTCTCCGGCCGGCTGCTGCGGCTTGACCGGTTGAACCAGTTCGCCCATTTAAAGCCGCACCAGACAACCCTGGCCTATAAGACCGGCGCCCAGGCGATAAGGTTCCTGGCCGCTCAGTACGGAAAAGACAAGCCCGCCCGCATGCTGGAACTGTTCAAGACACGCTATGACGTTTCTTCGGTGCTGGCGCCGCTTATCGGCCTGGAGATTTCCGCTTTCGACAAAAAATTCAGGGAATATGCGGAGCTTGAATACCTGGCCGAGGCGAAAGATTCCGAGCTGAGCGAGCCGGCCCGCTACGGCGAGCGCCTGACAGCGGAGAAGGAAAACATCCCGGAATTCAACCTGAGCCCGCAATTAAGCCCCGACGGGGCCAGGCTCGCTTATATCTCGACGAAAGAAGGCCATCCGCCGGTCATAGCGCTGAAAGATCTTAAAACCGGCAGAGAGGAGCTGATGACCGCGCGCGAAGCCGGCGCGGAAAACATCTCGTATGCCCGGTTTTCCAAGCCCTGGAAAAGCCTCTCTTTTTCCGGAGACGGCCGCCGGCTCGCTTTTTCCGGGCAGAAGAACCATCGCGAATACATTTATCTTTACGAGCCGGCAAAGGGAAAGTTCTCAAGGCTTGAAATCCCCGGGTTTATGGAGGCCAGGCAGCCGGTCTTTTCCGGCGATTCCTCACGGCTGATGTTCGTCGGTATGAAACGGGGGTTAAACGATATTTACGCCTTTAACCTGACCCCGGAGATACTTAAAGGAAAAACAGTTCCCCCGGAAGCTTTAAGCCGGCTGACCGACGACGCCGACGACGAGGCAAGCCCCGCCTGGGCGCCGGACGGCGCCGGCGCGGCGTATTCATGCGAGGTCCAGAGTTCAAGCGGCCCCCGGCGCGCTCTTTGCTATTCGGCTTTCGGAAGCAAAAAAGAAACGCTGGTCTCCATGGACGGAAATATTTACGACCCGGTGTTCTCGCCGGACGGAAAAAAGATACTCTTCGTTTCCGACGTCGAAGACCGGTTCGAGCTTTATGAACTGGACCTCGCTGCTTCCAGGGTCTCCCGGCTTACCCGCACCGTGGGCGGAAATTTCACCCCGGCGTATTCTCCCGACGGCAGACAACTGCTTTTTTCCTCTTTCAGAAACGGCAGCATGAACGTCTACGCCGGCTTGCCGGAGAATTTCAGGTACGAGCCATATAAGTCACCAGTCACCAGTCACCAGTCACCAGCCACCAGTCACCAGTCGCCAGCGGCGGAGGCGCAAGAGAGCGGGGCTCAGGCCTTTTCGGCGTCCACGGGGGCTTTTGCGGCCGCCGGGACCTATAAGCCGTATAAATTCAAGGCTTCAACCGACCTTTTCTTTCCGGCGTTCATGTTCTCCTCGCCCGGGGGGCTTTTCTGGATGAATTACTGGCAGGCCTCCGACATGCTGGGCAATAATAACCTGGCCCTGTACGTGAATTATAATTCAGGCTCCGAATTCCTGAGCGGCCAGCTTAATTATTCCTACGCCAGATACAGAATGCCGCTTATTTTCCAGGCGGCGGGGCTGGTTTCCAACAATAACTATAACGAGCTGTACCTGAAATACGACAAGAGATATTTAAAGAACACCGCAGGCGCCGCCTATCCTTTTGACCGGTATAACCGGCTGGAAGCGTATTTTATCCATAAAAACGAGATAAATATATACCGGGATATCGCCTTAACGGAGAGATATCAGACCAGGGCGCTGCAGACTTCGTATGTAAGGGACACGGTCAGCGGCCTTTACCTGACCGCTGTAAGAGGGTCCAGGACCGAATTAACGTACATCAAAGCCGCGGACCTTCTCGGCGGCGACCAGAAATACGACGTTTATATGTTTCAGCGTCTGCAGTATGCGCCTATGTCCAAGCGCAGCGCTTTCGTGGACCGGTTCCTGGCCGGGGAAAGCGCAGGCCGCGACCGCAGGACTTTTGGTTTCGGCGGGCTGGGCGGAGTGCGCGGTTTTTCATCATCTTCCGATCTTAATTCGCATTCACGGGTGTTGATGAACAACCTGGAGCTGCGCGCGCCGCTCTTTAAGGATCTTAATTACTATATGTGGTTCATGTTCCCCGATTTCTATTTCAAGGCGATTTACGCCAAGGTCTTTTTTGACTCGGCGTACGGCTGGGACAGAGGCGCCGACCTGGACGCGTTCAGGGCTTCGGACATCAAGAGCTCTGTCGGCGCCGGCATTAACATCCACACGTTCATCCTGCAGGCTTTCCCGCTCGTGCTGAGTTTCGATTACGCCGTGCGCCTGCGCGACGGCGGCAAAATCTTCTACTTCTACCTCGGCCCGATGTTCTGACAATGAGCAAAAAACCACAGAATCGGCAATTATCCAAGCTGAAGCCGAGCCTTATCCTGGTGATTGTCGTTCATGCCGTTTTTCTTTTATTTTGGGGATGTATTCTTGCATCGGCATTGGTTTCATTCGGAGATGTCTATAAAGATTTCAATATTCCCATCCCTGTTTATACGCAGTTCTTACTGGATTTGTTACGTTTCTCCAAGCGATTCCCCCCTGTCATTGTTATATTTGCGGCGGGAGCGCTATGGCTTGACGCGAAGCTGTATTCGTATCTGTACCGGCGCTTCGGCAGGTGGGCGGGGCTTCTGTGGTTCTGGGGGTTGGTGGCTCTAGCTCCATTATTGCTTGGTGTCGTGCTGCTTTTAAGCTTGTTCGGCCCCCGATTCGGTTGACTGGCGGGGAGATTCCGGCAATATAAAGGCCGTTTCCGTCTTTTATGTGGTTTGGGTTGTTCTTTTAAATTGAACCAGGCAGGGCTGAATTACGCTTCAGGACGCCAGCGCGCCGGGCGCTGTGCACTTTTTCCGCCATCGCAGTACGTTTACCAGCCATGGAATTATCCCCGCCAAAGTCATAGCAAATAAAACAATACTAAGATAAAACTCGGCTTCATAAACTGGGATTATAAGGCCTATATGTGTGCGATTCCAAAACGCAACATAAATACAGAATCCCCAAAAAACCATAGGGATTAATAACGGCCAGCAGATTATTTTGCCCCCTTTTTTGCGCCGATGGCGACTCCATAAATAGAGCCCGATAAATCCTAAAGTTCCCAGCGAACTTATAACAACGCTTTCCGATACAATCCGAAAGGGTTTTGAAAATGTTTCTTGTATTTCCATTTTTCGTCTAAAGGGTTTTACCGCCGCCAGGGCTTCGGGGGTGCCGATTTTTTCAAGGGTAATCGCCCAGTTTAATTTCTTACCGCGCCAGTTATCCTTAAGCAACCCGATAAGCGCCGGCACGGCATCATTGGCCTCAGACCCGAAATCTTTGAGAATAACTGCGGCGTATAAGTCATAATAAGTCGTTTTCTCCTGCAAAGCCTCTATAAATACAGGAATCACTTCTTTGCTGGATGGATCTACTTCATGTAAAGTTGTGGCTGCCCCTTGGCGTACAATATGGTTTTCATCCTTTAAATTACGCCTCAAGGCTGATATAACTTCCTGCCGCTTTGCGCCCAGTCCTTCTTTTTTGTTGAGGCAAAATATCTCTGAAGTGGCGATTTCGCGTTGTCTTGGGTTTCCTTCTTCAAGCGTCTTCAATAGTCCGTCCACCTTGTTTTCCACGTCGCCGGCGGAAGTGGGGAAAACAGTCAAAACCAACAACACGGCCAGTACGAATATATAACAAACAATACGTTTCCAGTTGACCATATCAACCTCTCATATTGAGTCGGGCGTTGTTACGGGCAGCATTTACAGTGTTTCAATTGGTCGTCCTTGTACGCTTTTTGTGCCTGTGTTGTGGCGCTGACCCCTGTATGGTACTGCCCGCTGAATGTAAAGCATAAGTCCGCTTGCGCATGTCTTATCCTTTTTCTTTCTTCATCGGTTTCCTTTTTGGCCTTTTCTCGAGCTTCGCTACACCTTTCCTCCATTAACGCATGAAACATATTATCGCAGTCGTTTTTGTAGTCCGAATCTTCGGGTGGTCTGGTTGCCTTGCATGATTGGTAACACCCATCATGCCAGTTGCACGCATCCACAAAAGTGGTATCGGCGCCACCGCCGGCCGGATCGTCCTTTGTTACTGCTCCGAGGATGACCTTCCCTATTAACCAGGGGGCGCTGCAACCGTCCGGTTTAGGGTTCGTCTTCTGAACACGTGCGGGGCAAGCACTCAGGGTTTTTATTTTATCGGTATACTTCTTGCCTTCCTTACAGCATTCTTTCTTTGGGTTGTAACATTTTTCCTCGCACTTCTCAAATTTTTTACCGTCTTTACAACATGTCGTCTTGGGATTGTAACACTCCTGGCCGCATTTCTTACCGACGGTTATTTTATTTATGCAGCAATTCTTGTTCTTATTATACCTATATTTAAGGTCTCTTAGTCACTAGGCATAAGATCCAGTGCTCCGACGAGCTTTATGATTTTATTCTGCTCCGTAGTACGTTTTGTAGTCCATTCCAAAACCCTTTTCCCCGATTGAAACCGAACCGCATGAATGTCTCCGACGAGCTTCAACGCCTGCGTTACGGTTAAAGAGGGATATTTTTCGCACAGTCGCTGCTGTGCCAGGCTCCACAGTAGATAGGCTAGGTAGATAATCGTAGTGTAGGCATCTATGCGATCCCGCCGGTGATAGCGTATCGGCCCGAGCGACAATTCACCTTTCAGCGTGCGGAAAGCCTTCTCAATCTCGTCCCGCTGAAAATATATTTTAAACATCTCCTCGGCACCGAAGTCCGGATTCGTCGAGAACATCAGGAACTTGCCGTCGCCGCAGCGGTCTTCCTTGACGGCTTTCTCATCCACTTCGAATCCCCTGCGGCCATGCGCCGTCGCCGCCAGGCCGCCCAGTTCCCCGCGCAGTTCCCGCAATCTTCCCGGATCCGTGGTCCGTTCCGCCGCTTGAAGAATTCCGTCGCGCTCAAGCTGTTCCCGCGTGGCGCGCATCTTGTCCACAACCAGCGCCACGCGCATTTTCTTTCGTCCCAAAAGCGGAGCCTTCCAGTCCCGGATGTACACCTTCACGCCTGAGGCCCTCTCAACGATATATCGCGGCTGCTCGATTTCCTCACTGGTCCAGCGCGTTATGTAGGTCCAGGCCTCTTTATGCGTTTCGGGCACGAGGCCGACCAGGTCAAAACCTGATTTCACCACAAACTCCACGTTTTCCCGCGATATCATGCCGCGGTCGACTATTAGCGTCAGTTTCCTGAATCCCCACGCTTTAAGATGGTTGACCGTGTCCTGCACCGTTACGGTATCATTGCGCGAACCCTGGATGGCGCGGCATAAGACGGGATGCTGGTTGCGGCGCGACGTGACCATGCCAAAACCCAGCACATTCTTCTTTGTGCCGCCGGGAAAATAACCGGGTTCTGCGAATTCGCATTTGCCGCCGTGGTAAATCTGGCGTGTCACATCGTAATAAAACTGGGCGGGTTCCCGGCTGCCGCCGCGCCATACGCTGGTCATTTCATGTTGCAGCGCCAGTCCTAAATCTTGGCGCCCGCCGTCCCTTGTGGCGTGGCAGAGCGCATGCAGGGCGCGGTCAAACGATTCCCTGCTCAGGTCCGGCTCCTGAAGTCGTTCCCATCTTGGGATAGGGCTGCGTGCAACCCAGGCTGGAAGCTCGGCCAGGGGGCGCTTGGCTCCTATCTGGTTGAGCGCCAGACAAAGGATATTAACTGCGATATTATGCCCGACGTCCAGCACGGTTTCAATATGCGATACCAGGCGCAATTCCCGCGCCATTGCGTAGAACAATGCGAGGGGGCCGACCGGGAACGAGGCCGAAACCAAATCAACGCGAACAGCGGGGGCGACGATGATCTGGCCCTGACTGTCGACACGGCCGACAAAGCGCAGTATGCGCTGTCGGGACTGCTTCTTGGCGGAATCCCAGTACGATTTCACTTCGTAGCGGTAAAGGTGTTTGCCTATGCGGCGGGTTACAAGGTATGCCATATGCTAGTATTATATAATACGATGAGATAAAAAGCAAGAGGGTGTTTATTTTTCAGCGCCCGACGGCAAAATTATTGTAAAATTGACCTAGTGGCTAAGAGGCAGGAATTATAGGCAGTTTTGGGAAAAATTTTGGAACAAGAGAATTACCCGCTGTTCATGCAAAAAAAGGGTTTTCCGAACCTTGAAAAAGAGGCGTTGCGCCCGGGCCTCCCTGCCCGGGCCGGGCCCCGGGGTTTATGAGCCGCGGGCTTTTCGCCTGGCTCCTCGGCGGCATACTGCTGTTTACTCTCGCCGCCCGGCTTTACAGGCTTAATGTGCCGGCCGGCTTTTACTTCGACGAGGTGTACAGCGCCTTTACGGCCGTCGGGTATCTTCACGGCGAGAAAGGCGCCTACTGGCCGTGGACCCCGCATGCCGAAGGTGTAGGCTACCAATGGGTTCACCCGCCGCTCGCCGGGCTGCTGATGGCCGCCGCGATGAAGGCCGGCGGCGAGAACGCCGTGAGCTGGCGACTGGGCTCTGTGCTTGCCGGGACGGCGGCCGTGGCGCTTGCGGCGGCGCTAGCCCTGGAACTTTTCAGCTTCGCGCCTATAGCTCTTTTCGCCGCTTTTTTTCTGAGCGTGGACGGGCTGTCGTTCACCCAGTCGCGGATAGCGACGAACGACGGTTATTTCGCCGCTTTCGCGCTGCTTGCCGTATGGTCCTACGTCCGCTGGAAAAAGGACCGGGCCTCGCTGAAAAACCTCATCCTTACCGGCCTCTGCCTCGGCCTCGCGGCCGCCGTAAAATGGACGGCTTTCTACCTCTTCGGCGTGATCTGCCTGGACTTGGCGCTGGAATTTTTCACGGACCGCAGGGCTTTCCTCGCCGGCATGACCTGGCCTCGGGCGGCGGGCATGGCGCTGTGCTGGCTGGCGCTGCCGGTCCTGATTTATATAGCCGCCTATTCGCAGTTTTTCCTGCTCGGCTATGATTGGGGGGATTTCCTGGCGCTCCAGCGGGAAATGTGGATTTATCATACGCGCCTGGCCGAAACGCACACATACCAGGCCGGCCCCCTCGAGTGGGTATTCAACCTGCGCCCCACCTGGTTTTATGTAGACCGCTCAATACCCGGCAAAGTCGCCAATAT
The DNA here is from genome assembly GCA_016208085.1 of Elusimicrobiota bacterium. Lineage (GTDB taxonomy): Bacteria > Elusimicrobiota > Elusimicrobia > Elusimicrobiales > UBA9959 > JAHJSU01. The sequence goes on along the minus strand of JACQYT010000060.1, from coordinate 29,147 downwards.
CTACAATACCGGCAATTCGGCCGTCTATTTCGCCGGCCTCGCGGCGGTGTTTGTCGCGGCGCGGAAATTCATGCGCAGGCGGGAACACAGGCTGCTTCTGACGGCGTATTTCATGCTCTGGGCGCCGTGGCTATTGGCGCCCCGCCTCATGTTCTTCTATCACTACACTCCGGCCGTCCCGTTCCTGTGCATACTGCTGGCCTGGCTGGTGGAAAACCTGCGCAATCCGGGCTCGCCCGATTACTTCAACGTAAGGGGCGGGAAGGCGCTGGCCTGGGGTATAACCGTCCTCGCCTTCCTCTGGTTTGCGCTGTTTTACCCGCTCCACACCGCGCTGCCGGTGCCGGAACGCTTTGCCAAAGCTGGCTGCGTGTCCGGCGAGACTCAGTAACCTGAAAGCTTCAGTTGACCCGAAAATTGCCGGGCGATTTTCGGGTTAAATCCCGCATTTTTTTGCTATCATAATACCAATGAGTATACGCGTAAGATTCGCTCCTTCGCCCACGGGGCATTTGCATATAGGCGGGGCCAGAACCGCGCTTTTTAATTATCTTTTCGCAAGGAAACACAAAGGCGTTTTCGTGCTGAGGATAGAGGACACCGACGAGGACCGTTCAACCGGCGATTCCGTAAAGTCTATTTTTGAAAGCATGAAGTGGTTGGGCCTGGACTGGGACGAGGGCGCCATGCCTGACGGCGCTGAAAAGGGCTCTTTCGGCCCCTATATCCAGAGCGCGCGCTATGCCGCCGGGACCTACAGGAAATACGCCGAAGAATTAATAAAGACCGGCAAGGCCTATAAGTGCTACTGCACGGAGGCCGAGGTGGACGAGATGCGGCGTGTCGCAAGCCTTGAGAAGCGGCTGCCTAAATACGACGGCCGCTGCCGCAGCCTGACCGAAACGCGGAAAAAAGAGTTCGAGGCCCGGGGGCGCAAGCCCGTAGTCAGGTTCAGGATGCCGGACGACGGATGCACCGGCTGGACCGACCTTATCCACAACGAAGTGAAGTTTGACAATAAACTGCTTTCCGACTTCGTAATGCTGAAGGCCTCCGGCTACCCGGCTTATAATTTCGCCTGCGTCATAGACGACCGCCTGATGGAAATCTCCCATATCATCAGGGGCGACGACCATATCTCAAACACCCCGCTTCAGGTAAACCTCTACCGGGCGCTGGACTGGCGGATTCCCGGGCTGGCCCATCTTTCAATGATACTGGGCCCCGATGGCACAAGATTGTCCAAGCGGCACGGCGCCACCAGCGTGGGCGAATACGCCAAACAGGGCTATCTTGCCGGCACGATGAAAAACTATCTGGCGCTGCTGGGCTGGTCCACTACGGACAGCCGGCAGTTGTTCGAAGAGGGAGAACTGGAGGAAAAATTCGACCTCAAGGGCTGCCAGAAAAGTCCGGCCGTCTTTGACCCCGTCAAGCTCACCTGGATGAACGGGGAATATATCAGGAAGCTTCCCAGGGATAAACTGCTTGAACTGGCCCTGCCATATATTAAAGGGGCCGGCATAAGCGTGGAAAAGAGCCCGGTTCCGCTTACGGAGATCGTGGCCCTGGAGCAGGAAAAATACAGGCTTTTAAGTGAAATACCGGCTAAGATAGAGTTTTTTTTCTCCGACGCGAAGTACGACGAAACAGCCTTCGCGAAAATGCTGAAGACCCCGGACGCCAAAAAGATACTTGCGGGGATAAAAGAGGCCTACTCCGCTTTGGGCGGCTTTAAAGAGGCCGAAATAGAGGCGGCCACCCGGAATTTCGCCAAAACCAACGCCTTCAAGGCCGCTCAGGTATTCCACCCGCTCAGAGTAGCCGTCTCCGGCCGCGCGGAAGGCCCCACGCTTTTCCGGATGATAGAGTATCTGGGACGGGAGGAAAGTGTGAAGCGCCTGGAAAAAGCCCTTTCACTGATTTGAAGCGCCTGACTAGTGTAGTGTCCCGTAAATAACTGGACATTTGGCCTGTCGATTTTGAGCCGAGCCGAAGCGATGTGAGGCGCGCAGGCCTGAAGGCCTGTAACTTCGGGGAGGCCCATTCCTGGACGATTTTGTCGTTGCTCCTCATTCACACTGCTTAAGCAGTGCTCAATCGTCGCGCCTAAAACTCGTCTCAGGCCTGGGCCTCCAAATGTCCAGTTATTTACGGGACACTACACTAGCGATGTGAATTTTATAGGCGTTTGGCGGTCATACCTATTGGCTGAAGTTGGTCAACAGGCGAACGGATACCCGAAAATCGCCGCGATTTTCGGGCGTAACAATTTCGTCACATCTTTGTATTAAATTCTCTATACCTTGTTTGTAAACTGTTCCTATGAGATACTGGCTTTACTCCGAAGGCAATATCCTGGGTCCCTATAGCCCGGCAGAGCTTATGGCTGTGCCCGCTTTCGCGCAGTCAAGCCTTGTTTGTCCCGAGACCGCCGCCGGGGACAGCCCGGGCGACTGGCGGAGCGCCGACCAGGTGGCTGAAATAGCGGAGGCTTTAAGCGTGGGTGTGGGGGGAGTGGTGTCGTCCGGAACCGGGGGGTGGGGTGGCGCCTATGAACTTGAAACGGGGCTTTCTTCCAGCGTCTCCGCCTATTACGAGGCAAAGAACGAACAGCCTTACGGCTATGAAACCCTGTTAAATACCATAGATAATATCCTGGGCGCCTACAAAGAAACCGGGGCGCCGGCCCAGCCGAAAGACGCGGAGCCGGACAGCTCCTTAATGGACCGCTTCGACATAAGATTGTCGAAGATCCAGGAGGAGCTGGAAGCGGCCCGCTGGGAGAAGAATCTGTTGCTTGAAAGGATCCGGTCAAGAGACCGCGAGGACCAGAAAAACAAAGAACGCATAATGGAGCTGGAGGAAAAGCTTAAAAACGCCGCTGATAAGACCGAATTGCAGGACAAAGAAATAGCGCAGTTTGTGCATCTGGCCGAGCTCAAGGACAAGTCCGATACTATTAAGAAAATTGAAGAGATAAAGCAGGAAAGCCTGGCTGAGCAGCGCAAAGCCGCCCAAAGCAGGGCAGAAGATAAAAAAAGGCTCCAGGAAATCAGGCCCGAAGCGATGCAGGAAATAAGGCCTGAAGCGATGCAGGAAATAAAGCCCAAAGCGCGGCAGGAGATAAAGCCGGAAGCGCGGCAGGAAATAAAGCCGGAGATAATGCAGGCCCGGCAGGCGCCGGTCCAGGAAACAAAGCAGGAAATAAAAAAGGCGCCCGAAAGCAAGCCCTTGAAAAGCATACGACCCAGCCATGCAGTCGGGCTTAAAAGAACGCTGGACCCCGATTCAGCCGGGGAAAGGGACGAAAGGAACGTTACGAGCAGGAAGCTGACAAGCCTTGGTCCTTCGCGGCTGCAGAGTTTCGGGCCCGAGGATTTTAAAGCGGAAGAGGCCCCGGGCGGGGAAGCCCCCGGCCGTCCCTATTCGGCGAGCGCGCCCCTGGACCCGCTTCAGCCTTTGCCGCAACAGGCTTCCGGCATAGTTTATGATTTTACCGTTGTCACCAGGGCAGCCTCGGAAAGCGAAAAGGTGCAGTTTAAAATAGGGGCGAAAGCCGAGTCCGCTCCGGCTCCCGTTTCCCAGCCTGCGCTTCCCAGCCCTTCCGACGCGCCCGCCGCACAGACGGCGGACGGGCAGCATGGCGGATTCTCCCCAAAGCCTGGGGGGGTACAGCCCCCGGCCGCTCAGGCGGCCGCCCGTCAGCCGCAAGACGCGCCTGCGCCCGCTCCGGCCCCGGCATCCGCTTTTCAGCAGACGATGCGCACAGGCGAGGGGCTCTCCGCAGCCTATCTCCAGACCCAGCCGGCCTGGCTGGGGGGGCAATCCGCCCCCGGGCAGCGGCCGGCCCGGACCGCGGCCGTGGTGACTCAACCCTCAGCTTTAAGTCCCAAACCCCAGGCCCAGGAGACGCCGGCGGACGCGGAAAAAAATGTTCCGTTGCCCGATAAGACCGAGCGGATACCGGTGCCGTTGCAGAAGAAGGCGGAGGAGGCCAAAAAACCGCAGCCGGCTGCCAAAAAAAGCCGCAGCAAAATAGCCTTCCTGGTCACGCTGGTGGTGTTCGGTTCTATAGCCGCCGGCGGGCTCGGTTATTTCTTCTTTGGCGAAGGAGGGTTGTCCGAATTTTCCATGCTTAATTTCTCCGGCGGGAAAAAATCGGAAAAAACCTCTTCCTCCACCCAGGCCGGGCCTAAAGACGAACAGGCCGCCCAACCGCAACCAGACGCTTCCGGAGTCTCCACGGCCAGGCCCGCCCCCGGCGCCGCCGCTGTCCCGGGTGCCCCTAAACCTGCCGTTGAATCCGCCTCAAACGAAAACACGAGAAAAGCGCTTGAGACGGTAAAAAAATACAAGCTTTCAGGAGGCCGCGGCGCCGTATCCAGCTGGTTCGCCAACTCCTTCCTCTCAAATTCCGCGCGGGGCTTGAATGAAGAGTGGTCGGCCACCGTCCTGCACGGCGATATTTTTGTGGTGCAGTACCGCCTGCTTAAGCCCAAACAGGATCCGCTCATCTACCAGTTTGAGGTGGATGTGGCTAAGGCGATCATCGTGCGCGGCATCAATAATAATGCCATAGAACTGCTTGATTTCTCTTCAAAGGCCACGGCCAAAGCGAATACGGCCCGGCCCAGGCCGGCGCCTAAAAGCCGGCCCAAAACCCTTGCTCAACTCCCGCTTCCCGACGAACCCCAGCGCAAACAGGCCGTCCAGGAAGAGCCCAGCGGTTTTGAAACCCCTGCCCCGGAAGAGAACGAGAAGGTCAAGTATATAAGGGCCCAGGAATCCGACGAGGATCTGTTTTAACGGCAGGGTATAGGGGATAGGGGTTAGGGTGTGGGGTAGAAGTAAAAGCAAAGAGCATATTTGATTCATTCGTAAAAAGTTCATTTTGTTTAGAAATTGTAGCGGGCGACGTGAGTCGCCTATTGAGCGGACTTACGTCCGCCGCTACAGTTTTGGACCAAAAAACGACTTTTTACGGGAGAATCATATTTAGAAACGATTTTTTTATTTTCTGCAAATTCTTCTTACTGAGCCTCGCATAAATAATGGACACACTGGAGGTTCAGCTTTGAGACGTATGCGAGGCGCGACGAGCGAGCAGGCCGGTCGGCCTGTAAGCGAGAAGCAACGAATCGGCGCGGGGGCCGGCCGCTTTCGGGCTGCAACTGCGTCACACGTTCGCTCGCGTAGCGCTGCTACGCCGCGCTCCGTGTTCCTTGTTTCGCTCCGAAATCGGCCGGCCAATGTATCCATTATTTATGCGAGGCTCAGTAAAACTGTCATCAATCCCAATCCTATCGCCCGGATAGATAGAAGACCCTTAATAGTGCTAAAATAGAATAGAGAGGTCGATGTATAGGGTAGAACGTAAAGAGTTCCTTATTTCCGCACCCTATACCCTAAACCCTCTACCCTGTACCCTAACCTCTCTACCCTGACTGCTATGGCCGGCGAAAAAGGAACCTCGATAAATATCTCAAAAAGACTGGGCGAGATGCTCGTCCTCTCCGGGCTTATCACCGCCGCGCAGCTGGCCGAAGCCCTGGATATGCAGAAGACGAGCGGCGTCAAACTCGGCCAGCTGCTTATACATAAAAAATACATAGATGAAAGGAAGCTGCTCGGGTTCCTGAGCAAACAATTCGACATAGAATTCGTGGACCTCGCGGTTAAAGCAATAAAAGACGACGTGCTCAGAATCATCCCCGAGAATATCGCCCGGCGCTACAATCTCATAGCGGTGGAGAAGGCGGATAACAAGCTTAAGGTGGCCATGGAGGACCCGCTGAACATCGTGGTCCTGGACGACCTGAAAATGATGACCGGCTATGACGTGAAAGCGGTGTTCGGCGCCGAGAACGATATCATGGCGGCTATAGACAAATATTACGGGGTCAAATCCTCCAAAGAGGCGCTGGACGACATTCTCCGGATGACCGTCAACGGCAACACCAATGTCGCCGTGATCGCTGAGGACGCGTTGAAAGGCGGTGGGGAGGAACTCCATTCGCTTGAGGAAAAAGGCGAGGCGGCGCCGATAATACAAATGGTCAACTTAACGATCTCCTCCGCGCTCAAGGCGCGCGCTTCCGATATCCACATAGAGCCCACCTACAAGGACACCAAAGTCCGTTTCAGGATAGACGGCGTGCTGCACGCCCAGCCTTCGCCGCCCAAAAAATTCCATAACGCCATAATCAGTCGCATCAAGATCATGGCGGGGCTTGATATCTCCGAGCGCCGGCTTCCGCAAGACGGCCGCACCAAGCTCAAGATAGAAGACCATGAAATAGACCTGCGCGTTTCGATACTTCCCTGCGGCCCCGGCGAAAAAGCGGTCATGAGGATCCTGGATTCTTCGGGCTTGAAGCTCCGGATTGATGATCTGGGCTTTGAGCCGGAGAACCTGGCCGTTTTTTCCAAATGCATTAAAGCCCCGCACGGCATAATCCTTGTGACCGGACCCACCGGCTCCGGCAAAACCACCACGCTTTACTCGGCTTTGGCCACTATGAACGAGCCGGATGTCAATATCATCACGATAGAAGAACCCGTAGAATACCAGCTTGAAGGCATAAACCAGGTCAACGTCAACGCGGATATCGGGCTTACGTTCGCCGCCGGCCTGCGGTCGTTCCTGAGGCAGGACCCGGATATCATCATGGTCGGCGAAATAAGGGATTTTGAGACGATGTCCATCGCCATCAACGCGGCCATGACCGGCCATCTCGTTTTTTCCACGCTGCACACTAACGACGCTCCCGGTGCCATCACCAGGATAGGCATGATGGGCATTGAGCCCTTCCTGACTTCCAGCACCCTGCTTATGGTGGTCGCCCAGCGGCTGGTACGCTCCATCTGCGTGAACTGCAGGGAAACCTATGAAGTGAAGCCTGAATTGATGGCCAGCCTCGGCGTGTCCAAAACGTTGATTGATAATAATGCTAAAAATGGTAAAATAATCCTGGCAAGAGGCAGGGGCTGCGATGCCTGCGCCAAGACCGGTTATAAGGGCCGCATGGGCATATACGAGATACTTGAAGTGAATGATGTTATCCGGGGACTTATAATAGAGAAAGCCTATGTCGTGAAGCTCAAGGAAGCGGGGCGCAAAAACGGCATGATAACCCTGAGGGAATCCGCCGTCAGAAAACTTTTTGAGGGTCTTACGACCGTTGAAGAGGTCATAAGGGTTACGGCTTCGGATGTGGATTAAGTATAAAGGCTGAAGGCTGAGGGCTGAAAGTTTATAAGGGAATTTTCTTAATTCCGGTTTATACTGCTTTAGCCTTAAGCCTTCAGGCTTTAGCTCTAATGTAACAAGTTACAGGAGACAATTTCATGGTAACAATGAGCGAGCTTTTTATAATGATGCACGAGAAGAATGCCTCGGACATCCACCTGACGGCCGGGGCCACCCCGATGCTCCGCATAGACGGCGAGCTTGTGTCCACGCCTTTTGACAAGCTGACCCCTGAGATGTGCCAGACTCTAGTGTTTTCGCTGATGACGGATGCCCAGCGCCAGCGTTTTGAAGCCACCAACGAGTTGGATTTCGCCTTCGGCATCAAGGGCCTGGGGCGCCTCAGGATGAACGCCTACCGCCAGCGCGGAGTGGTCGGCTCGGCCATACGCTCCATCCCCAGCAAATATAAGACTTTTGAAGAGCTTAACCTCCCGCCGGTCGTCTATGACCTGATGAAACTGACCAAGGGCCTCATTCTGATCACCGGCCCCACCGGTTCCGGCAAATCCACGACTCTGGCCTCCATGATAGATTATCTTAACGAAAACCGGAATTATCACATCATCACGATAGAAGACCCCATAGAATACGTGCATACGCACAAAAAAAGCATAGTTAACCAGCGCGAAGTGGGCTCCGACACGGAGACTTTCGGCTCGGCCCTGAGGCATGTGCTCAGGCAGGACCCCAATGTCATACTGGTGGGCGAGATGCGCGACCTTGAGACCATAGGCGCCGCTTTAAACATCGCCGAGACGGGCCACCTGGTGTTCGCGACCCTGCATACTTCAGACGCCGCCCAGACCATCAACCGTATTATAGACGTGTTCCCGCCGCATCAGCAGGAGCAGATAAGGGTGCAGCTGTCGTTCGTGCTGCAGGCGGTTTTCGCCCAGCAGCTTCTCTCCGCGGCCTCCGGCACGGGCCGGGTGCTCGCTTGCGAGGTCATGTTAGCCACTTCCGCCGTCAAAAACCTGATCCGCGAACAGAAGGTGGAACAGATAAACACGGTCATCCAGACCGGCGGCAAGTACGGCATGGTTACGATGAACCAGGCGCTTGTGGAACTGTACAAAAAGCAGAAGATAACTTATCAGGAAGCCGTGACCCGCTCCGCCGACCCGGAAGATCTGAAAAAGCTGCTTCAGAAAACCCTGTCCGTCAGCAGCTGAAGAAGAGATTACAGTGATGAAGAATAGATGATGATGATAGTGTTGTAATCGGTTGTTTATTATCGCTGTAATCGGTTGTTTATTATCGCTGTAATCTCCTTATGCAATTCGCCTATAAAGCCCGGGACAGCGGCGGTAAAATTCAGGAAGGATTGGTAGAGGCCGCCGACCAGAAAGCCGCCATGACCCGGCTTCGGGACCAGAAGCTGGCCGTGGTGGAGATAACGCAGAAGGCAAAGAAGTCCCCTTTCTTTAAACCGAAAGTCCAGGCCAAAGACGTCGTAATGTTTTCACGGCAGCTGTCCACGCTGGTGTCGGCCGGCGTGCCTATCGTGCAGGGCTTGAATATACTTGAGGCGCAGGCTGAAAACCCGGCTTTTAAGACGGTCGTGACCGCCTTAAGGACCGACATAGAAGCCGGCCTTTCCATAGCCGAGGGAATGAAGAAGCACCCGCAGGCGTTCTCCGAGCTTTATGTGTCCATGATAAAAGCCGGCGAAGTCGGCGGCATACTGGACACCATCCTGGAACGGCTTTCCGGCTTCCTGGAGGCGTCGGAAGCCCTGAAGGCCAAAGTGAAAAGCGCCATGATGTACCCCGCGATCGTCGGCGGCGCCGCTGTTCTTATAACCGTATTCCTGATAGTTTTTGTCATCCCCATCTTTAAGGAGATCTTCAGCGGTTTCGGCGCGGAACTGCCTCTTCCCACCAGGATCGTCTGCGGCATTTCCGATATCCTGCGCGCGAACATTATCTATATCATACTTGTACTGGGCGGCGGCATATACGGCTTTAAAAAATACCTGAAGACGGAGAAAGGGCAGGAAAAATTTGACGATCTCTCCTTGAAGCTGCCGGTGTTCGGCATCCTGCTGAAGAAAGTGGCCATAGCCAAATTTACCCGCACGCTGGGCACTCTTATAAAATCCGGCGTGCCTATTCTGCAGGGGCTTGAAACTGTGGCCAAGACCGCCGGCAATAAGACCATAGAGCGCGTCATCAATCAAAGCCGCGATTCCATCAGGGAAGGCGGCAGAATCTCCGATCCCCTGAGAAAGGCCGAGGTCTTCCCGCCGATGGTCATACAGATGATAAGCGTGGGCGAAGAAACCGGCGGCCTTGATAACATGCTCGGAAAAATAGCGGATTTTTACGACCAGGAAGTGGATACCGCCGTTCACGGCCTGACTTCCATGATAGAGCCGCTGATCATGATAGTTATGGGCGTGGTGATAGGAACCATAGTCATAGCCATGATGATGCCGATGTTCTCCATGGGCGAACTGGCCGGCAAAGAGTAACTAAAAATTTTTGCCGCAAAAATTTTTACTATGCCCCGACCTTTGGTCGGGGTAACCTTGGGGAAAGAGGGAGTTTAAAGGAGAAAGAAATTTCTCCCTCATCCTGTTGGATACAGTTGAATTGTGTCGCTTCGCTCCACCCCGGCAAGGTGTTGAAGAAAACCCCGTGCCGGGTAGGATAAAATGTTGTCGGACAACATTTTATAATCAAGACCTGTCCCCTTTTTCCGCCGCCAGGAGGCGGAGCTTGGTTTTCAGGCCGCCGGGGGCGGAGAAGCCGCCCGGGAGGCCGTCGGACCGTATCACCCTGTGGCAGGGGACGATGGGCGCGAAGGGGTTTTTGCCAAGCGCCGCGCCCACCGCCCTGGCCGCCTCGGGCCGGCCTATGCGCCGCGCCAGCCAGCCGTAACTGCGGGTCTGGCCCCTGGGTATGGCCATGCACGCGCGCCACACCGAGCGCTGGAACGGCGTATACTTCTTCATCAATTCATTAATGTCTTTTTTCATAGATTTTGACAATGTCCTCCGGTGAAACTTCCGGGTTAGTGCCGGCGGTGCTGGAGGGAGACGAGGACGCCGGATTGGCCGGTCTTGATTTGGGCGGCGTTCGCCTCGTCGGTGTCAAGGTGCATCGCAAGCCTGAAGCTCGGATGAACGCGCACCGTCACGTCGCCGAAAACAAGCTCGCGTTCGCCCGCGACCCGGATCTGAACCACATCCCTGTCCATGAGGCCGTACGAGAGCGCTTCCTCCGGCGACATATGGATGTGCCTCTGGGCCAGGATGACGCCCCTGTCCAGAACCAGCGTCCCCTTCGGCCCCTCAAGGGTGATCCCCGGGGTGCCTTCTATGTCGCCGGACATCCTTATGGGGGCATGGATCCCGAGCGCGTATTCCTCGGTCATTGAAATTTCAATCTGGCTCTCTTTACGTTCGGGGCCGAGAATGCGGACTCTTTGGATCGCGCCTTTGGGACCGATCAGGTTAACGGTCTCCTCGCACGCGAATTGGCCCGGCTGCGAAAGTTCGCCGCGGACCGTGAGCGCGTGAGCGCTGCCGAAGAGCGCCGAAACATGCTCCGGCTTGAGGTGCACGTGGCGGGCGGATACCTCAATGGGTATGGGAGCGGGGTTGCTGTGGAGCAGGGCGGACACCTGGTCGCGGCCTAAAGCGCGGAGCGTTTCTCTGGCGATCATCCGCGATTCGTCCGTATGGACGACGAGCACACGCGCTTTCGAGTCCCGGCCGGAGATCTCCGCGACACGGGAGCGGTCGAGCCGGACGTTGCGGTTTTTTTCTTCGTCAATGGCGATGCCGAGGCCGGAGAGGCCCTGCGTGGCGAGCGCCCGGACTTGGGCGCTGCCCTCTCCTATCCCGCCCGTGAAAATGAGCGCGTCCACCCCGCCCAGGGCGGCCAGAGCGGCCCCCAGGTATTTCCGGACGCGATAAGAAAAAGCTTTCAGGGCCAGCAGCGCGCGTTGATGGCCCTCTCCTGCCGCATGCAGCACCTCCCGCATGTCGCTGGAGATCCCGGAGAGCCCGAGAAGCCCCGAGCGCTTGTTCAGCAGTTCGTCAAGCTGGTCGTGCGTTAGCCCCCCCTTGCGCGCGATATGCACCAGAAGCCCGGGGTCTACATCGCCGGCCCGCGTGCCCATAATAAGGCCTTCAACCGGCGTCATCCCCATGCTGGTGTCCACCGAGCGGCCATGATCGATGGCGGCCACGGACGCGCCGTTGCCGAGATGGCAGGAGATGATTTTGAGTTCGCCGACCCGCTTGCCGAGCGAGGTGGCGGCGGTAAGCGAAACGTATTTGTGGGAGGTGCCGTGGAAGCCGTAGCGCCTGAGCCTGTCGCGCTCGTAGTATTCATAGGGCAGGCCGTAAAGAAAGGCCGCGGGCGGCATCCGCATGTGGAATGCGGTGTCAAAAACCGCCACATTGGGTACCCCCGGGAAAGCTTCCATCGCGGCCTTTATGCCCAGGAGGTTCACCGGATTGTGCAAAGGCGCGAGCGTTGCGGTTTCTTCAATCGCCAGGATGACCGAATCGTCGATCACCACAGCGTTGCTGTAGCGGTCCCCTCCATGGACCACGCGGTGTCCGATCGCCGAGGGCAACTCCTTGCCGCGAAGAACGCCCCGCTCCGGGTGGGCGAGAGCGGCTACCAGGGCCTTCATCGCGCCCGAATGATCCGTTTTCCCCAGTGGCTGAGAGTATTCCCCCCTGGGACCGCGAAAAGCGTGGCAGGCGTTTTCCTGTCCGATCCGTTCAATCTGGCCCTGGGCGTATCTTCGCTCATCGGCCGTATCATAAAGGGAATACTTAAGCGACGAGCTCCCGCAGTTTATGACCAGCAGGGTCATCGCCTCCCGCGCGCGGAGGTCGAGGCCGTAGGGATCCTGCGCCGCCGCGCCCAGCCGCGCGGCTTCAATATGGATTTTTTCGCGCTCGGCGAACCTTTTCGCAATCGTCCTGGAAAGGAAGCGGATTACCTGGGGATTTGCGACCAGCTGGCGGGTGAAAACATCCCGCCGCATCAGCATCATCCGGCAGGGCTCAAGCGCGACGACGTCCGCGCAGCTGGGCTCGCCGGTCATAAGCGACATTTCGCCTGCGACGCCGCCGGGCCGGATGACGCCCAGGCGCCGCCGCTCGCCGAGCTGGTCCGTCATAACGGCTTCGGCCGAACCTTCAAGCATGAGTCCGAGGAACCAGCCCGGCTCCCCTTGCGCGATGATCACATCGCCGCGTTTGAAGCTCTCGATGCGCGATTCTCCGATGACCTCGGAAATCTTCTCTGGAGCTACACCTGCGAAGATCGGCTGCTCCCTCAAAAACGTTAAAGTTTCCATAGACGGTTATCCTCCGAAACCCCTTCCTAAATCCGTGTGTTAAAGGTTATAATACCAAAAAGGCTGCCGGGGAGTCAGGCTTTCGGATTAAGAACCAAGGGGGGAGCATCATGGCGATAAAAATTAAAATCAACGGCCAATGGCATGAGTTCGAGCCGGGCCGCGACATAGAGCCGGCTATGACCCTTTCCTGGCTGTTGCGGGAAAAAATCGGGCTTACCGGCCTTAAAGTCGCCTGCGACGAGGGGGCCTGCGGCGCCTGCACGGTGCTTATGGACGGCAAGGCGGTCTTGTCGTGCATGACGCTCGCGGCCCGGGCGCACGGGCATGAAATCCTTACCATTGAAGGCTTACCTGAAGATGACCCGCTTATCCGGGCTTTCGCCGACCAGTGCGAGCCCGGCTACGGCACAGCCCTGCAGTGCGGGTTCTGTACGCCCGGTTTTGTGATGACGGCAAAAGCCCTGCTCAATGAAAATCCGAAACCTGCGCCCGGCGAGATTAAAGAGGGCCTTTCAGGGAACATCTGCCGCTGCGGCTGCTATCCCGGCATTGCCCGGGCGGTGCTGCGCGCCTCGCACTTCGGTTGCGAACCGGACGGAAAAAGTGCAGTGCGCGCCTCAGCGGAGAGCGCGCCAAAAGGATGCAGGCCATGACCCGGACGCCCCGCCCCTACACGCCGCGCGTGGCCCGCAAATTCATCGGGGGTTACCGCCCCCGGATAGACGCCCTGGAGAAAGCCGGCGGCAAGGCGCAGTTTGTGGACGACCTCACGCTCAAGAGCCGTTTCCCCGGGATGCTGTACGCCAAAGTCCTGCGCAGCCCGTACGCCCACGCGCGCATAAAAAGCATAGACGCAAGTCGGGCCGGACAGCTTCCGGGCGTAAAAGCGGTCCTCACCTGCAAAGATCCTGAAGTGTCCGAGCTTTTGCCCACCAGCGCCGGCTGGACCGACGGCGTGGATACGGTTTCCTACGAGCGCATGATGTGGCCGCATTTGCGCGACAGGCGGGTGCTGGGCGATCACGCCTGCTGGGTGACCGACGAGGTTGGCGCGGTGGTGGCGGCCGAGAGCGAGCGGATAGCCGAGGAGGCGCTTGAGGCTATAAAAGTGGAGTGGGAAATCCTGCCCTTCGTGCTGGACCCCCTGGAAGCTATGAAGCCGGGCGCGCCGGTAATCCATCCCGAAATCGCCCCGCGCAATATCCTGCCCAAAGACGCCGTCGGGGGAAAAGACGTGTTCGTGGACAAGGGGGACGCGGATAAAGGCTTTGCCGAGGCCGACGTTGTGGTTGAAGCCGTCTCGGTACACCACAACGCCACGCAGTCCTCGCTTGATAACTGGTGCTGCCTGGTGGACTGGAAGAGCGACAAACTCACGGTGTTGTCCAATTCCTACGAAGCGGATCAGTCCAGAATGCACATCAGCCAGATGCTCAAAGTGCCGATCAACAAAGTCCGCGTGATTAGTTCCTACGTCGGCGGGCAGTTCGGGCGCGGGGATACCGGGGACCAGCCGTTTTTTCTTTTTACCGCGCTGCTTTCCAAAAAAACCGGCCGGCCCGTCAAATTCAGGCACACCCGCCGGGAAAGCTTCCACGACTCCCGCCAGCCGGCGATTTATACCGGGAAGGCAGGCGCCAAAAAAGACGGCACGATTACGACGATGTATTTCAAGGCTATCGGGAATTCCGGGGCGTACGCCGATCACACCATGTTCGCCCTGAAGTTCGCTCCGACCGAGATCACCGCCTCCGCGCTCGCCCATATCCCGAACGTCAGGATGGAGTCCTACGGCGTTTACACCAACAAGCTCCCCGCCTGCATGATGCGCGGGGTGGGGAACTCGCAATTCAATCTCATCTTCGGCCATGTCGTGGATATGCTGGCCGAAAAGCTGAGCATGGATCCCATCGCCCTGGCGTTAAAGAACTTCGGGCATCAATGGGGCGGTCTGCCGGACAAAAGTCTCGAGCGCGTCCTGCGCGAGGGGGCCGGAAGGATCGGCTGGCGCGCGAAGCGCCACAAGCCGGGCGCGGGGCCGGTCTATGACCGGGTCAAAAAGCGCGGCGTGGGATTTTCTTTCCATCCGGGCTGGCACGCCGAGTGGCAGGAAGCGCGCCGCGGCGAGATCCGCGTCAGAATAACCGTAAACCCGGATTGCAGCGTGACGCTGGACGCGCCGACAGTGGAGACCGGCACGGGCTCCAGCACCTGCAATGTCCTGGGCTGCGCCGAAGCGCTGGGTTTTCTCGGCATCGGCCCCGGCGATATTGTCTCTCCGCACACGGTTGACACTGAAACCGGTTTAAAAGATTGCGTCCAGACCGACAGCGCCGTTTCCTACCTGCAATCCGAAGTTATCGCCTGCGCCGCCCGCGAAGTGAAGCATCGGCTCCAGGAAAAAGCGGCGAAACTTATGAAGGCCAGGCCGGAAGAGCTGGACATCGCCGACGGGCGCGTTTACCGCAAGGCGGCCGCAGGCATTGGCATGACGGTCAGGGATGTTTTCCGGCGGGGAGACATGCTGCCGGTCGTGGTGGAAATGGGCAGACCGCCTAACGCCGAAAAGACCGGCGTTCCCTATATCGCCAATTTCGCCGAAGTGGAAGTTGACACAAGCACGGGCAAGGTGCAGGTCCTGAAACTCGTGGTCATCAACGACTGCGGCACCGTAATGTACGCCTCCGGCGCGGAAGCCCAGCAGATCGGCGGCCAGGTCACAGGCGTCGGCGAGGCCCTGACCGAGGAAATTATTTACGACGAGGCTACGGGCGTCCCGCTTAACTTCAACTGGATTGATTACAGGATCCCGACCATGGCGGACATGCCGGACATAGAGCCGGTCCTGCTGGAAGTCTGGAGAGGCGCCGGAGAGTACGGCGCGTGCGGCGTCGGCGAGGGCACAGTCACCTGCACCCCGCGCGCGGTGCTGAACGCCGTTTACAACGCTATTGGCGCGAGGATTGACGAAATCCCGCTCAAGCCGGAAAAAGTCCTGAAGGCGTTAGGACTTGTAACGGAATAACATGAGCTGCCTTAAAAGCTTCAGATTTTGGAGCTGATTTTTTATGGATATTTTTATTCATCGTATAAGGAAGGCTAAAGGATTAAGGATAAAGGCTAAAGGGCGGAATAATTTCTTTGTTTTTCCTTCATCCTTCATCCTTCATCCTTCATCCTTCATCCTTTAGCCTTTTTTCGGGCGGGGTATGGTAAAAATTTTTGCCGCAAAAATTTTTAATGAAAAACTTTGATTATCTGCCGGCGAAGTCGCTTAAAGAAGCGGCCGCCGCTCTCTCCGGAGCGGGCCGGACGCTCGCGATTGCCGGCGGCACCGACGCGCTGGGCGCCCTCAAGGACAAAATCCACAAGGAAAGCCCGACTCTGGCAGTGGACCTTAAAACGATTCCCGGCTTAAGCTATATCTCCGAGGACGGGCGCGGGCTGCGCATCGGCGCGTTAACGCCGCTGGAGAAAATAGCCGCGCACAAGACGGTTAACGGAAAATACAGGCTTCTCGCGGAGGCGGCGCGCAGCGTCGCTTCCCCTCAGCTCAGGAATATGGCCACCATAGGCGGGAATCTCTGCCAGGAGCCCAGGTGCTGGTACTACCGCGCCCCCGACGACCAGTTCCATTGCCTGAGAAAAGGCGGAACGCATTGCGGCGCGCTGCTGGGGGAAAACCGTTACCACTCCATATTCGGAGGCGCGCGGGCGGCCGCACCGGCCTGCACGGCGGCCTGCCCCGGGAATATGGAGATAGCGGACTATCTTGCCCGGGTGCGGGAAGGGGATCTGGACGCCGCGGCGGATATTATCCTCAGGAACAATCCGCTCCCGGCCCTGACCGGCCGGACCTGCCCGCATCTCTGCGAAGGCAAGTGCAACCGCGGCGGGTTTGACGAAGCGGTCTCTATCCGCGCCATGGAGCGGTTTCTGGGAAACCGCGTCCTTGAGCGCGCAGCCGAATTTATGAAGCAGCCCGTTAAACGAACAAAGAAAAAAATCGCGGTCATCGGCTCCGGTCCGGCCGGGCTGGCGGCGGCTTATTACCTGAGAACGGCGGGCCATCAGGTGACGGTTTTTGACAGGCTGCCCCGTGCCGGCGGAATGCTCGCTTATGCCATCCCGGCGTACCGGCTTCCCAGGAACTTGGTCCGCGCCCAGATAGCGGCGCTGGAAGCGATGGGAATTATCTTCAAACTCAATGTAGAAATAGGCCCAAGAGGTATCTCCTTGCGCGCCCTGCGGCGTGATTTTAACAGCGTGTTCCTGGCGACCGGGGCCTGGGCGCAAAAAAATATCCGGCTTGAAAAGTCGGAACTGCTCACTTCCGGCATGGCTTTTCTTATCGCCGGCGGGCCTGCCTGCCGGGGCGGCGCAGGCAGGCCCGGCCGCAGCAAGCCCGCGGGAAAGAACGTCCTGGTCATTGGCGGCGGAAACGTGGCGGTGGACGTGGCGGTCAGCGCCCGGCGCGCCGGCGCCCGGCGCGTTACAATGGCGTGTCTGGAGGCCCGGGACGCGATGCCGGCCTTTCCGGAGGAAATCGCCGGGGCCGTAAAAGCAGGCGTACGCATTCTGCCGGGGTGGGGGCCGCTGCAGATTCTTGAAACCGGCGGAAAAGTGAAAGGAATGGAATTTGTCGGCTGCACTTCGGTTTTTGACGCGCAGGGCCGCTTTAATCCAGGCTTTGATGCGGCGCAAAAACAGATTGTAAAAGCCGACCGGATTATCCTTGCCGTCGGCCAGGCCGCGGAGCTCGGCTATGCCGCGGGGGTCAGGACACTGCGGGGGTTGATCGTCGCCGATGTCGCGACCCAGGCCACCAACCTGCCTGGGGTATTCGCGGGCGGGGACGCTGTCAGCGGCCCGGCGTCCGTGATCCACGCAATTGCCGCCGGGCGCAGGGCCGCACGGGCGATTGAAATTTATCTGAGAGGCAGCCGAAAGCGGCCTGAAAAGAGAGAGCGCGCCGCGGTGAGCCCGCTGCTTGCGCCGGACGCCGCTTGCTATGTGCGCCGCGCGCGGACTTTCCACTCCGAAAGCAAAGGATTAAGCCCGGAAGCGCTGCGCGCGGAGGCCAGGCGCTGCATCGACTGCAGTTGTGTCGCCGTAAACGCCTCGGACCTGGCGCCGGCGCTGGCGGCCCTCGGCGCGAGGATAAAAACGACCAGGCGGACCGTGGCGGCCGAGGATTTCTTTACCGCCGGCGTGCTGAGGTCCACCGTGCTGGACCAGGATGAACTGGTGGAGGAGATACGGGTGCCGGCGCCGCGGCCGGACAGCGTCCAGGGTTACCACAAGTTCAGGATACGGAACTCCATAGACTTCCCCATTGCCGGTTTGGCCGGGGTTTTCAGCTCCGGCGGCGGAAAGATCAGGGACGCAAGGCTTGTGCTGAGCGCCGTGGCGCCTATTCCGCTCAGGCTGAAAGCCATTGAAGAATTTCTGGAAGGGAAGCCGGCCGGTGAAAAAACGGCCGCCGCAGCGGGGGCGCTTGCCGTAAAAGAAGCCATGCCGCTGACAAAGAACCGTTTCAAAATCCAGATCGTAAAAGCCCTGCTCCAAAAAGCGATCCTGTCCGCCGCCGGATAAAATAAATTGTCATTCCGGCGCGGGGATGAAGAAAACCCCGCGCCTGGTAGGATAAAATGTTGCTTCAACATTTTATTTGTAGTTTAAAGCTCCCTTATTCCTTAGTTTCCGGTGGTATTTGACGGCGAAGCGGTGGACCTCGTCGCGGAGCGCCTGTAAAAGCATCAGGCCCGTGTGGGCGCGGTCAAGCAATATAGGCCGGCTTTTAAACGGTACATATACTTCCTCCAATCTCTTGGCCAGGGCTATCACCGGTGTCTTCAGCCTTAGTTCGCGCATGGCGCGGCTCGCGGCGGCGAGCTGGCCCCTGCCGCCGTCTATCAGTATAAGGTCCGGCAGGTCCTCTCCCGCCGCCGCGAGCCGCGCCAGCCGCCTTTTCACCGTTTCATTGATCATCGCGGTATCGTTGGAGCCGCCGGGGACATTTTTAAAACGCATCCTGTAATGCCGGTAATGTCCGGGATTCTTTTCACCGTTCACGAAGCACACGGAGGCCGCAACCGCGTATTCGCCGGAAATGCTTGAAGTGTCAAAAGCTTCTATGTGGACCGGGGGTTTTTCAAGGCCCAGGGCTTCCATCAGCGCGGTGACCGAGCCGGTCTTAAGCGTTTCGCCGGCGACCGGGTCGCTTTTGAATTCGCCGATCCGGACCCGTTCCGATATATGCTCCAGCGCCCCTATAAAATCCCTGTAATGCGCCGCCGTCTCGTAATTCAGCCTGCGCGCATCGGCCGCCATCTTCCCTCTGAAATCCTTCAGGAGTTTATTAAATTCGCCGTTAAAAAAATCCTCCGTCCTTTTCGCAAGGCGCGCGTACGCAGCCGCGGATATCCCGCCTGCGCACGGCGCGGGACACTGGCCGGTGTGGTAATAGAGGCAGGCGTTTATCTTTGAGCCGGCAAGAGGCTCTTTAAGCGAAAAATCCCAGCGGCAGCGCCTGAGGTTCACAAACTTGATGCGCTGGAGATGGTTCAGCAGTTTTTTAAGCGGCTCCACCTTCGGGTACGGGCCGAAATAGCGCGCGCCGTCATGAAGTTTTTTCCTGGTGAAAAGTATCCGCGGAAAATCTTCGGCGGTCAGCTTTATGTAAGGATAGCTTTTAGCGTCCTTCCACAGCACGTTGAAGAAAGGCTGATACCGGCGTATAAGCTCCCGCTCGACGAGCAGGGCTTCGCGTTCGCCGGCGGAGGCTATGTAGTCTATGGAGCGTATCAGAGCCACGAGGTTCGGGATCCTGGGCGAAGCCTGGTCCTTCCTGAAATACTGGGCCACTCTTTTGCGCAGGTTTTTGGCCTTGCCGATATAGAGGATATTGGCGGCCGAATCGCGCATCAGGTATACGCCGGGTTTTTGCGGCAGATGTTTAATATTCATCAAAAATTTTTGCGGCAAAAATTTTTACCATACCCCGCCCTTTAGGGCGGGGTAACCTTGGGGCAAGGGGGAGTTTGAGGGGGAAAGAAATTTCCCCCTCATCTCCGGCAAGGTGTTGAAGAAAACCCCGTGCCGGGTAGGATAAAATGTTGTCGGACAACATTTTATTTAAAACCTTCCGCCGGTGATTAATTTCCGCTCCTGGAGCCCCAGGGCTTTAAGCCCGCCGAAATAAACCGCTATGCCGCCGCCAACGGCCAGGGCCACGGTAAAAACGGGGTGAAAACCGCTTAGAAAATATTTTGCCGCCAGGCAGAAAGCCGCCATAACCCCGGCGGAGGCCAGCGCTTTACAATAGAAAGCGGCCGGCCCCGGAGACAAAACGCCGCGCGCTTTCAGCGCCCGCGCAAACAGCGCGGCCGCGGCAAGCGAGCTTAAAGCCGTGGCCAGCGCCAGTCCCCTGGCGCCCAGGGAACGCATAAGAATAAAGCACAGGACGGCGTTCAGCGCCGTCTGGACAAGGACTATCTTTACCGGCGTTTTCATGTCGCCCGCCCCGTAGCAGGCCGCCGCGGCAAGCTTGTTGACGCCGTAGCCGGGCAGGCCGAGCGCCAGATAAAAAAGCACGCCGGCGGTAAGGACGCTGCCCTCATAAGTGAACCGGCCGTGTTCAAAAAGGGCCCGCGAGAGGGGCAGGCTTAAGGCCATCAGGCCGAGCGTCGCCGGTATTATTATAAGCGCGGTAGTTTTGAAAGAGGCGGTTAAAGCCAGGCCGAAGTCTTCCAGGCGGTTCGCGGCGGAGTTCCTGGCCAGCTCCGGCAGGCTTATCGCGGCGGCTGCGGCGGCAAAAAGCGAAACAGGGAACTGTATCAGCCTGGCGGCGTTATATATGGCCGTTATGGAGCCGGGCTCAAGGAAACTGGCGTACATGGTATTTATAAAAAGCGAGATCTGGTCCTGCGCCATCACGGCCGCCGCCGGCGCCGTGAACAGCATGGTCCGCCAGACAGCTGGCGTTTTGAAAGGATTGGAGAATTTCAGCCCGTAACCGGCTTTTTTGAGGCTCGGGATAAGCGCCGCCGCCTGTATAAGCCCGGAAGCCGTCGCCGCCGCGGCCAGGCCCATGAGCAGTACGGCGGGGGAGAGCGGCCGGGCGAACGGGGAGCGTATAACGAAAAGATAGCCTATTATAACCAGCGAAAAGGCCGCCGGCGCGAGTGCGGGCAAAAAGAATTCGCCGGCCGAGTTCAGGGCCGCCGCAAACAGCGCGGAGGCGTTGACGAACACGAGATGCGGCATCAGCAGGGCGGTAACGGCTCCGGCCAGCGCGAACTGCTCCGGCCTTGCGGTGAAGCCGTAAGAGATCGCTTTTACCAGCTCTGCCCTGAAGGTTATTCCCAGCGCGGCCAGCGCCAGCGACAGGAAAAATATCAGCGTCCAGGCGGAACTGAAGAAAAGCCTGCCGTTGTCCCCGGAAGCGGCTTTTTCTTTTTCAAGCGCCGGGATAAACCCTGCGTTCACCGCCCCTTCGCCCAGGGTGCGCCGGAACAGGTTCGGGATGCGGAAGGCCGCGTAATAGGCGTCGGTCAGCGCCCCGCCGCCGAAAACCGCCACCAGCAGGGCGTCGCGGGCGTAGCCCAGGACTTTTGTGGCAAGCGTCGCCGAGCTAAGGCGAAAAAGGCCTGGTATCCCGGAAGTCTCAGCCGGAGCCGGGTTTTTCGGTTTCTTCTCTGACCGGCGATGTAATATTTCAAAAGTGTTCATTGGGAAAACACAAAGCTATAGTGGTTTGACAGGCGAACGATTATCCAAAAAAGCGGGGCGCTTTTTTGGAATTGATTTTTCCCGCATAAATTAATAAACTATGCAAATATGGCTAAACTTAAGACCGGACGGCATACCAGCGGTATTAAAGCATGGCGCAAATCCGAGCGTCTCGCTTCCAGGAACAGGGGCGTTAAAACCAGGATTCATAACGCCGCCAGGGAATTCGGGCTTTTGGTCGCAAAAAAAGACATAGAATCCGCGCAGAAGCTTCTGCCCAAAGTCTATGCCCTCCTGGATAAGGCCGCTAAAACCGGCGCCCTCCATTGGAAAGCGGCCGCGAGAAAGAAATCCCGCCTTGCTTTGCGCATAAAAACTATCGCCGGCAGTTCTTCCGTAAAATAACTGTTTACTAAAAATTTTTGCGGCAAAAATTTTTATAATGCCCCGACCTCTGGTCGGGGAAACCTTGGGATAAGGGGGAGTTTGAGGGGGAAAGTAATTTCCCCCTCATCTCCGGCACGGGGATGAAGAAAACCCCGTGCCGGGTAGGATAAAATGTTGCTTCAACATTTTATTTGTAGTCGCAGGCTTCAGCCTGCGCTTCAAACGCAAGCTAAAGCTTGCGGCTACCATTACTCTGCCTCACCTTGTTATCTCAAAGATAAGCTGTTTTACCAGGAGTCCGGGGTCCCTGCCGGAGGAGGATTTAAGCATGGCTTCCATCTCAAGGCAGCGGTTAAGATTTTTTAAAAGTTTTTCCGGCGTAAACGGCTTTGAAGCCTCCAGAAGCCGCCGGTAATAACCGGGGCTTAAGCCGAGCGCGTAAACCGAACTTTTGCCCGAAGCGTCCCCGGACAGCTTCTTTACTTTCAGAAGTTTTTCCGTTATGTAGGCTGCGGCGACGACCAGGCCGACGGCTTCCACGCCTTCCCGAAGCATACTGTCGGCGAGATCCGCGGCAAGCGGCCCGTTTTTAGCCAGGAGCGCGTTTGAAAAGGCAAAAGGGTTGAGGGTTTTTGAAAAACCCGCCGATTCCATTATGTCTTCGGGTTCCAGGGTTTTTTTGCCGCCGTGCCGCCAGGCGGAGAGTTTGGCCGCTTCATTTTTTATGGTCATGGCGTCGGAACCCGCCGTCTCCACCAGTAGCTCCAGCGCCTCCTGGGAGGCGCTCAGGCCTTCTCTTTCAAGCATCTTTTTGACGAACATCGCGGCCTGGACGCCTTCAAGAGGGGCGAAATTGATCAGGGCGGCGGAGGCCGGCAGGGTTTTTATTATAAGTTCCGCCGAATCCGTTTTTTTGTCAAGCAATATCAACAGGATCGTGGCGTTTGACGGGTTTTGGAGATATTCAGCCAGCCGCTGGGCCTGTTCTTTTTTTAACTTTTCCGCGCTTTTGAACAAGATAAGCCTTGTGCCGCCCGCAAACGACGGCGTCATAGCCGCGCTTACAAGGTCGTTTATGTCGGCGGTCTCCCCGTCGTACTGCGAAAAATTGAAAGCGTCGGTGTTGAATCCGGAAAGCAGTTTTTCCAGGGCGTCGGCCTTAAAGGACCTCTCCTCGCCGGCCAGGCAGTAAACGGGCCGCGTCCTGTTGTCGGCCCATTCCTGGAACATCGTATCAGCGGAAATTTCCTGCATTATTTTCCTGTCGGCGTTGAGACTATGACTTCGACCGGGGAGATCTTTCTTTGCGAGGCGCTGGTGACCGAGCCGAAGCCTTTCACCGTCCTTTTAACTATGTCTTTGGCCAGTATTTCCCAAAGTGACTCGCGGGCCTGCTCTTCCGTCAGCCCGCCGGGAAGCGTCGCGGCGGAATACAGCTTGATGGCCTCGAGCGCCGGTTCCTCCCATAAATAGCGGTTGGCTTCCTTGTCCAGGAAGCGTACCATGACTATAACGTTCAGCTTGTAAACCGTGGGCACGAGGTTCACGTCGTATTGTATCGGGGTCAGTATATAACGGTTTATCTCGCCCACTATTACGCCCTGCGAGTTTCCCTCGGAAGATACGGCATATTCCCCGTTCTTCAAAAATTCATTTATGGCCTTCAGCGTGAGTTTTTCTTCCAGTCCGAACTGGGGGGTCTTGTTGGTGAAAGGCCTGATGCAGATCCTTTTTATGTGCTGAGGCAGTTTCTGCTCAGCCGGCCGGTATACGATATCTGAAGTGGCTCCGCAGGCGCAAAGCGCCAGCGCCGCGGCGACGGTCAAAATATTCTTTTTCATAAAAACCCCCTAAGTGCGTCGCTTGACCACTATGCTGACCAGTCTTTTCGGGACAACTATGGTCTTTAATATTGTTTTTCCCTCCAACTGTTTCGCCACGCTTTCAAACGCCATCTTTTTAAGCGTTTCCTCATCCGCGCTTTCCCCGGCGAAGATCCGCGCCTTTACGCGGCCGTTCACCTGCACGGGTATTTCTATCCGCCGAGCGGCCAGGACCGCGAAGTCCGCCGACGGCCAGGATTCAGACAGAAGGCTGGAGTTGCCGCCGTTCATCATCCAGAGCTCATCGGTTATATGGGGCGCGAAAGGATGCAGCAGCGCCAGGAAAACTTTGAGGTCCAGGGGAGCGGCGCTTTCCTTTCCGGCCAGTTTATTCAGGTAGATCATAAGCGCTGATATGGCCGTGTTGAATTTCAGGCTTTCCAGGTCATCCGTCACTTTGGCTATGGTCTGATTGCGGATAAGCTCAAGATCTTTGTCAGGCTGAAGGCTGAGGGCTGAAGGCTGAAAACCGGGATTTTTTTCTTCTCCGTCTTGCGCTCTTGTGGCCTGCGGCCTGTGACCTGTGACTTGTGACTGCCCTAAGGCCGAAGGCCGGGGCGCGGCCCAGACCCAGGCCCTTTTCAGAAAGCGGTATATGCCTTCTATGCCGCGCATATCCCACGGCTTTACGTCTTCAAGCGGGCCCATGAACATCTCATACATCCGGAATGCGTCGGCGCCGTATTTTTTGAGTATATCATCGGGGTTGATCACGTTTTTCTTGGATTTGGACATCTTTTCCACCGCCGGCCTGAGCTGTTCGCCTTCCTCGGTGACGGCCAGGCCGGCTTCCCTGATGTCCAATTCCTCGTAATTCCTGTAGACGCCCTTTGAATCGCGGTACGCGTAGGAAAGTATCATGCCCTGGTGGACCAGTTTTTTAAACGGTTCTTTGGTTGAAACGTATCCCAGGTCATAGAGGACTTTATGCCAGAACCTCGCGTACAAGAGGTGCAGTACCGCGTGCTCGGCGCCCCCGATATAGAGATCCACCGGCAGCCAGGCCTTTTCGGCCGCCGGAGAGACGAAGGCGTCCGCGTTTTTCGGGTCGGTAAAGCGCAGGTAATACCAGCAGGAGCCCGCCCACTGCGGCATCGTGTTGGTTTCCCTTCTTCCCGGAGCTCCGCACTTCGGGCATTTGGTCCGCACCCAGTCTTCCATTACGGCCAGAGGGGATTGGCCGGTCCCGGTCGGCAGGTACTTCTCCGCTTTGGGCAGCAGCACCGGCAGGTCGGATTCGTTGACGGGCACGGCGCCGCATTTATCGCAGTGCACTATCGGTATGGGCTCGCCCCAGTAGCGCTGTCTTGAAAAAACCCAATCGCGCAGCTTGAAATTGACTTTTGCCCGGCCCAGTCTTTTTTCCTGGAGCCAGGAGATGATTTTTTTCTTGGCGTCGGGCGTTTTAAGGCCGTTTATCAGTTCGGAATTGACCGATACGCCTTCATCGCAGAAAGCCTTGTCCAGCGCGGGCCCGTCTCCGCCGCCCGCTTGGCCGGCGACTGGCGACTGGCGACTGGCGACCGGCGACTGGCCGGGCATCGGGGCCACGACCTGTATTATCGGCAGACCGAATTTTTCGGCGAATTCCCGGTCCCGTTCATCGTGGGCCGGCACGGCCATGATGGCGCCGGTGCCGTAGGTCGTAAGGACATAGTCGGCTGTCCAGACAGGTATCCTGGCGCCGCTCGCCGGATTCAGGGCGTACGCTCCGGTGAAAACGCCGGTTTTCTCCTTTTCTTCCGTCCGCTCCAGATCCGATTTGCCGGCTGCGGCGGCAATATAGGCTTTTACCGCCCCAAGCCGGTCCGGGGCGCTTATATCCGATACCGCGCCGTGTTCGGGCGAGAGCACCAGGTAAGTGGCGCCGTACAGCGTGTCCGGCCTGGTGGTGAAGACTTTGATTATTTCATCGCGGCCGTCTATCCTGAAATCTATTTCAGCGCCCTCGGAGCGTCCTATCCAGTTTTTCTGCATCGCCGTGGTGGAATGCGGCCAGTCAAGCCCGTCCAGGTCGTCCAGCAGGCGGTCGGCGTAAGCGGTGATCCTGAGCATCCATTGTTTAAGGCTTTTCTTCTCTATGGGGGTCTCGCAGCGCTCGCAGCGGCCCTGAAAGACCTCCTCATTGGCGAGTCCCGTCTTGCATTCCGGGCACCAGTTGATGGGCATGGTGGCCTCAAAAGCCAGTCCCTTTTTGAACAACTCTAGGAAGATCCACTGCGTCCAGCGGTAGTAGCCGGGAGAGGTGGTGTTTATCTCCCGGTCCCAGTCATAGCTGAAGCCGAGCGATTTTATCTGGCGCTTGAAATTCTCGCAGTTCCTGTTCGTGGTCAGCTCCGGATGCACGCCCGTGCTTATGGCGTAATTTTCGGCCGGCAGGCCGAAGGCGTCCCAGCCCATCGGGTGCAGGACGTCAAAGCCGCGCATCCTTTTGTACCGGCAGAGTATGTCGGAAGCGGTATAGCCTTCCGGATGGCCCACGTGCAGGCCCTCGCCGGAGGGATAGGGGAACATGTCGAGGCAGTAGAATTTTTTGGCGCCCGGCAGCGCGGGAGTTTTGAAGAGAGCGCCGGCGTACCACTCATTCTGTTGTTTTCTGTCTATGTCCTGAAAATGGGGGATCTCAACCGTTGTTTTCACTTTGAAGCCTCCGCGCCGGATAAAGCTACCGGTAATTTTATCATTTTAAAGGGGACGCTGTTTCCTAACTTCCTAATTTCAGGGCCTTCGTCAGGAACCTGTCTTTTGCAACCAGTTTTGAAATCCCGCCAGGGCTCATTCCAAGTTCACGCATCAACTCGCTGCCGGTGGACCCGGCATCCTTCGTGCATAGATAACAATAGACTGCGCGCGCATGCACCGGGCCTCTTTCACGGGTATGCCTGAAGATAGCTTCTTTTGTGACGCCCGTCATGTTTTCTACAACGGCCAGCACTTCTGCGCGGCTTTTTTTCTCTTTTTCCATAGCCTCCCCGGCTTTTCTTAAAATATAATACACGATGACCCCGACAGCAGGATTAGGGATAAAGGCTAAAGGCCGGAATAATCTCTTTGTTTTTCCTTTATCCTTCAGCCTTCATCCTTTAGCCTTTTTTAGGTCGGGGTAACCTTGGGGAAAGAGGGAGTTTGAGGGAGAAAGAAATTTCTCCCTCATCTCCCTGCCTGCCGGCAGGCAGGCGGCAAGGTGTTGAAGAAAACCCCGTGCCGGGTAGGATAAAATGTTGTCGGACAATATTTTATCGAATTAGGAAAATAGGAAACAGCGTCCCCCTGCCCCCCTGCCTGCTACCTTTTCCGCCACAGCAGGCCTGCCAACCACGGAATCAAGCCGGCCAGGGTTATGATAAATAGACCAATATAAATTTGGAACCCGTAGAGCCCCTGGAGAAGTGGATCATTCATTGACGGTTCATCTAACAAAGAATCAAGAACAAATATACCCCAGAAAAACACGGGGATTAACAAAGGCCAGCAGATTATTTTGTCTCCTTTTTTGCGCCTGGACCGGCTCCACAAAAACAAACCTAAAAAAGCAGCCGTTATCAGGGAACTTCCGATTGTGCTGTCCGCGAACATGGAAATGGGTTTCACCAGTTTTTTTCGTCGCGCCCGTTCCCGTTCGTATGGCTTTGTCGCTTCCAGGGCTTCCGGGGTTCCAATAAATCTCAAGGTCGCGCGATAAACGAAGCCAGAATCCGGATGTCGCTTCATTGCTTCAATGATTGCCGGAACTGCATCTTTGGCTTCCGGACCTATGTGATCAAGAGCTGTCACAGCTTTCATCTCGTACCACTCTGGCAACCCATCCTTTATGGCCTCAATAAGGATCGGCATCAGTCCCTTTCCCAGAGAAGGATCTATATCCATCAAGCCTATTGCCGCGCCCTGGCGCACCACCTTGCGCTCACTCTTAAGAAGATTCTTTAATACTGTAATCGTTTCCTCTTTCTCATTAATTGTGCGCACCAATCTATCTATAGCTATCGCGCAGATGGATGGGTCTTCATTCTCCAATTCCTTAAAAAGCGCCGGAATATCGGATTTTTCCAGTTTTTGCGCGTCGTCGTAAGCCTTGCGGCTGACTTTCGGATCTTTGCTTGACATTGCTTTAAGAAGCGCAGGGACATTGTCGTATCTTGTTCCTTTCAGCGCATAACAGCACGGTGTCGAAACTAAGAATAAAATCCAAATAGTGAAGAATGTGGCCTTTTTATTAGACATAAATACCTGCCAACCTCTTATACTGAATCATTTTACGGCGATACTCCAATTGGGCAGCATCTGCAACTATTCAACTGCGCATCCCGGTAACTGCTAGTTATAACCCCTGGGTTCACCATCCTTTGGTACTTTCCGGCATTTTGCCTACATGTCAACCACTCTGCACCAGTATGATCCAGATTATCATCGCAAACGGCGTACATGCTGTTGAGAAATTTTGTATCTGCAAATGTCTTGTATGCCTCATCGGTCTGGCTGGCGTCTTTTTTGCATGTATCGTAGTCTATATCATGAGTGTCACATGGCCCCCGAAAACTGGTATTGGCACCGCCTGTGGGATTATCGCTAATCCATAAATTAGAATATTTTCCGCCGCAACCGTTTGAGGTGGGCGCTTTTTTTTGATAGCGTGCGGGGCAATCGCGCAGGATTTTTATTTTGTCGGTATACTTCTCGCCTTCCTTACAGCATTCTTTCTTGGGGTTGTAACATTTTTTCTCGCACTTCTCAAATTTTTTGCCGTCTTTGCAGCATTCCGTCTTGGGGTCGTAACACTCCTGGCCGCATTTCTTACCGATGGTTATTTTATTTATGCAGCAATTCTTGTTCTTATTGTACCAGCTCTTGCCGCACGGTTCTGTTTTGCCGGTGATTTTATCCCACCAACTGGGACCGCCGGTTCCGCCGCCAGGTGTACAGCCGGAGACAGATGTAGTGCAAAGACTGTTGTAATCTTGGCAACACTTACATTGTGCCGCCGCCCCGGCGGTAATACCGGTGCATAGTGTGTAGCAGTCTGATTGTTTCGCTGCGTCCTTTGGATACTTTTTTACCGCTTCCGTGCAGCATATTCCCAGGCATCTTTTTGAAAGGTTGGGTTCAACCCGCTTGCATTCATCACAGGTTTGAGGCTCGGCTGCCGAAACCGCGGCCTTATCGGATGCAGCGGCGGCGGCCGGGGATTTTGATGATGACCCGGCGGTTGTGTCGGCCGAAGCTTTGGTTTGCGCAACAGATGCCGGCAAGCCGGCGGGTTGTTTTGCAGCGGCCGGATTCGAGGTTTCCCCGGACAGTTTTGTGCCGCTCAGGCTGAATTCAGCGGTGGGGTTTAATTTTGGGGTGTTCGGCTCGTAGGATTTCAAATCGGTGACCTGGCCGCCCTTACCGGTGAGCGTTGCGGCGCTGTTTGAGGGGACCGATCTTAAATCTTTCGCAGCCAACTTGGCCGTTCCGTCGAACATCCGGCTGTTCCGATTGTACAAATCCTTAAGCCGGTCTTTTGTGTTCCTATCCAGCCCCTTGCTTAATTCATTAACGTCCGGAGCCTCGCCCTTGGAACA